>UQXK01000028.1 GCA_900544985.1 uncultured Eubacteriales bacterium
GAGCGCGACCTTGCCAAGGTCGAGGTGGCGGGTTCGAGCCCCGTAATCCGCTCCAAATTGAAAAGAGGAGGGCTTTCCGCTCTTCCAATAGGGATTTTAATTGGAAAAACTATTAAACTCGACTTTTGATAAGTCGAGTTTTCTTTTGTTCACGTAAACAACTTGAGTTATACAAATTATTTTGATATAATAAATTCGCCTATAAATAAGAATTTGGCTAATTGATTGCTTATGTGAGTGCGACAGAGGAGTTCCATGAATTTTAACAATATAATCAACCATTTGAAACTTTGGTGTATTAGCAAAGCCAAAACTTATCAAAAGGTCTATGGAAATTATGGCGGCATTACATATGTTGGCTATCTAATCGCATATGAACTGATCTTTAAGCTATCAACACTCATAGACAAGTCTTTTGAATGTGTAGAAGATTTGAAAAACGAAGTGATAAATCTTATTGATGTTCATTATGACCCCTCTATTATAAAACCACAAAAACATTCAGCGCAGTATATCATTGATAAAACAAATCGAGAATTCTGTGAATTTTTAGAAGACCTTTTATCTCAAAAAGAATCTCTTTCATTAGCAGAGATTCCATATATGAGAGTGATTGTTGGTTCAGAAGCAGTTGCATTGCAGGAGAAGTTTCGTTCTGTATGGGGTTATGTGAATACAGCATATTGGTTTCCTCTTGATGGTGATGAGCCTAAAGAGATTTCAGATAAATTTTTCATCATGTTTGACTATGTAGAGCCATACATGAAACAGATTGAACAGATAATTGGTCTGCCCCAAACGCACATATACATGTATGGTGAAAATATTTTCAGACCACAAAATTGTGTTGAAACGATTGAATTGATTGAATATGGTGGCTGTGAAAATATATACACGGACAAAGATTTTTCGTGGGCAATCTATTTTTCTCATGAAAGCACCGTTGCTTTTGTGGGTTCAATTGTTCCCAAAGTTAAAGAACTGCTGTCAGACGAAAAAGAGCATTGGGATAAGTTTGAATGAGATTTTGAATAGACCAATTCCAGTTAGTCGGCTGTTGTGTTTTGCGGATAAATATTTTTAAGTATAGGCACACTATACTTTGCAAGCAAAGTCATGTGTTTTAGAAATGCAAAAAGTAAAGGATAGCGAATTATTGCTATCCTTTTATGTCGTCTAAATAAATTCCTATGGGAACCGCACTTTAGCTTTCCTCTTTTTTGTTTTTATATATTGCAGTAATCTTGTTTCTCTGATTTTCTGCGTTAAGAGACGAATAAAATGAGAAAAAGCGGGGCGTTAAAAAAGATATTTCGATTTTATAAAAAATCACTGTTTTTACAGAGAAAAATTTATCGCTTGTACGACTTAATAAAATAACAGCGTGTAATATAGGAGGTAAAAATGAGAAATATTTTAAATATAAAGTATGACAAAGACAATAGATATCATAATATGCTGTTTGCTTCGATAGTTTTTATTCTTGTTTTGATAGCCGTTATGATTCCGTCGCCTCCGAGACAGACCGTCGAATATCCCGCTTATAAAGTAGAGTACCTCGATCAGTACGGAAAACAGTTCGACGCTTTCAAAAAAGGTCAGCTTCATATAGATATAGTCCCGGACCGCGTTTTGGAAGGGCTTCAAAATCCGTATGATCCCAATGAAAGAATGGCTTGGGGTGCGGAATATCTTTGGGATCATGCTTATTATAACGGAAAATATTATTCTTATTTCGGAATCGCTCCGATATTCACGGTATATTATCCGTTCTATTTTGTTACAAGATCTCTTCCGTCAAGCTCCATGGCGTGTTTCATTCTCGCGGTATATGCAATAATATTTATTTCGCTTGCGCATCGCGAATTCGCGATAAGATTCGCAAAAAATGCGAATCTTATAAGTCTCTTATTGTCTCTTATCTGCACGGTATGCGCTTCCGGCGTATACTTAGGCGTGTTGTGCTCCGATGTGTATTATGTAGCCGTACTGTCGGCGCTCGGTTTGGTCTTCTCCTGTGTGTTCTTTATGTTCCGCGGAATGAGGGAAGAAAGACCGGTATTAAGAGGAATACTCTTTTTCCTTTCCGGCGTATCCGTGGTTCTTGCGGTACTTTCAAGACCGACGGCGTCTCTGCTTTGCCTTGCGGTAGCGCCGTTGTTTATAGATTATGTTTTAAAGATAAGAAAGAACAATCTTAAAGAGGGAATTGCGACATCGCTTTCCTTTGTTCTTCCCGTTGTCATAGGTGCTGTTTTTGTGATGTTATTCAACAATGCGCGTTTCGGTTCTCCGCTTGATTTCGGTGCGAACTATCAGCTTACGATAAACGATATATCGGAAAACGTCATAGAATTTGATTTTCTGCTTCCGGCGCTGTTCTCTTTCTTTATAAATCCGTTTACTTTTAAAAAAGCGTTTCCTTTCGTAGAAATGAACATGAATCTGCATTTGCCGGAGGGGGCAAGATACGTTTACTCCCATTATTATATAGGCGCGTTTTCTCATGTTCTTCCGCTCGGACTTCTGTTTGCGCCGAGATTGTTCTTTATAGACAGAAAGAAAAAAGAGAGCGATAAGGTGAAAATCGCAACGGTGGCTCTTGTTTTTGTCATTTGTATAATCGTAGCTTTTGCGGATTTCTGCCTTGCGGGCGTAAATATGAGGTATATATACGATATAACGCCGATGCTTTCCGCGGCGGGCGCCTTTATCCTTCTCGATTTGCAGTCCAAAACGAAGGGAGCAGAACGCGTCGCCGTGACACTGCTTTCTTCACTCATATTTATATTGACGATATTTTCTTGTATAAATGTTGTTGTTTCGATTTCGAAAATTCTTTAAAATTCAAGTGAGATAAATGCATATTACGTGCGACTGATATACAGGATATAAAAAACACATTTCTTCAAAGGAGATTTTATGGATAATGGCGAGAGCAGCTACCGCCGTTTCCTTGACGGAGATACCGGTGGGTTTGACGAACTTGTAAATATGTACCACGATGCGCTGATCTATTTTATCAACGGATTCCTTTTCGACATAACGGAGAGCGAAGATGTTGCGGAAGACACTTTTATGGAGCTTATCGTGCATCCGAAAAGATTCTCTTTTCGTTCCTCACTTAAAACGTATATCTTCCAGATCGCCAGAAATAAAGCGATAGACAGGGTGAGAAAGCGTAAACGTATTTCCTCTACGCCGATAGACGAAACGGATATAGAGGATACGGAAAGCATAGAAAATAGCATTTTGAAAGATGAGCGCGCGAAAATGCTTCATATCGCTCTCGGAAAAATAAATGAGGAATATGCTACGTTATTAAGGCTTGTGTATTTTGAAGATATGACTGCGGAAGAGGCGGGAAGGGTCTTAAAAAAGAATAAAAGACAGATTGCAAATCTTATGTACAGGGCAAAAGGTTCGCTCAAACGCGCTATGGAAGAGGAGGGTTTTTCTTATGAAGAATCATGAAGAATTTCGTAATGCCGTTTTTAATAAAGCCAAGGAATATGAAAAGAAAAAAAGAGAAAAAAGACAGGCTGTTCTGAGAGGTGTTACAGCCACGGCGTCCTGTTTGCTTATAGCCGCCGTTTTGATAACCATACCGATAAATGTTATAAACAAACGTTCGTCTACGATGGTCCCTCCCGGGACTGTCATAGAAGGAAAAACAGAAGCTTCGCTTGATCCGGAGATGACCGATACAAGCTCTGATGTGACGGGCGCGCTTCCGTCCACAACAGGAGAAATACCGTCCACAACTGGCGTGTATTCGAGCACCACGAAACCTGTCGGTACCATGGAGCAGACTGTGAGCACGACGAGCACGATTTCGTATCCTTTTGATAGCAGCGAAGCATACTTTTTCAACGGAGCGGGAGTTTTCAACACGCAATATAACGGCGGAGGAAATGAACCGGTTTCCGGATACAAGATATTCTATTCGTATGAAGATTTTAAAAATAACGCTACCGAATTGGAGTATAATTATTTTCCGACAGAGGAATCATGGAATGAAAATTCATCGGACAATGCCGTGCTTTATGTTACGTTAAACTGCAACAGCGGAAGCATTCGCCCGTGTTTCGATACTATAATTTATTCGGATGATTACACAAAAGCGACCGTGAAAATAAATTATGTGTATCCGGAAGCGGGTACGTGCGATATGGCTTCTTGGAATATGTTGATACAGTTCCGCGGCGTTGACGCGACAAAAATAGAAAATATCGAATTTGATATAGAGTATGTTTCCGTGGAGTAAGAGCTTTGAAATCTTTGCCCGAATAAAGTATGACAACGATGTGAAAGTTTTGAGGATTTTTTAGGGACTTTTTCAAAAGTCCCTTAAAGCAAGGTCCCCTCACGGCAGTTCCGACATATTATGAAAAAATAAAAAGCACGGCAATGCCGTGCTTTTTGTGTGCGCATTGAATGTTGTGGCTTCCGCCCCAAACCCCGACCAAAGGACTTTTTGTAAAAAGTCCTTTGGAATCTCAAAAACTTTCGCCAAAATAAAGTGGTATATTCGGTGCGAAGTTCTTTGGCACACCTTTCTCCGAAAGAAAGGTGTGGGCGGTCTGCCCCCAACCCCGAGCAAAGGACTTTTCGTGAAAAGTCCTTTGGAATCTCAAAAACTTTCGCCAAAATAAAGTGGTGCATTCGGTGGGAAATTCTTTTGCCTACTTTTCTTATAAGAAAAGTAGGTTATTTTTGGAGAGAGCGATATTTTTTTGATATCATTATCATGTCGGAAAGCATATCGTCTTTTTTGACAGGATCGCGCAAAAGTGCGGACGGATGGTATACCGCACATATTTCGTATTTTCCGCGCCTGACGAAAATACCGTGCTCCTTTGTTATCTTGAAATCCGGCTTTATAAGGCGCATGGCGGCGATTCTCCCCAGACAAACGATGATATCGGGGGATATTGCCGCTACCTGTTCGCGAAGATACCCTATACAGGCGTCCTCTTCTTCGGGAAGAGGATCGCGGTTTTGCGGCGGACGGCATTTTAATATATTTGTTATGTACACGTCGTTACGGTCTATGCCGACGGCGCCGAGGTATTTGTCAAACAATTTTCCTGCGGCTCCGACGAAGGGAATACCCGAAAGATCCTCGTTCTGACCGGGAGCTTCGCCTACGAACATGAGCCTTGCATTGGAATTTCCGATTCCGAAAACAAGGTTTGTACGAGTTTTGCCGAGAGGGCATTTCATACAGCCGGAACATTCTCTTTTTATTTCTTCAAGCGTTTTTTCTTCCATGTAAGACTCCCGCATTTTTTGTTTTCCAAACATAATGAATATTATATTTTGATTTTACCAAAAAATATCGGAAATATCCATACATAGAAGAAAAAATTTAATATCGTTTTTTATAATATCGGGAAAAATGAAACGCTATGCTATCGCGGAAAGAATTTTCACCGCATTTTTCCCGCAGATAAGGTCGCAATGCTCCTTTATGTATGAAAACGTGTTTTCGTCTGAGAGTCTTGTTCCGAATTCTCCTATAAACATATTTTCGAAAATTGAGCAGGACGGTTTTGTCTTATATGAAATTTTGTCTGAAAGCATAAGGTAATATCTGTTTTTAACGTGGCTTTCTTTTTTTTCGGTATATACCGTGCTTTCTCCCACATACCCGCGAAGACTTAAAAAACGGCAAACGTTCAAAAGCTCCGATATCGAAGAAAATCCGTATATCGTCATAAATGTTTTCTCAAAAGTTTCCGGCAAATTATCTTTCGGGCAATTCATTTTTTCCTCCGTCGTACAAGGATGTTCCGTTTTTGTTATAAAAATTACACATCCTCCGCTTTTGGACGGGAGCGCATCTATCCGTATTTTTCCGCTCGCGGCATCAAATCCCGTTTTCTTTTTTGCTTTGTCGAGAATATCCCATACGGCGCGTCTTGTTTCGGTATTTTTGTAATCCAGGTTTTCGTTGCTTATATTGAAATCGTCCATATCCGCTCTTGTGAGTAATATTTCAAGCTTTTCTTTTCCTATAAGATTGAGTTCCAAAAAAATCACCTTCCCGATTTTATTATATACTATCACGGTGTAAAAAAGATAGGCTAAAAATATGGTAAAACGATCGTAAAGACGCGGTTTTGATAGAATATACTTGCAAACATTTTCTTTTCGTTGTATTATAATATAAATAACAGAATTTTTTATGTTCGGAGATTATAAGAATGGAATTTTCAAAAGAGAAGCAAACGATTTTTTCGGGCGTACAGCCCAGCGGAAATCTTACGATAGGAAACTACCTCGGCGCCATAAAGAACTGGGACGCGCTCCAAGACGCATATAACTGTATATATTGCGTTGTGGATATGCATTCCATAACGGTAAGACAGGATCCCGCAGTGCTTCGCCGCCGCACGCTTGAAACGCTGGCGATATATATAGCGAGCGGTCTCGACCCCGAAAAAAATGTAATGTTCGTGCAGAGCCATGTCCCCGCGCACGCACAGCTCGCATGGATACTCAACTGCTATACAATGTTCGGCGAATTATCCAGAATGACGCAATTCAAGGATAAAAGCGCCAAAAATGCGCAGAATATAAATGCCGGACTTTTCACATATCCGTCTTTGATGGCTGCCGATATACTTCTTTATTCGGCAAACCTCGTTCCCGTCGGAATAGATCAGAAGCAGCACGTAGAGCTCGCAAGGGATATAGCGGAGCGTTTTAATCAGATATACGGCAATACTTTTACAGTGCCCGATGTCTATATGCCCAAAACAGGTAAGAAGATATATTCTCTTTCCGAGCCGACCAAAAAGATGAGCAAATCCGATGAAAACGAAAATGCGTTTGTCGCCATTCTCGACCCGCGCGATACCATAATAAGAAAGTTCAAGCGCGCCGTCACCGACAGCGATACTGTCGTAAGATATGCCGAGGGCAAAGACGGAATAAACAACCTTATGTCTATATACTCTTGCTTTACGGGAAAGAGCTTTGAAGAAATAGAGAGGGAATTCGACGGACGCGGTTACGGAGATTTCAAGCTCGCCGTAGGCGAAGCGTGCGCAGACGCTCTTGCTCCGTTGCAAGAGGAATATAAAAGGCTCATGAACGACAAAGCATACCTCGAAAAGATTCTTTCGGAGGGGGCTTCTCATGCTTCCTATATAGCCGACAGAATGGTTTCGAAAGTTTATAGAAAAGTGGGATTTCTGGCAAAAAAATAAAAGAACGGACGGCTTTTGCCGAGATGTACGATTTTTTTGTATCGGATAATGTTATCCTTTTATCAATAACATCTGTCTCACTTGTTTTTTCGTTTATTCTTACGCCGTTTATAAAAGAAACGGCAAAGCGCATGGGCGTTATAGACGTTCCGCGCGACAATAGGCGTATGCACAAAGACGCCGTGCCGCTTATGGGCGGCGCCGCGATGATAATTTCGTTTATACTTACCATACTTCTGTTTTTCAACTCGTATTATGAACCTGTATCGAACAATATTGTGTTCGTCGTGGCGGGGGTGCTGCTTTGCGGTGTTTTCGGGCTTTTAGACGATGCGCTCGCATTGAATCCGTTTTATAAGCTCGGATTTCAAACGTTGCTCGCGGCGTTTTCCGCGTTTTTTATATCGCGGATAGAAGCGTTTACTTTGTTCGGGAGAGTTTTTTCTCTCGGTGCTTTCTCTTTTCCCATAACGGTATTCTGGATATTGTTTATGATGAATGCGATAAATCTTACAGACGGAATGGACGGACTTGCCTCCGGTGTCTCCGCAATAAGCGCATTCTCTCTTTCGGTGTTGCTTTTTATTTACGGAGAACGCGATTTTTCGCTGTTGGCGGTCTGCGTCTGCGGAGCGTGCCTCGGTTTTCTTCTTTACAATTCGAATCCCGCGTCCGTGTTTATGGGCGAGACGGGCTCGGCTTTTCTGGGATTTATTCTTTCGACTCTTTCGACAAGACTTTTTTCATCGTCTAATCCCTCTCCCGTATCGACTGTATTTCTTTTGTTCATACTTCCGATATCGGAGACCGTAAGCTCGTTTTTCAGAAGGATTTTCAGCGGGAAAAACCCGCTTTTGCCTGATAAAAAGCATATACACCATCTTCTTTATAACCGCGGATTTTCCGTAAGGAAGATTTGTATAATATTATATACTTTTGCGGCGGCGTCCTCTTTTTCCGCCGTGATATATCCGGAATACGGGGCGCTTTCGGCGCTGATATTTGCCGCTTCCATCGTGTTTATAAGATTAAGTCTTGACTCGGAGAAAAAAATTTACGACCGTCATATTCGCTGATATTGTTTTGAATTTTTACACGGATAAAACCAAAACCTTCGGTTGACCGACGATTTTCGGAATCGTTGTATGAACCGTATCAAAAAATACACAAAAAAGGAGAACCGTTATGAAAGAAAAGATAAAAAAGCTTCTTAAAGGTAACGGTTCTCTTACGCTGTTGTCTATAATATCGCTACTTACTTTGTTCTTTGTTGTCTGCGTTATGGTGCTGTCGATAGTATACAGGGCGGGAATAATAGAATTTCCGTTTGACTCGAAAACTTCTTCCGAAACGGACGAGCCGTTTCTTCCGTCGTCAGACGGCGGAAACAAGAATGTGATTTATTCCGATCTCAATACAAAAGAGAATATCGAAAAGCTTATCTCCTCTTTTCCGTACTATAACGATTTTTATGCCGAATTCTATATTACATATATTTATGAATCGTATAATATAGAATTTTACAGGGTATATAAGCATTCCGACAAATACCGTATAGAGATATACGACGCATACAACGAAATGAAAAAGAAGATCATATGTGACGGAACGCGCGTGGCGATTACTGATTATATAAGCATTTCCTCCGCAATGTATGCTTCTTCTGATGAATTTTCTTTTGAGGAGCAAGTGCCTCTGCCGTATTTTTCTATGCTCGGGACTGAGAAATATTTCATATCCGAATATTCGGAAGAGGGCGGAAAATGTACGGTGAAATGCGATTTTCCGTCGCTTTCGATGTATGATATTGTAAATATCGATATGTCCACGGGCATAATGGACAGCGCCAGAACGTATTTTAACGACAACGTGGTAATGTATTACGATATCAAGGAATTTAATGTAAATTATATTTTCAACGAACTTTTATTCCTCACATGATTACCACTGCTATGACAAGAGCGATCACTAGCATATCATTATCTGCAACTCCGAAGGCAAGTGCCGCTATTATTCCGAACAGGATAAGGTCTTCGACAGTCAGTCCGGATAAAAATCCGGAGATCTTTTTTAAAATGCATTTTTTGTCTTCGCATTTTTCTTCTTTTTTTTGTTCGACTTCTTCTCTGTAAAGAGATGTCGGTTTATCCTCTTCTTTCGGAAAAGTGAATCGGATATTTTGGGAAGCCGGCGCGATTTCCGGGATATCTTCCGAATCCGGAAATGATGTTGAAAGAATTTCTTTTTCGGAATTCATTTCATTGTTTTGATTTGCCGCTTTTTCCGTAACGCCGACGCTCTGTATCGCAGAACCGCTGTAATCGGGCGGCGGCGTTATTTTGGATTTTTGATCCTCTGTAATTCCGTAGTTTCTGCTGTACATAAAAATTACCTCTTGATCATTTGATATAGCCCATTATTTCGGCTATCTTCATCATACCCAATATTTTATCTATGCGTTCGCATCTCTCTTTGTCGAGATACGGTTTCAGGGCGCAGAGCAGAGCGCGGCTGTTGGAAATGTTTTTTATAAGCTCGGAATTTACATTCGGCATGCCGAAGTTCCCTACGGGAAGAGCTTTTGTCTCGTTGTTTTCCTCTTTGACGTTCGTGCTTTCGTTGTCGTCGGAAGGAACATTTTCTTTTTCCTTTTGCGGCATGTTCATGCTTGCCGCTATCGTTTTTATCTTTGACATCATTTCGGGATCCGATAGTATCGAACCGAGCTTTTCGGAAAAATCTTTATCCATAATTATTTCTTGTTTATCTCACGCATGATGGCTTCTGCTTTTTCCTGCGGTATGGTTGATATTATATTACGTAGATCGCTCTCGCTCATATTCATGACGGTGTTTCTTATCGCCGTCATATCGGAGAATTTTTGTCCCATGGAGGAAGGATTTATTCCGAGAGCCTCCATTATGCCCGTGATTTTAAGGCGAAGTGTTTCGTCGTCGATAGAAGAAACGACATTTTTTATGTTTTCTGAATTTTCCATTTTACCATCTCCCATTAAAAATATTTTTCAAGATTATACTATGCGTATAAGATTTTTTTGTTATTGTTCAAGGAGGTTTTTATGTACAAATGTGTTCCGAAAAGATTGAAACGTTCTGTTATATGGTCGTTTGCAGGTGTCTTCTGCGGCGCCGTTATATTCGGGACCTCGTATTTTATAAATTCGTATAAATCTGTCGTTCAGCTTATTGCGATGGCATTTTTTGCTTTCGGAATATGGGTGGCATGCCGTTACAGTCTTGTCGGATATTACTATGTTATCGACGGAGAGAATTTCCGTATAGTAAAGGTGAGCGGAAAAAGGGAGCAGGTAATGTGCAATATATCCATGCGGACGGGGCACTTTGTAAAAAAGACTTCCGAAGATAAAAAAAGAAAAAATGTTCGTATAAGATATAATTACTGCCGTAACTTTGCAACGCCCGACGAGTATTTTTATTCGTTTGAATGGAACGGTTCGGAAGCAGAAATAATATTTGAACCGAATGCGGAATTCGCGGCGGCGATGAATGACAAAATAGAAGAGCTTAAAAACGCGCCGCCGGAGGAAAATGCCGAGACAAATGGCTGGTATGACGAATAAAAATTTTATCTGTATGTAAATATTTAAAAATATTATTGCAAATGCGGCGTAAATCGTTTATAATGCTAACGTGATGAAATTCTAATTTTTTAGGAGGCAACTTTAAATGTTTGAACAAATAAGAGATATTCTTGCAAAACAGCTTCAAATCGATGCTGATAAGATTACGATGACGACGGATATCGCGGAGGATTTGGGCGCAGATTCTCTTGATGTTGTCGAAATGCTCATGACTATTGAGGAAGAATTCGGTGTAACCGTCCCGGACGACGATGTAATGGCATTTAAAACCGTAGGGGATGTAGTTGCTTATCTTGAAAACAACCAAAACTGATTTAAAAAGGAAGTCGAAAGACTTCCTTTTTTGTTATTTTTTCGGTAAAAAAGTATTTACAAATTGTTAATTATGTGTTATTATATTTCCTGGATAAAGCCTTTAATGCGATACCGTGATGTCGTCAAGGAAATTTTGATTCGTGATTTACGCCCGACGATGTTGCGCCGGGCATTTTTATTGTTTTCGGAGGGAAGAATGGAGAAGATCCTTATGGATTCTCAGGCGATGGGCAGAACTTTTTCCCGTCTTGCTCATGAGATAATAGAGAAGAATGAAAACCTCTCCGATGTCGTTTTGATAGGCGTTTTAAGACGTGGTGTGCCGATAGCGGAGGAGATATCAAAGAAAATTTTTTCCTTTTGCGGAAAAGAGGTCCCCGTGGGAACTCTCGATATTTCACTCTATCGCGACGATATAGGAGAGATAGGGGATTTTCCGTCTGTAAAATCCCATTCGATAGATTTTGATATAAAAGATAAACGCGTGATACTTGTCGATGATGTTATCTTTACAGGCAGAACGGTAAGAGCGGCAATAGACGCCATATTCGATATAGCACGTCCCAAATGTATAGAGCTTCTTGCATTTGTGGACAGAGGACACAGAGAGCTTCCCATAAAACCGGATTTTGTCGGGAAAAATGTTCCCACATCTCTTTCGGAGAAAGTCGTTGTCGAGGTGGAAAGATACGACGGGGAAATGCTTGTAAAACTTTGTACTGTTTAATGCTTTTAAAAAGGCACTAAATAAAAAAATATTAGGAGAAAAAACATATGAAACTTGTCTACGGTATAAAAGATAAGCCGAAGTTCGGACAGATGCTTGTCTTTGCATTCCAGCAGCTTCTCGCGATCCTTGCGGCTACGATCGCTGTTCCTACGGTTGTAAACAGCGTCTATCCCGAAGCGGCAATGTCGCAATCCGCCGCGCTCTTCGGAGCAGGTGTGGGAACAATAGTATATCTGTTGTTCACGAAATTCAAAAGCCCTGTTTTCCTCGGTTCCTCCTTTGCGTTCCTTCCTTCGATGCTCGCGGCTTTTGCGGGCGGCGTATCTGTTTCCGCAGGTTATGTCGGACTTATATTCGGAGCGCTCTTTGCGGCTCTCGTATATGTCATAATAGCCGTCATTGTTAAGCTTGCCGGAACAAAATGGATAAACAAAGTAATGCCTTCTGTTGTTATAGGACCGACGGTTGCTATAATAGGTCTTTCTCTTGCGGGAAATGCAATCGGAGACGCTGTGAGTGCTGCGAAAAACGCAGACGGTGCTTTCGTAATGGATACGCACGCGCTTGTTTGCCTTGCCTGCGGTCTTGTAACGTTCTTCGCTGTCGTTATCTGCTCCGTTTTCGGAAAGAAGATGATGAAGCTCATTCCTTTTATAATAGGAATTGTTGCGGGTTATGTTGTTGCGGCTATATTTACCGTTATAGGAAATGCGGCAAGCGTAGAGGCTCTTAAAATAATAGATTTCTCCAAATTCCAGAACATGCAGTGGTACCCCGATTTCACATTCCTTAAAGCATTCAAGGGCAATTTCGAATGGGACGGAAGCTTTGCTTCGTATCTCGGAACGATCGCTGTGGCATATGTTCCCGTAGCTTTTGTCGTATTTGCGGAACACCTTGCGGATCATAAGAACCTCTCTTCCATAATAGAGCAGGACCTTCTTGAAGATCCCGGTCTTTCCAGAACGCTTCTCGGCGACGGCGTCGGTTCCTTTGCCGGTGCGGTATTCGGCGGATGCCCCAACACTACATACGGAGAGTCGGTAGGTTGTGTTGCAATAACGGGAAATGCTTCCGTAGTAACTATTCTTACAACGGCGATTTTGGCGATAGTAATTTCGTTCTTCGCTCCGTTTGTAACATTCCTTTCTACCATTCCTTCTTGCGTAATGGGCGGCGTTTGCATAACGCTTTACGGATTTATCGCGGTTTCCGGTCTTAAAATGATTCAGAACGTAGACCTTAACGACAACAGAAACCTCTTTGTAGTATCCGTTATACTTATCGCGGGCGTAGGCGGTATGAAGCTTGCTTTCGGCAAAGTTACACTTACAGGTATTGCTTGCGCACTTATACTCGGTATAATCACAAACGCTATTCTCGGACGTAAATCCGCAAAAGAAGCTTCCGAAGAAACAAAAGAAGAAAAATAATTTAAGATAATAAAAAACTCCGGAGAGTTCTCTCTTCGGAGTTTTTTATTGTGATATTGTGGAGGATTTTACATGGATTTACGCGGTTTTAAGTCTTCTTTGTTATCTCTTGCTTTTTGACTTTTTTCTTCTTTTATTTCCGGCGCGGTCTTTTTTGCCGACTCCCGATATGGCTCCGAGAATAGATGTTACGATTATGCTCGGAACGCATATGGCGAAGAGAGACATATTTATTCCCAGAGCGAAGGAAAGAGAGAAGAGAACCATTGTCATTATTATCATGAGCCCTGTTATAAGACCACATATGAGGGCGTTTTTGCCGCGCACACGCGCCGTTATGTATCCGCCGATACCGGAAGCTATAAAAAGTGCCGCAAGCGCAAATATGCCTGTATATTTATCGGGATCGTCAAGAGAGAGCCCGATAAGTCCCATGATAACGGAAATGATAAGTGCCGAAAAAACCGCGACGGCAAGTCCTCTTGCCGCGCATAAAAAAATATTTTTTTCTTTGTCCGAATTTGCCGATACAGTTTTATTCATAAAAATAAACCTCCCGTCGTTTTGTTAAATCATATGCGGCGGGAGGTTCTAATATTACTGTTTTCCGATACTGTTGTTATCAGTCCTTTTTGTCTTCGGCAGGGGATTCGGTTGTTACTGCATTTTCGTCGTTTTGAGCGGCTTCTTTTTCGGCTTTATTTGCCTTCTTGTCGATTTTTTTCTGCTCTTTTGTGTTTTCTTTTTTATCTTCCTCTGTCTTTTCGGAAGCTGCGGCGCGGATGTCGCTTACTCTTACGTCAACGCTTTTGATAGCGCTGCGAAGAAAACGCATCTTTGTTCTGTCGCGGCTTGTTTCAAGAGTGAAAGTTTCGTCTTTTATGCTTACTACACGTCCGATTATTCCGCCTATCGTCGTTACTTCGTCGCCTACTTGGAGGCTGTCACGCATTTGAGCGGCTTCTTTTTCCTGCTTTTTCTGCGGGCGTATAAGAAAGAAGTAAAATACTATCGCGATGAGCGCGAAGGGAATAATAAGGGAGAGTATGCTCATAAGTCCGCCCTGCTGCGTATTTGTTGCGGCGGCTGTTCCATCCAAAAACATAAACATTAAATCTAAACCTCGTTTTTCGATATTTTCTTTTATTATATCTTTTTATGGATATTATTTCAATAGATAAATGTAAATTTTAGTTCAAAATATAAAAAAGGTTTTGCTCCGCGGCGGAATTGACGCTAATGGCTGTCCGTGATGACTTGAAAATTTTTTCCGAAATAAAGTGGTGTTTTCGGTGGGAAAGTTTTGCGGATTTTTAAGGCGCTTTTTCAAAAGCACCTTAAAGCAAGGTTTGGAACAGCAGTTCCAACTGTTCATGATAAAATAAAAAAGCACGGCGCTGCCGTGCTTTTTGTGTGGGCGTTGAATGTTGGGGCGTCTGCCCCAAACTCTGACCAAAGGACTTTTTGAAAAAAGTCCTTTGGAATCTCAAAAACTTTCGCCAAAATAAAGTGGTATATTCGGGGGGAAGTTCTTTTTCTTACCTTTCTCCGAAAGAAAGGTAAGAAAAACAGAACGGCGAAAATCGCCGTTCTGCAAAATATATTTTACGCAGTTACGATATTTGGGTTTGGCTCGGTCGTCATGGCAGAGACGTCGTTTTTCTCATACTGTTCGTTTGAGAGTCCGAAACTTATCGTTATCGCATCGTTTACTTTTTGCATAAGTAATTCATCAAGATGCCCCATCTTTTCGCGGAGACGTCTTTTATCGAGCGTTCGTATCTGTTCGAGAAGAACGACGGAATTTTTTGCAAGACCGAATTCTTCTGCATATACATCGATATGAGTCGGAAGCTTTGCCTTGTCGAGCTTGCTTGTTATTGCTGCCGCTATTACCGTTGGACTGTATTTGTTTCCCACATCGTTTTGAACAATGAGCACGGGACGAAGCCCGCCCTGTTCCGAACCGACTACGGGACTTAAATCGGCGTAAAAAATATCTCCTCTTTTAACTGTCACTTTTTATCACACTCTCTTTGCTTGATAAAATAGGAAAGTTTTTTCTTTCCGATCATATTTTTACCTGATTTTGTGATTTCAAATCATAAAGAGGCGGTAAAGCGTGCGCCAAATTTTTACAAAAAACGCGCGTGCGCGTCCGATAATATAATATTACGGTAAAGAAAAAAAGTTTACACGTTTAATTTTTTTATGTTAAACAGAGGATTTTTCGAAAAATATATAAAGTTTATTATGGGAGGAAACCATTTATCATAACTTTACAATTAAAAATAAGATGTTTTTACGCATAAATAACGTAGAACAGGATTGATATTTTGAAAAATCGATGGCAAGAAACCGAACGCCGCGGCATTCGATAAGCTTTTCTCCTGTTGCAGTCCGTAAAAATTATTTATTTGATTTTCGAAAAATCCTCTGTGTTAGCCTTATATATCGAAAATTTCTCAGAACTTAAATGCGGAAGAAGATATTTCTTTTTCTATTTCCAACAGTCTGTTGTATTTTGCCACTCTCTCGCCTCTGGCAGGGGCGCCCGCTTTTATAAAATCGGCATTGAGCGCGACGGCGAGGTCTGCTATGAAATCGTCTGGCGTATCTCCCGAACGGTGGGAAATTATTGTTTTGTATCCCACCTTTTTCGCCGTGTTTATCGCCGCTACCGTTTCTGAAAGCGTTCCTCTCTGATTCGGCTTGATGAGCGCGGCGTTGGCTATTCCTTCTTCTTTTCCGACAGTAATCCTTCTTGCGTCTGTCACAAAAAGATCGTCGCCGACGAGAATAGTGTCGTTCATTTTCTTTGTGATCTTTTGCCAACCTTCCGTGTCGTCTTCGCCCAGCGGATCTTCTATTGAAATTATGGGATATTTTTTCTTCCAATCGCAAAACATATCTATAAGCTCATCTGAGGAAACCGTTTTGTTTTTCTTTGGGAGGTGATAATTTCCGTCTTTGTACCATTCGCCGGCGGCAACGTCCAGAGCGATTTTCACATCTCTGTTTACGGAGTACCCCGCGCTCTCTGCCGCTTCGCAGAGGTATTTTATCGCGTCTTCGTCGGAGTTTAAATCAGGGGCAAAACCGCCCTCGTCGCCTATACCTACAAAAAGTCCCGATTTTTTGAGCGAGCTCTTCAATACGGCGTATATTTCGGCGCACATACGCACGCCCTCGGCATAGCTTTCCGGTCTTACGGGAACTATCATAAATTCCTGTATATCTATATTGTTGCCCGCGTGAGCGCCTCCGTTTAATACGTTCATCATGGGTATCGGCATATACATTCCGTAAATTCCGCCGATATATCTGTAAAGCGGGAGCTTGTACGCGCTTGCAGCGGCGCGTGCGCACGAGAGCGATACCGCGAGCATGGCGTTTGCACCGAAGTTGGATTTGTCGCTTTTTCCGTCGGCGGAAAGCAAGAGTCCGTCGAGCATTTTTTGATTTGTGGCATCGGCGCCTTTTACAAATTCAAAAAGTTCGGTCTCGATCCTTCGGCAGACATTTTTTACACCGAGTCCCGAATATCTTTCTTCTTCGTCACGTTTTTCTTTCGCTTCGTTTTTTCCGCGTGATGCGCCGCAGGGAACGGATGCTTTGCCGAAAGCTCCGTTTGCAAGTTCTGTTTTGCAGAGTATTGTCGGTTTTGAGCGGGAATCGAGTATTTCTGTCGCTGTTATTTTGACTATTTCTGTTCCAAGCATAAAAAACTCCTCAAAATAATAAAATATATAGACTGAATGTCTTTTTGTCTTTTTCCGATGATGATGCGCTTATTTAAAAACAGTTTGAAAAAATATAAAATTGTACCGGGAGAATAACATGAAATTTTTTGTTTTTATTTCCTGATAATGGTCCTATTACCGTTATTTGAGGTAATTGTTGCCGATTTTTTGCGGGAATAATCATAAAAAAGTAAAAAATACGCCTATACAGCGCACTTTTTAATAAAAAACTTGATTTTTTTACTAAAATGGTTTATAATAAAAAAAGATTTTGTTAAGTGAATTTTAAAAAACTTGTTTTTTTCTTGTAAAAAACTTGTGTTATGATAATCTCACAAACTTTAAAGGAATATAGATTATATTTAAGTTTGTGATATATAAAACAGTTTCTATATTGATTTTTGTAATCAGAACATATTGTATTTTGTATTAAAAATTACTTCTTCCATTTTTAAAAACATGAACGGAGATAATTTAAAATGAAAAATTTTAGAAAAACAGTTGCGTGTATTATCGCTGCGGCTTTTCTGCTTATAATGACATCGTGTTCTTCCGAAAAGGTCGTAAACGCGGTAAACGATCACCTGGAAACCGAATATCCGGGGCAGACATTCTCTGTAAAAGAATATACGAAAAGAACCGAAACAAACGGAAGATATGAAGTTGATGTCGTTTGCCAAAATGACAATGTGGATTTCCAGATGTATATCTACTCAAATATACTTTCAACAGACAGCTATTCCGTGGAAAAGGCAAATACCGTTATGTCGGGGCTTATAGTTGATCAGCTTACGCGAATACACGGAGATGTTTCCGATGTTTACAAAAAAATTCAGTGGCTCGATATATATGACGATGAGGCTGTCGATTACAGATTCCGTTCGGTCGATATTTCGGACGAAATATCGCTTGAAGATGCGAAGTCCATTTACAGAGTAGAGCTTTGCGACGGGCTTACAATTTCCTATTTGGGAGAAGCGATATACGATTTTCTCAATATGTTTTATTCGTATACGCCCTATGAATTTGACACAGCAACTTTCGTTTATACTATAAATCAGATATCTTACGAGTTTACAATAGACGCGAGATATGCGCATGAAAACGGCAAACCCGGAGTTATAGATAAAATACTCTCCAATATGGTCACTGCCGCAGACAAGAACGGAAAGTTCATAGTTCAACCTGTAAAATTTTCCGCTCTGTCGGAAGAATTGCCCGCAGAAGGTGAAAATAAATAAACTTTTACCGGGATTTGCAATATCCCGGTAAATTTTTTTGAAGAGGTCAAAATGTTTGCAAATTATCATACCCATACAGCAAGATGTCATCATGCATCCGGAAGCGACCGCGAATATGTTGAAGCCGCTATAAAAGCCGGATTTCATGTGCTCGGCTTTTCCGACCATGTTCCTTATGTAATAGATAATTATACCTATAAATTTCGTATGAGACCGGAAGAAACGGAAGGGTATATAAATTCCATACACGCTTTAAAAGAAGAGTATAAAAAAGATATAAAGATACTTATCGGTTTTGAAGCGGAGTATTATCCGACATACTTTGAACGCACACTCGATTTTATAAACGGATTCGATTATGATTATCTTATACTCGGTCAGCATCATATAGACGACGGCGCCGAAAAGGCTCATTTGATGCACGCCGACAACGGAGATGATGTTCTTGTTAAATATGTTGATGTTGTAATAGAGGCGATAAAAACAGGTAAATTCACGTATATAGCGCATCCCGACGTTATAAATTACAATGGCGATGATGATTTCTACAAAGAGCAGATGACGCGCCTTTGCCGTGCCGCAAAGGAATTGTCTGTTCCGCTTGAACTCAACTGTCTCGGCGCCGCCAGGGAACGCTGTTATCCGAGCGAGCGATTCTTTAAGATCGCGGGAAAAGTGGGCAACAGCGTAGTCTTAGGCGTTGATGCGCACAGCCCGGATTTTCTTTTGGACTCATCTGCCGTAAAAAAATGCGAAGAACTCATGAGAAAGTGTGATCTTTTTCCGCTTCGCGAAGTCAAAATAAGGAATCCCAAAATATAAATTTGCCGATTTTTATACACTAATATCACAATATAATAAAAGATGAATTTTTGCGCGTTGATTTTGAATGGAAAATATTTATGCTGAATAAGTGAAAAAGTCCATATATACTTTATTGTAGAAAGAATAATAAAGGATGTAGAAGATCGGAGCATCCGCCTTTAATATTTTAGATATATTTTTATTATAAATTGATTTTAGGAGGAGCAAAAAATGTCTGTATCAATTATTGTAGGTGCACAATGCGGCGATGAGGGAAAGGGGAAAATTGTCGATTTTATTTCACAACAAAATGATTTGATAATACGCTATCAAGGCGGTGATAATGCCGGTCATACTGTTGTAAACGAATACGGAACATTCAAACTGCATTTGGTTCCATGTGGCATATTCAATCCGAATGCAATATCATTGATCGGCACAGGACTCGTTGTAAACCCGGATGTACTTAAAAACGAGATTGAACAGGTAAAACTTGCAGGACTTGACACGAGTAGATTGTTTATTTCTGATCGTGCGCATGTTTTAATGCCGTATCATATAGATATGGACGTTGCAAAAGAATTATCTTCGAGTGATAAAATAGGCACAACAAAAAGAGGTATCGGTCCGGCTTATTCAGGAAAGGCGAACAGAAGTAATATTCGTTTCGGAGATCTCTGTAACCCGGAATATCTTCGTGAACATTTTACTGATATTTTGCCGGAAATAAACGAACTTTTGAAATATTATTCCAAAAAGACGTATACCGTAGATGAACTTTGCGAGCTTTGCGACAAATGGTACCAATTTTATAAGGATAAAATAGTTGATGCGCTTTATTTAGTCCATAAATTCTTGAATGAAGGAAAAAATATTTTGTTCGAGGGACAATTAGGCGTTATGAAAGATATTGATCTCGGAACATATCCATTTGTAACATCCTCTAACCCCATAGCATCGTATGCGTCGGTTAGTGCAGGAATACCTATAAAAAAAGTAAACAAAATAATAGGTGTAGCCAAAGCATTTTCAAGTCAGGTCGGAGAAGGTCCTTTTCCGACAGAAACAGATGATTCTACATTTGATGTACTCCGCGGAAACGGGAAAAACGTAGATGATGAATTTGGTGCACGAACAGGACGTGCGAGAAGACTTGGATGGTTGGATATTCCGGTAATAAGATTTGCAAACATGATAAACGGGTTTGATGAGCTGGCTATATGTAAGTTGGACAAACTTGATTCATTAGATGAAATAAAAATCTGCACAGGCTATAAATATAAAGATACTGTTATTGATGTATTTACATCAACAGATGTATTGAACGATGTAAAGCCGATATATACAACTTTACCGGGGTGGAATTCTTCAACTGCCGGTATTACAAAATATGAGGAGCTTCCTATAAATGCTCGTAAATATATCGAATTTATTGAGAAATTAACCGGCGTTCCGGTAAAATATATCGGAACAGGTCCGTCACGTAATGATTTAATTTGCAGATGAAATATAAATTCGAATTTTTAATGCGGTAAATGCCATATTTATCATCTTAACTATAAAACGGCAATACAAACCGTTCGGTTTGTATTGCCGTTTTTTGCTGCATAGAAAATAAATTTAAGTCTTTTTGCTTTGAGCTTGGCGGAGCTTTCTGCGCATTTTTGAAAGATGCCTTTCAAATCCGCCGCTCTCGATAAATTCGGCTATTACGTATTGGTCGAAAGCGGGGACATTGGAAGAAAAACAACCGAGCTTTTCTTCGTATATCGGCAAAAGATTTTTCGGAAGGACCATGTATCCGAGTCTCATTGACGGGGCAAGACTCTTTGAAAAGGTGTTGATATATATTACAGAACCGCTTTTATCCATTGAATATATCGTTTCTACCGGCTTTGAGCCTATGGCGAATTCCGATTCGAAATCGTCTTCGATGATAAAGCCGTTTTTCTTTTTCATATATGATATATATTCTATTCTTTTGGCGGCATTTGCCGTGATTCCTGCGGGAAAACTGTGAAAAGGCGTGACATGAAGAATATCTATGTCGTTTTTTTCAAGCGCACTTGTTTTGATTCCGTATTCGTCGAGCGGAAGCATTTTTATATTTGCTCCGAGAAGCGTATAGACATCTTTTATCTTTTCGTATGACGGGTCTTCTATCCCGATAACCTTTTCGCGCCCGAATATGTGAACTATCATACTGTAAAGGTTTTCCGCACCGGAACCGATTATGACTTGTTCTTCCTCGACGTTCATTCCGCGGTATCTCGAAAGGTATTCCGCTATGGCGCGCCGAAGACAGGAACATCCCGCGTGCGGGGGTTTTGCAAGAAGTTTTTTGTCGTAGGAGTTTATAACGTTTTTCATTATTTTTGAAAGTTGGGAGAAGGGAAAGTCTATTTCCTCCTCCTGCGTGATATTTTTTTCAAAATTAACTTTTTTTGTTATTTTTGTTTGCTTTAAGAACGGATTTTCGATATTGCAAACGAAATATCCGCGTCTTTCCTCGGAGTATATATATCCTTCGTCGAATAACACGTTATAGGCGTATTCTATCGTGATGACGCTTACTCCGAGGTGCTCGGCGAAGCTTCGTTTCGACGGCAATTTTTCTCCGTTTTTCAGCTTTCCCGCGATTATGTCATTTTTTATTTCGTTATAAAGGTAGAGATAGAGCGGGGAATCACCGCTTTTTTTCATATCGTATGTAAGCATCTGGTTATACAAAAAAATCCTTTTTTGATAATTTTAATAATATCATGATAGAGTATAATATAATAAAAACAAATTGTCAAGGGGATGATAACATTGATAAATAATAAAAAAAATACGGCTATTTATTCTGTAAAATGGCTTACTCTTACGGCTATGTTTATGGCGATGAATATTGCGTTCAGCTCTTTCGGGATTCCGGTTCCGGGCGGTCATTTTTATCTTAATGATATTGTGATATTCACGGCGGCGCTTTTGTTTGATCCTGTTGCGGCTGTGATGGCAGGCGGCGTCGGCGCGTTTTTGGGAGACGTTTTCTTCTATCCTACGCCTATGTTTGTAACGCTTGTGGTCAGAACTTTGCAGGTGATTGCTGTTTCGCTTATCGTAAGACACACTTTCAAAAACAAAAAGATTGTGGCGGCAATAATCGCCGTTATTGTCGGCTCTATAATAATGATAGCGGGATACTCGATAGGAAGAGCCTTTTTTTACGCTACACCTCATTACGCTATAATAAAACTCCCTTATCAGATATTGCAGGCGGGAATAGGCGCGGTTCTTTCCGTCGTTTTGGTCCATTTCTGCGGAATAGGCAAACTTTATAACAAAATGATGGCGAAGTAACACACCTTTCTTTCGGAGAAAGGTGTCGGGAAGAACTTCGCACCGACTACATCGCCTTATTTTGGCAAAGCTTTTGAAGATTCATAAGAAACTTTTCACGAAAAGTTTCTTGTGTCGGGGTTTGGGGCAGACTGCCCCAACATTTA
>UQXK01000029.1 GCA_900544985.1 uncultured Eubacteriales bacterium
TGTCCGCCCCAAACCCGGACACAAAGGACTTTTCGGGAAAAGTCCTTTGGAATCTGAAAAGCTTCGCCAAAATGAAGTGGTGTGTTTTGAGCGAAGTTCTTTGGCACACCTTTCTCCGAAAGAAAGGTAGGTTGGGGCTTCCACCCCAAACCCCAGACACAAAGGACTTTTCATGAAAAGTCCTTTGGAATCTCAAAAGCTTCGCCAAAATAAAGTGGTGTGTTTTGAACGAAGTTCTTTGGCACACCTTTCTCCGAAAGAAAAGTAGGTTGGGGCATCCGCCCCAAACCCCGGACACAAAGGACTTTTCATGAAAAGTCCTTTGGAATCTTAAAAGCTTCGCCAAAATAAAGTGGTGTGTTTTGAGCGAAGTTCTTTGGCACACCTTTCTCCGAAAGAAAGGTGTGTTATTTTTTGCTGTTTTTATTTTCTATTGCCTGTGCTATTCCGCAGACAGCGGCGAAGAACACTCCGGCGCATGGCCAGATTATCCATGTCGTATCCCAACGTTTTGTCAAAAAGCTAAGTCCGAGATAGACAGCGGTTATTGTGCACCAATATATCCCCGCGAGCGGACTGCTCTTCTTGGCGGCGCTTTTTTTCTCTCTTGTATAATCGCTTTCTTCTAAGATTTTATCAAAGCTCGATTTTATCATTCCGAAGCGGACAAAAGCGAATACGGCGCAGGCGGCGGCAAAAATGAAAAAGCAAAGTGCGTATACCGATACGATTTCTTTTTCTTCCCATATAATCGAAATCGTAAGAAACGGTATAAGGGCGAGAATTATAAATGTTACGCCGAAAATTATGCTTTTGTTGAAAGCGGGAGAGAATTCATCCCTTCTTGCTTTTGCTATTTCTTTTGCTTTTTCGCTTGCTTTGATGTTTTCTTTTTCAAGATATTCGTATTTTTGAAGCCCCATTCCCGTTTGTATAAATATGAGTACGACTATTGCCACGAGAAATAACAAGACCGCAAGACCGATTGCAGCCGCGATATTTTCCGTTATGTTCATTATTTTATATTCGCTGATTCCGCCTAAAAGTATCAGCGTTATCGGGGATATTATGCAGAGGAATACGGCGAATGCGATTTTTAAGGCGGATTTTTTTGTTATGTCCATAAATGAGACGGCTTCTTCTTCGTCTACTGTGATTTCATTTTTTTCGTCCGAAGCCGTTTCATTTTTTTGCATATCCTGCGTATCGGGCTCTTCTTTATTATCTGTATCGCCGATATCATCTTTTAAAAGATAGTCTGTGCTGACACCGAAAAGCTTGCTCATGCTTATTATTTTGTCAAGCTCCGGAAGCGACATTCCGCTTTCCCATTTTGAAACGGATTGTCTTGATATATCGAGTTTAAGCGCGAGATCTTCCTGTGACCATCCGTTTTTCTTCCTTAAATATATGATTTTTTCATCGAGTCTCATATAAGTCTCCTTAAAGTTTAAAATTGTTTTCCGACTGTTTTAATGTTAGCAAAAAAACGGTTTTGTATCAACCAATCATGCTTTGAAATTTGTCAACCTGTGGTTGCATATTGCTTTCGGAGCGGTATTTTAAACAAAAGCGGGAGCATTTTCTCCCGCTTTTGTCAGTTTTTATTATGTTTTTCTATTTCCTCTTTCAATATGTCATAGACCCCGTTCGGAAGTATGTCTGAGACATCTTCTTTTTTTATTATTTTATCTCTTACTACGGTCGATGAAAGGGAGATATATTTTTCATTGGAGAATAGTATGAGCGTTTCAATTCCGTAATGCAATTTATGATAGTCCGCTTGGAGTTTTTCATATTCGAAATCTTTTCCGTCGCGCGCGCCCTTGACGATCACGGTAATACCGTTGTTTTTTGCAAATTCCCCTACAAAACCCGTTCCGTGTATTATTTTTACGTTTGGTATATCTTTTACGGCGGCGGAAAGCGCTTTTAAACGTGTTTCTGCCGTGAAGAATTTTTTCTTTGCCGGATTTTCGAATATGCCCACCGTGACCTCATCGAATATATCGGCGGCTCTTTTTATGAGATCTAAATGTCCTGCTGTTACGGGGTCGAAGGTTCCGGCTACAAGGGCAGTCTTTTTTTGCATTTTTATTTCTCCGTTTTGGGAATGAGATATGTTACGAAAACGCGTCCGTAACGGTTTTCTTTTTTTACTTCATATCTTTCTTTTATCTCGGGAAGCTCTTTGTCAAGAGCGTGTCCGCTTTCGCATATAAGTATGCTGTTTTCGTTTACAAGCTTACTGTCGTAAAGAGATGCGGCAACACTCGGAACAAGCTCGGACGCATAAGGGGGATCGATGAACACGATATCGAAAATATTTCTTCCTGCGGCGGATTTTATATATTGCGCCCAATCCATGCAGAGAACATTTGATTTTTGATACAGATGCGTCTTTTTCGCGTTTTCCGTTATAACGTTTATCGCGTCTCTGTTGGCGTCGACAAAGGTTGCTTTTGCGGCACCGCGGGAAAGGGCTTCAAGTCCCATTTGTCCGCATCCCGCAAATATATCGAGTATGTTTCTGCCTTCTATATCGAACTGTATGGAGCTGAATACCGCTTCTTTTACGGCGGCGGGAGTGGGGCGTGTTATCTCTTCTCCTTCAAGCGTCTGCAAATTTGTTCCTCTCGCGGAACCTGTAACTATTCTCATAATATCTCCTTATGCTTATTTGTCGTTTTTAAAATAATCCGTTATTTTGTCCGCTAATGCGGGCGTTATACCTTTTACGGTCAGCAGCTCCTCGCGGCTTGCCTTTTTTATTCCCGAAAGCCCGCCGAAATGAGAGAGCAGGGCGGAAGCTTTGGATTTTCCGATTCCGTCTATATCTTCCAAAACCGAGGTTTTCATCGTCTTTCTCTTTGAACCCATCATCTTTGAAACGGTAAAACGGTGTACTTCCTCCTGTATACGGAAGATGAGCGAATAGACCGACGCTTCCGCGGCTATTGAGATTTCTTCTCCGTTCGGAGTTACGAGTGCTCTTGTTTTGTGATGGGAGTCCTTTACCATTCCGAGAGTCGGAATATCTATTCCGTTTTGGTCGAGCACTTCTCTGGCAGTTCTCACATGGGCGAGTCCGCCGTCTATCAAAAACAGATCGGGAGGAGGGGAGAGCGGATCTTCAAAGTGAGATATGCGGCGTGTTATCGCTTCGCGCATTGACGCATAGTCGTCCTGAACTTTTGTTTCTTTTATCTTGAAAAGACGATATCCGCTCTTTTTGGGCTTTCCGTGTTCGAATAATACCATGCCCGCCGTTATATTTTCATCGCCGATATTAGAGATGTCGAAAGCTTCGATTTTTTCGGGTATGACTTCGAGCCCCGATATCGAGGCGAGCCTGTAAAGCGTTTCGTCGCTCTTTGTCTTTTCGACAACGAATTCGCGCGCCTTTTGGGAGGCGTTTTCCTCCGCCATGCGACAAAGCTTTGCATAGTCGCCTCTGACGGGAGTTTTTATTTTTACGGAATATCCCGCTTTTTCGGAAAGCCACGCTTCTATCGAGGGAAGCTCGTCGTCTGATATTATTCCCGCGGAATTTATTTCGCGCGGAATGTACTCTCTTTTTTCATAAAGCGCATATAGGAACGAGCATATCGCGGCGCTGTCGAGTATCTCTCCTCCGGAAAACACCATGTGTTCCGAATCTATGAGCTTGCCGCCGCGTATATAGAATACGCATATGGCGGCTGCCGCTTCTCCCGAATACCATGCGACAATATCGCTTTCTCTCGTTTCGGAGGTCACGACTTTTTGCTTTTCGCAGAGCTTTTTTATCGCTTTTATTCTGTCTCTGTATTCCGCCGCCGCTTCAAACATAAGATTTTCGGACGCATATGCCATTTTTTCATTGAGCGATTCTATAAGATCGTCTGTTTTTCCCGAGATAAACGAAAGAGCGGAGTCGATAAGCTCCGCATATTTTTCTTTTGAAACTTTTCCGTCGCATACCGCCACACACCCTATATGACGGTAAAGACAATGGCTTACTTTTCCTATATCTTTCGGAAAACTATGCTTGCAGGAGGGAAGCCCGAGCGCCTTACCCAGCGAATTTATTATGCCGTATACGGTTTCCGTTCCCGTGTACGGTCCGAAATATTTTGCGTCCTTGTCCCTCTGCCTTGTCATTATAAGTCGGGGATATTCTTCGTTTGTCACGGCGAGGTATGGGTAGGATTTGTCGTCTTTGAGTTTTATGTTATATTTCGGATGATACAGCTTTATAAGGCTGTTTTCAAGCGAGAGAGCTTCTATTTCCGTATCGCAAAGTATATAATCGAAGTCGTATACGTTGCCTGTCATAGCGTCGGTTTTCGCATTGAACGCGCTTTCGTGGAAATATTGAGAAACGCGGTTTTTCAAAGCTCTCGATTTCCCGACATATATCACCGTTCCGTTTTTGGCGCGCATTATATATACGCCCGGGCGGAGCGGCAGGGTATTCGCTTTTTCTCTCAGTCTTTCGGCATATTGCGGATTTACCATTTCAATTCCCCGTAATAAGAAGAACACGGCAGATATGCCGTCTGCATATCAAATGCAACGTTTTCTGCCGTGTTTGTGTATGTTTTTAAGATATCGCTGTTAAACAAGGCTTTCTACAAACTCTTCAAGCCCGTTTATAGCATCGACTTCGTCCGGACCGTCGGCAATGACCGTTATCGTGGTTCCGGCGGATATGCCCATGGAAAGTACGCCGAGCAAGCTTTTGGCGCTTATACGGCGGTCATCTTTCTGTATCCATATAGAGCTTTTATATGAATTTGCTTTTTGAATAAAGAATGTTGCCGGTCTTGTGTGAAGACCTACGCTGTTTTTTATTGTTATATCGCGTGAAATCATATTTTTAGGCTGCTCCCGTGTTTTCTGCATAATATGCATATTTTTTGATTTGTATTAAATATTATATCAACTTGCAGGGACAAAATCAATACTTTTTTTAAAATATGAATAAATATATTGTATTTTGTGTTGATTTATTCGGATTTTTGGAAAAACAGGGGGACTTTATGTTTATTCTGATATTTTTATTATTTTTGCAGTGAACTCTCTTGTCATCGTATAGAACGAAAGCTCTTTTGATTCGGTGAGGAGAACGTTTCCTCCCATAAATAAACCGTGTTCGCCCGCTGTGCAGTTTAAGAGCATTTTTC
Source organism: uncultured Eubacteriales bacterium (assembly GCA_900544985.1). GTDB lineage: Bacteria > Bacillota > Clostridia > Oscillospirales > CAG-272 > UMGS731. Next base: position 5,169 of record UQXK01000029.1, read on the forward strand.
CGCGCACAGTGCTTTTTCCCGGCACGGACGCTTTTACAAGCTCTCCGTTTTCATTGTATGTGTATATAGTAGATTCCGTAACGGTAAAATCTTCGATATATCCGACCTCTCTGTTGTCGGCGGCATAGTAGAGCTTGTCGTTTTTGTTTATGCCTATAATGTCGCTTGAAATTTCCGATATTTCAAACTCCACTTCAACCATTTTCGTTGTTTCTTCTTTTATATATACGTTGTATACTCTGAAAGCTATCGCGGCGATTATTATTATCGATACAACAACTATAAGTACGTCGGCAAGGTTGAATCTCGTTTTTATTTCGTTGTTTTTTGCTTTCATCAGGATTCACCTCCCGCGATTCCGACACTGAAATCGGTTACAAAAGCTTCCGCGGCAAAATTTCCGTTTCGGAAGTATATTTTTGTGCCTACGCTTATTCTTTGTCCGGCGACGTATACAATGCCGCGTGCGTCTACTGTGCATACCGATGTGAGGGTGATGTAAACGTCGAGCTTGTCCTCATTCGCCGCGGAACGTACCGTATAGGTATCCCCGCTTTTTACCGCGTCGTTACCGTAAACCAGAGTTTCTTTTGTTTTTATATCGGTTACGGTGCCGATAGAGGTGAACGTAGAGGAGTTCTGAGCTATTGATCCCTTTTCTATCTTTTGGGCATATTCTTTATCTATTCCGGACAGGCGGAGCGTATATACAACGGTCTTTTCCTCGCTCTCTTTCGACAGCGCTCCCGTCTGCATGAGTATAAAGTAAACTATGCCGAAGACGAGCGCCGCTATCATCAGTATGACGAGAACGTCGATGATATTGAATCGTGTCTTTTTTTTGCTGTTTTCCATGTAGAAAAGCTCTTTTCCCGGCGGCGTGATTTTGTTGCTCCGTCTGCCGCCGTAAACGGAACAGATTTTTTATCACATATAGATTAACGGCTGTTCTTCTTTTTCTTTAAACGAGGATGTCGCCGCGACGAGGAGTCCTGCGACAAGCCAGAACAAAAGATATATCCTGTAATTGTACCAGACATAATCCGTCATGCCCTGAACGAGGAAGGCGAATATGCCGCAGAGGATACCGAGAGTTAAAATTTTGTGCTTTCTGTTTGAGGATCTTTTCATGTAAGAGAACACCATGCTCGACATCATGAATATAAAAGCTATGAATATCAAAAGGGAGAATATCCCGGTTTCCGCTGTTATCTGTAAATAAAGGCTGTGTGTGTGAGGCGCTACTTCCACGCCTGCATATGAGTATCGCGGATATACCGATAAGAATGCTTCCGTTCCTATACCTATACCGTAGAACCATTTTTCGGAGAGCATTTTAAGCGATCCGAGCCATATATTGAGTCTGTAAAGCGTTGAAGAATCCGATGTGTTTCCTATGCTCAGTGCGCGTCCCGCGACGGATGTGTCCATTATAAGGAGCGCCAGAAGAGCTATTGCCGGAATGGAGATTATAAAATATGAGAGAGACCTGTGGCTCGACATTATTATGAAAATTATTGCCGCTGCGGCAAATCCGAGCCATGCGCCTCTGGACCACGTGAATATAAGGCACGCGGAGCAAACGAGAAATGACATGAAGAAAGCGAATTTCTTTCTCGGCACGGAGGTGAATATCACCATCGCAAAAATTATAGGCGCCGCTATTATCAGGAATTCGCCGAGTACGTTCGGATTTTCAAAAGTTGATACCGCGCGTCCTTTTATATCCGCGAACATGGAAGTGTCGAGCCATTTTGTGGAAACACTGCCGAAGAAATACTGAAAAATTCCGATGAGAGAGACGACGACCGCACTTGCCGTAATGCTCTGTATACAGCGCATGATAAGCTTTTCGGAGCGGAAAAGATTTTTCACGACGAAATAAGTAAGCAAAAATACGGTGAATACGAGCATTTTCGGGATACTCGAAACGGCGTCTACCGAAATTACTCCTCCGGAGACTACAAGTACCGCAAATGCCGTGACAAAAATATCCGTAACCGATATTTTTATGACGCGTTTGCGTCTTATACATTTCAGAACATAGGAGAGCTCTGTTATCAGTACCATTAAAATAAGATATTTTGTGCGTAAAAATGGAAGAGAGATGATTATCGCTATGATTCCCGATTCCGGGGAATTCAGCACCACAAGACAGCCTACAAAGGCTATTACCGCCATTACCACTTTAAAAGGCGACACGAACATCGTAAGCGTTCCGAGCAAAAGCCCTATAACGACCATTATTCCCGCGGACAAACGGGAATGTCTTTCCGCAGTTTTATCGTAAGATTTTCTGAGCGCGAGAAAATCGAATAAGAGAAAGTCGAGTATCTTGCTGTCGTTTATCATATCCGTAAATGTCTTTTTCGAAAAAAACATTATCACAGATACGACCATGAGTATTATCGACGTCACAAACGATACAAAGGGTATCGGCGTAAAGGAGAATGCGAACCTGCGGAAGAGCATTATTATCGTAGAGTAAAATCCGAAAGCGAAAAACGCTATTCCGAGCGTACTGACGGGGCAGGAAAGAATCCCCGCTTTTACCGTGTCGAGCACTTTCGAAAAAAAGCTTGTTTCGTACAGGTTTGAAATTTTGTGGCGTACAGAACGGTAATTTTCATCTGTATGCTTTTTTTTAAAAGCGGAAGCGAAAAAAGAATTTTCAAACTTTTCGGATATCTTGCCGTAGCATGTCATCACCGCGCCGAAAACGGAATTTATAACCAGCTTGTAAAGAGAAAGCGTGAAGCGCGATACTTTATTTACCGTGGCGCTTTTTCTGAACAGTTCCGCAAGAGTGCGTCTTCGCTTTTTAATCTGTTTCTTTTCGGTCAATCTTTTTCGCTCCTTTCTCTTCTGATTTGGAAGATATTGTCTTGATTACAAATATATATAATAAATATATCACAACTCCCGTTATAAAGACAATAGATATTTTCAAAAAAATTGCCAACGAGAGGTTTAATCCGGTGAAAATGCCTATATTTTTTTCAAGCAATGTCATTGTTATAAGGGATAATACAAATGCGGAAGCAAGATGGAGCACATTGCTTACGGATATTTTTTTGAATATACCGGGAATTTTTCTGTATGCGAAGATCAAAAGAACGATCGCCTGTACTATCTGCGCGACGGCGAACGAGACGGATATTCCCGCAAGTCCGCCTTTAAATCCGATTACAAGAACAATGTCCGATACTGTGGCGGCGACGATCGCGATAAGCGTCGCATACATCGGAGGTCTTGTTTTACCCTGTGCGTAAAAGGTTCTGCTGAATATTTCGGAAGCGGCTAAGAAAGGCATTGCAAAACTCAGAAATCTCAAAGCGCGGGCGCATTCAACGGCGAGCTCTTCCGTGAAGTTTCCGCGAAGATAGAGAAATCTTATTATTTCGTCCGAAAGGGAAAATGTTGCCGAGAATACGGGGAGAATTATAAACATTATCATAAATACGGCTTTTTTGACGGACGTTGAAAAAGAGTTTTCGTCATTTTTTGCCGCAAAGCGCGAGAGCACTGGGAAGATGAAGTTTCCGACGCCGTAAACGGCTACTCCCGATATTATGGAGTATACGTTGTTTGCGTAATCGTAAGCCACGAACGCCGTTTCCGAAACGAATGAGGAAAAGAACGACGCCATGAGAATGCTTGCGGGGACAAGCCAGGAGCCCGCCATTATATTCGGTATTCTCTTCGCCGAATTTATAAGGTGCTCGTTTTTTATATCGAGCGTGGGTTTGGGCAGTTTCTTTTTTACGGCAAGCGGTATTGCGAGAGTTAAAAATTGCAAAAGCCATGAAAGCGTATAAACGAGCGCGAAGATATACACCGAAAACGAATTTTTGAATATCACAAGGTAGAATATCATAAAAGCGTTCGAAACGGCGCTTATCATTGCCGGCAGAATGAATTTCCCGGCGGACTGCAATATTCCCGTAAGCGTATATGCGCCGGCGGTGAATATCATCATCGGGAACATTATGCGTAAAAGGTCCGATGCAAGCTTTGCCGCGTCCTCGCTTATTTTCGGCGCGGCGAGTTTTATTATCGCGCGCGAAAAGATTATACCCAAAACGGCGAGCACGGCGCAGACCGCCATTACCGCCGTTATAAAAGCGGAGGAGTACTTTTCCGCGTCCTTTTCGGATTTTTCTTTCACGTAATTATACATCGGTATAAAACAACCGAGTATCGCCGCGGAAAAGAGAAAATCGAATACCGCTCCCGGAATCTTCGATGCGGCGGCAAAAGCGACGGCTTCCGTGGAATCGCCGAGAATCCATGCCGTCATCATGCTTCTTATCATTCCTAGAACTTTCGAAACAAGGGTTGCCGCTATCATAAAAAATATCGTTTGCGACGATCTTTTTTCCGCTTTGTTCATATGGCAACCCTCCTTTTTATTATTTTTCTTCTTTTATTTTCTCTTCGCGTTTTTTTGTGAGTTCTTCCGCTGTCTCTTTTCTCCACTGTTCTATTTTTGCGTGGTGTCCGCCTATCAGAACTTCGGGGACTTTTCTGCCTCTCCATTCCGGGGGACGTGTATACTGCGGATATTCGACGGTTTTTCCGTCCGAAAAGCTCTCTTTTTCGAAGCATTCGGGGCTTGAAAGCACGCCGTCTATCATGCGCGCCACGCAGTCCACAAGTATGCAGGCGGGAATTTCTCCGCCCGTTAAGACGTAATCGCCTATCGATATCTCTTCGTCCACTATCTCGTCTATTATCCTCTGATCCACTCCCTCGTAGTGACCGCAGAGTATTATCAGGTTATCGTAGTTTTCGGCTATCTTTTTAGCGTGCGCCTGCGTTAAGACTGCGCCGCGCGGCGACATATATACGACGTGTTTTTTAGACGAACCGTTTTTTGCGGGATCAACTATATTTTCGTAGCAGGCGTATATCGGAACGGGGCTCATAAGCATTCCTTTTCCGCCGCCGTACGGAGTGTCGTCTACACGTCTGTGCTTGTCCGCGGAATAATCGCGTATATTGTATGTGTTTATTTGTATTGCTCCCGATTTTCTCGCCCTTCCGATAATGCTTTCGGAAAGCACGGTATCTACAAGTTCGGGAAAAAGTGTCATTATATCGAAACGCATATGCCACCTCAATCGAAAAAGCCGTCTATCGGCGTTATGAAAATGCCTTTATCCGTATCTATTCTTTTTATAAAAGCGGGAACTGCCGGCATTAAAACGGTTTTTCCGTCGGGAGTCTTGATTTCGTATATTTCCTGAGAAGTGTATTTTAAAACGTCGGAAAGCGTGCCGTAAACCTTTTCGCTGTCGTTATCAATGACGGGAAGCCCTATCATGTCGCACACAAGTACGGCGCCTTCGGGAATATCGAGATCATCGCGGTTTGCGTATATTATCTTATTCTTATATTGTAGCGCTTCTTCGAGCGTTTTAATCTCCGAAAGCGAACAAATAATGAAATTTCCTTTCATTATTCTCGGATTTATGACGGAAAGTTCTTTTCCGTTGTCGAGATATACTCTTTTCATGCGGCAGAAATCCGCCGCGGAATCGCACCACGGTTCTATTTTTACTTCGCCGCGCACGCCGTGGGTGTTTATTATTCTTCCGATTTCCGGAAATTTGTTTTTATCTGCCATATGTGTTTCCTCTTTATAATCTATAATTATATTTTTATAATTCAAACGGGATATAGGCGCCGCAAGACCGCGGAGTAACGCAGGACTGTCATTTCATCTTATATTGCTTTTCTCTTTGATGCGGCATACGCTTATCAAACAAAATATCCCGCGAAGCAAGTCTGCTTCGCGGGACACATACGCTGCAATCAGCTCTTGAATTTGCGCTTTCTTGCTGCTTCGGATTTTTTCTTGCGTTTTACGCTGGGTTTCTCGTAATGCTCTCTTTTTTTGACCTCTGCGATCTTTCCGTCACGAGCTACCTGTCTTTTAAATCTGCGAAGAGCGCTGTCAAGCGATTCGTTTTCTTTTACTCTTATCTCTGCCATCTGTAATCCCTCCCTCCGCATCAGAAAAATGAGAACAAATTCAAAATGTTCTTTTGTTATTATACACAAGAACAGATGATGTGTCAAGTAAAAAAATAAATTTTGGCATTTTTTTGAGTCTGTATTCCGATTTCTTTGACATTTGTCTTTTGTCCGGCATAAACTACCGTAAAAAGCTCGGTTTTTCTTTGCGGCGCCGTGCGAAGATCTGTCATACCGAAAAAATAAATACATACGGCGGGAAAGAACGAATATGAGAAAGAAATATTATGCTGCTGCCAACACAGAAAAAGGATTTGTGAGCCTTTTTGACGAGATCTTTTCGGAAAAGAAATTTTCCTCTCTTTATATTATCAAGGGCGGTCCGGGCACGGGAAAATCTACTTTCATGTACGGAATTGCTTCCGCGGCGGAAGAAAAGGGGTTTGAAGCGGAGTATTATTACTGCTCAGCTGATACGGATTCTCTCGACGGTATTATAATTCCCGCGCTTTCCGTCGCCGTAATAGACGGAACATCTCCCCATACCATGGACCCGAAATACCCCGGCTCTATCGGGAAGATAATCAATCTAGGCGAAAATTTCGATATAAAAAAGCTTGAAGAAAACAGAGAGAAAATAGTTTATCTCACGGATAAATGCTCTTCGTATTATACCTCGGCGGTGAAGTTTTTATCCGCCTGTGGCAGCATAATGCGCTCTGAATTGGATATAAGCGAAAAAGCCTTCAATAATCTGAAAGCCGCGAAAGCGGCAAAACGCCTGCTTTCCGAATATTCTCCCTCGGGAAAAGGAGATTACTCTGAAAAATATATAAGCGCCGTCGGCGTCCGCGGAGAAAAGCATATGGACATAAGCGAATGGGGAAAGAAAACCGTTATTATAACGGGCAAATACGGCTTTGATGTTTTGCTTGCGGGAGTGATTGCAAAGACGGCAGGAGAGCTCGGTTTTTCCGTTACGAGGTTTCCCGATGTCATTCTGAAAGAGCGGACCGAGGCGGTCTATATTTCGGAGGCGGATACGGTATTCATCGTCGGCGAAGAGGGAGAGGAAACAATAAACGCCATGCGTTTTGCCGACAGGGAAAAAATATCGGAATCGCGCGGGAAGCTCCGTTTTGCGGAAAAATGTATCGCTTCTCTTATGGAGGGGGCTCTCGAAGAGATTTACAAAATGGGAGAGACCCACGACGAACTCGAACGTTTTTATATATCCGCTATGGACTTTCAGGGCAATGACGATATAGAAAATAAGATAAAAAAAGAGATATTCGGTTCTTAAATGTGTTAATACGGGTTAAAATTGTGTGAACAAGGTTGAAAAGAGTCATTTTGTGTGATAATATAAATAGACGGGAAAGTAATATTATAGAAATTTTGAAAAAATCAGGCGGGAATGAATAAAAAATCATTCTCGCCTGAAAACGGGTAAAAAATGAAAAAGATAAAAAAATATTTTTTGGGATTTGTATCCATAGTATTTATAGTTTTTTCTCTCTCCTCGTGCGCGAAAAATCCCGGACTTTATACATGGTACGGAAAGCGGGTAAATGTCGATAATATAATGAAGATAACGCTCGACATGGGAGAAGGGGAAAGGAAGATATCTGTTCCGTTTTCTCTTTACAGAACGCTTTTCCTTTATTATAAGGAGCTCATTCCCGAAACAACCGTGGAAAACGGCAAGGAACGCAAGACCACCGATAAGGAGAAGAGCGACGCCGCAAAAGAGCTTACCGAGGACGCTCTTCTTAGCTATTATGTCCTTATGGAATCGGGCAGGGATCTCGGTGCGGATGTAGACTTGATAAACTCCACCGATTATATAAAGAAATACAAAGATTCCGTTATAGCGAGCGCCGACTATGAATTTCTTTCATCGTATGACGGCGGAAGAGAGGCATATGCGGAAAATATGTTTTCGGAGATGTTGCGTGAAGCGGGCATGGACAGCGAATATTTCGAATATTCCTGCCGCCGCTCCGATCTTGAAAAGGCTTTGAAGTCGGCTCTTGCCCCCGACGCCGCAGACTATGCGGCGTCGCACTATTACGCGTTAAAACAGCTTGTTTTCGAATATGATTTCGGAAGTGCCGGGAGCGCGGAAAAGGCAAGGGAAAAAGCAAACGAGGCGCTTTCTCTTCTTGAATCCGGGACAAGCATGGAGGATATCGCAAAAAAATACGACGGTGCTTCGCTTAACGATGTTTATATCGACTTATCGGGAAATATCGTCGGCTCTTCGGGTGAAAAATCCGAATCGCTTTTAAGATATGTGAGCGCGCTCGAAGAGGGCGGGCACAGCGATGTACTTGACAGCGGGTATTCGTCGTCATCGTCGTTTTTCATGATTATAGAGAGGACAAGCATAGATGGCGATTTTATTTGCGGAGCGGAAAAAATCGCTTCTCATATGTATACTTATACCGATGCGGGAACGTCATCGTACACTCCTCATTATTTGAAATATTCCGCTTTTATAGACGCGTACACGCTCAATATGAGCATGATCCCTGAAGATGTGAAAGCGTATTCGCTTATTTCCGTAAAATCGATTTATTGATCCGAGGTCTTGAAAATGAAAATTTCACTTATTATTCCGATGTACAATGAGAGCTCGATAATAGACGGCGCTATCGGGACTTTTTACGGTTACATGAAAGAAACTTTTTCTGATTGGGAGCTTATTTTCGTTGACGACGGCAGCACGGATAATTGCGCCGATTCTGTTCGCGCGGCTTCTTTGAAGGACGGCAGAATCAGACTTATATCATATACACCGAACCGCGGAAAAGGGTATGCCGTACGATGCGGAATGCTCGAATCAAACGGGGATATATCCGTTTTCACCGATTGCGACAACGCATACGGAACGGAAGTCATGGGGAAGATCGCGTCTCTTTTTGAAGAAAATGACGCCGACGTTATAGTCGGATCGAGAAATATGGACAAGTCGGGTTATGAGGGATATACGTTTATCCGCCGTATCGCGTCGAAAACGTATATAAAGATACTGAATCTTTTCACGGGTTTTTCGAAATATCACCTCACGGATTCGCAGTGCGGATTCAAGGGATTCAGAACGGAAGCGGCGAAAAAGATATTTTCTCACTGCGAGGTTGACCGTTTTGCCTTCGATCTCGAAGCGATAATGATAGCGAGCAAATGCGGGTATAAATTTGCTCAAATGCCCGTAAAAGTCATAAATCACAGGGAATCGAAAGTAAACGTGTTCTCCGACGCTTTTAAAATGCTCTCCGACGTGAGAAAAATGAAAAAGAGAATAAAAAAGCTCGATATTTGATTTAAAAAAGATAAAACGGTTGCCGAAAAGCAACCGTTTTTGTGTTTGTAATATCTTCCCGCGTGAAAGAGCGGGATTTTTTTGAAAGAGGAATTTTGAAGCTCTATCGCTTTTCTTCGGGATTATGCGGTGCGGAAATGCTCTTGAAAGACCGGTTTTGTATAGGACTTTTTAAAACCTATGCGTGTTTTTTCGCCCATACGGAGTATATATGTCGCAGGAGTTTTTCTATAAGCAGACTTAAAATTATTACCGTTGCGGTCAGTGCGAAGACCTCCGGGGATTCGAGATAGTTTTTCGCGTCTATCAACATTCCGCCGATAGAGTTTTTCGGATGGCATATTACCTCTGCCGCAATACCTGATTTCCACGCAAAACCGAGCCCTGTCACAAGCGCCGAGAAAAACGACGGGATTATCTGGGGTATTATTATTTTAAATATCTGCGTCCATTTTCCCGCTCCGTCCACCTCGGCGGCTTCGAGAGCATATCGGTCCGTATTTTCAATACCCGAAAGAACATTGTCCCATATTATGGGGAGAACGGTGAAAAAAGAGATAAATACGGGCAGATGATTTGTCTTTATCCATACGAGCGCGAGGATTATAAAAGACGCTACGGGAACCGTTCTTACAAGAGTGAGTATCGGAGACGTGAGAGCTCTGAAAGCGCCGAATCTGTACGATAGCACGGCGCCGATTATTCCGAATACTACGGACAGCAAAAATCCCAGAAGTATTCGGAACATCGATGTTCCGACGGCGCTCCAAAATGAAGCTTTTTTCACGAGAGTCAAAAGCGTTGTGAGCGTTTTTATCGGAGACGGTACAAGTATTTCTTTCGAAACCGCCATGCTTATTATCTGCCATACAAATATCCACAACAGGATTATAAGAAATGTTTTTAAAAAATTTGCGACATTCTTATTTATTTTCATAATCCTTGTAATAGAAATCGCTTTCGGGAAGCGCGCCGCCTATCGACTTCGGATTTGCGTCGAAAAGCACTTTAAGATATCCGGATAAAGCTTTTTCCATTTCTTCTCCTGTTTTGAAGCAGAGGTTGCAGTAGGGAATCGCTTTTTTTGCTATCGCCGCGGCGGGGATTATGCCGTGTTTTTCGCAAAGAGCGGCAGCCGCGTCTACGTCCGACAAAACTGTTTCGATAGATGCTTTGTACTCGTCGAGGAACGTGTTTACTTCTTTTTTGTGATTTTCGAGATATTTTTTCGTGGTTACTACGCATCCCATCATAAGGGCGCTGTCATCGCCTATATTATTCCATTCTTCCGTCATATCGAGAGCGATCTTTACGTTCTGATTTTTTACTGTTATCTGAGTTGCGACGGGCTGGGGAACGAGCGCAATTTCGATGTCTCCGCTTATCATTTTTGTTGCGAGCTCATCGTTTTCGGAGAGAAATTCTATCTTTGCGTCCGTTACTCCGTTTTTCTCCAACACGTATTCAAGTATATATTCGGGGTTTGAGCCCTGACCTGTCGAGTATATAGTTTTGCCGGAAAGATCTTTTACGTTCTTTATTTCTCCCGTGGAATCGAGTATATAGAGGACGCCGAGTGTGTTTACGGCGAGGACTACTATGTCCTTATCCGTTTTTGAATAAAGAGTTGAAGCGAGGTTGGTGGGAACGGCGGCTATATTCGCTTCGCCGTTCAGGAGTTTTGCTCTTATTTCGTCTGCCGAGGAAACGAGTGTGAATTCATAGTTTCCTTTTGTGTCGGGATTTTCGGCGGAGCTTTTGTCCATGAGAGAGACGGCGCCGACGCCTGTCGGACCTTTAAGGACGAAAACAGACATTTTTTCATCGTTTTTTTTGCCGCAGGAGCCGAGAATCGCTACGGACATAACGAGAAGCGAGAGCGCAAGAAGCGCAGAGATGATTTTTTTGATTTTCATTTTTATTTCTCCTTTGTGATTTTCCATTTGTCATTGTTTCTGACGATGAATCCGTCGTTTTCGAGCGTATCGAAAGCGCGGTAAAGGCTCGACCGTCCTATACCGAGAGATTTTGCGAGCAGGCTCATATTTTTCGGTATTGACACAAAACCGTTTTCGTCGGCTTTTTTTGTCATATAGTCGAGAAGCTTTGCGTCCGCTCCCTTTGCCGAAAGTTCCGATATTCTCGAATTGAGATACGTTATCTTCGAGGAAAGAAAAGAAATATAATTTATTGCGGATTCGGGATATTTCGAAAAAAGATATCTCAGTTTTTCCTCTGAAACGAACACGACGGTGCAGGCTGTTTTGGCGTAAATCTCGCTTACGTATCCGTCGGAGTCGCTGAAAACGGCGGCGGCGCCGAAAACGTCGGTTTTTCCCATGTCTTTCAGTACGATACCGTTCTCTTTATTCACGGTCGTTACCCTTACTTTTCCGTCCACGATTATCCCTACGGCGCGTTTGAAACTTTTTTCGCTGTATACGCATTCGCCTTTTTCGAAAGTTTCCGCATGCTCGACAAGCAATTTCTCGTCGTCTTTTTCGAGATCTTTCGTTTTGTCGAATATGAACGATTTAAAGAATACTTTCTTCAATTCCTCTGTTATAACGGATTTCATTACGTCTCCTTTAAAACTGTACCAAATGGAACACTTTTTTAAATTATATAATATTTTTTTCCAAAAAGCAATGCTTTTTTTACATGGAAATTTATGGGATTTTTCTTTTGACGATATCAAAAAAATCGCGTAAAAAGCGCTTGCTGACAGAATAAATAGAAAATATAAAAAAATATTGTGTAAATTGCTGTTTTTTATAAAAAATATAGATTTTTTTCGATAAATCTGTTATACTTAAAAAAGCATTGCAGATTACTGATATATTCAGGGTATATACAGATGAATCTAACAAAATAAAATCCGCAGGAGGAATTTCTTTTACTATGAAAAAGAAAATGACAACGGTGACATTCACCGGTACGCCGGAACAGCAGCAGAAGCTCGACGCCATAATCGAAAAATATGGCAAGAACGAAGGCGCTGTTATGCGTATACTTCAAGATGCCCAGGACGTATACGGATACCTTCCCTTGGAAGTGCAGAAGTACATATCCGTAAAAACAGGCGTTCCGCTTGCCGAAATATACGGCGTTGCAACGTTCTATTCTCAGTTCTCCTTAAACCCGAAAGGAAAGGTCGCAATATCTGTTTGCCTCGGAACGGCTTGCTATGTAAAAGGCTCCGGTAACGTTATAAACAAGATATCCGAACTTCTCGGTGTTGCCCCCGGAGAAACAAGTGCAGACGGAAAATTCAGTCTTGATGCCACAAGATGCCTCGGTGCTTGCGGTCTTGCTCCCGTTATAACGGTTAACGAGGATGTATACGGCCGTCTCACACCCGATGATGTCAAAGACATTCTTGCAAAATATTGATTTGAATTTAACTTTTAAAGAAAGGATTTTTTGAAGCATGAAATTATCTGAACTTGCAGCTATAAAAGAAAAGATGAGAAGCAAGGTCGCGCTTCGCACGGGTGAAAAGGCAAACCGTATCGTAGTAAGTATGGGAAGCTGCGGAATCTCCGCCGGTGCAAGAGACGTTCTCTCCGCTTTTGTAGAAGCTGTCAACAACGAAAATCTTACCGAAAGCGTAAGCGTTGAGCAGTCGGGCTGCATCGGTCTTTGCGATGTGGAACCTGTTGCAAACGTTTTCACTGAGGACGGCAAAAAAGTAACGTATATAAAACTTAACGGCGAACGCGCGAAAGAGATTGTGGAAAAACACATAAAGGGCGGAAAAGTCGTAAAGGAATACACTATTGATGAAAACGGAGGAAACAAATAATGATACGTTCACACGTACTTATATGCGGCGGTACAGGCTGTACCTCCGGCGGAAGTGCCGCGATACACGACGCGATGGAAAAGGAAATAGAGATAGCAGGTCTTGCTGACGAAATAAAGGTAGTAAGAACAGGCTGTTTCGGTCTTTGCGCTCTCGGTCCGATAATGATAGTATATCCGGAAGGAATATTCTATTCCGCCGTAAAAGAAGAAGATGTTCATGAGATAGTTACAGAGCACCTTCTCAAAGGAAATGTCGTAGAACGCCTTGTTTACAGAGATCACAAGACGGGCGAACCGACAAAATCCTTGCAGGAAACGACATTCTACAAAAAACAAAAGAGAGTTGCGCTCCGCAACTGCGGTGTTATCGACCCCGAAAATATTGAAGAATACATAGCAGAGGACGGTTATGCCGCTCTCGGTAAAGTTCTCACGGAAATGAAACCCCAGGACGTCATCGATACGATGAAGGCTTCCGGTCTTCGCGGACGCGGCGGCGGCGGTTTCCCGACGGGCAACAAATGGCAGTTTGCCGCAAACAGCGTTTCCGATAAGAAATACGTTGTTTGTAACGCGGACGAGGGCGACCCCGGTGCGTTCATGGACCGTTCCATCCTCGAAGGTGACCCGCACGCGGTTCTCGAAGCTATGGCAATAGCAGGTTACGCTATCGGCGCCGACGAAGGTTATATATACGTCCGTGCCGAATATCCGATAGCCGTAAGACGTCTTAAAATAGCTATCGAAGAGGCTCACAATTACGGACTCCTCGGCGAAAATATTTTCGAAACGGGATTCAACTTCGACGTTCACATCCGTCTTGGCGCGGGCGCATTCGTCTGCGGCGAGGAAACAGCGCTTCTCACCTCTATCGAAGGCAAGCGCGGCGAGCCCCGTCCCCGTCCTCCGTTCCCCGCAGTAAAGGGACTTTTCGGACAGCCCACGATAATCAACAACGTTGAAACCTATGCCAACATTCCTCAGATAATACTCAAAGGTGCGGACTGGTTTGCATCCATGGGTACGGAAAAATCCAAAGGAACTAAGGTTTTCGCTCTGGGCGGAAAGATAACGAACACAGGTCTTGTTGAGATTCCTATGGGAACGACTCTCCGTGAGATAGTCGAAGAGATCGGCGGCGGCATTCCGAACGGCAAGAAGTTCAAAGCTGCTCAGACAGGCGGACCTTCCGGCGGCTGTATCCCTGCTTCTCTTATAGATACACCTATCGATTACGATAACCTTATAGCTATCGGCTCTATGATGGGGTCCGGCGGTCTTATCGTTATGGACGAAGACACATGTATGGTCGATATAGCCAAATTCTTCCTCGAATTTACCGTTGACGAATCCTGCGGTAAGTGCGCTCCCTGCCGTATAGGTACGATGAGACTTCTCGAAATACTCGAAAAGATAACATCCGGCAACGGCGAGATGGAAGATATAGATCGTCTCGAAGAGCTTTGCAACTACATCAAGAGCGCGTCTTTGTGCGGTCTCGGTCAGACAGCTCCGAACCCTGTACTTTCAACGCTCCGTTACTTCCGTGACGAATACGTAGCACACGTTAAGGATAAAAAATGTCCTGCCGGCGTATGCAAGAAGCTCTTGAATTTCAGCATAGATCCCGAAAAATGCCGCGGTTGTACTGCCTGCGCAAGAAAATGTCCCGTAAATGCTATTTCCGGTACGGTCAAGAATGCGCATGTCATAGATACCGCTAAGTGTATAAAGTGCGGCACATGTATCGAAACATGTAAGTTCGGCGCTATATACAAACATTGAGGAAAAGAGGCACGAAAATGAACGATATAAATGTAAAAATCAACGGACGCGATTATTCCGTACCTGCCGGCTCGACGATCCTCGACGCCGCTCGCATTGCAAAAGTGGATATCCCAACTCTTTGCTATCTTAAAGATGTGAATGAGATCGGTGCGTGCCGTCTGTGTCTTGTAGAAGTCAAAGGCGCCCGCGGAATGATGGCTGCCTGCGTTACACCCGTTACAGAGGGAATGGAAATTCTCACAAACACCGAAAAGGTGCAGAAGATGAGAAAAGCAAACCTCGAACTTGTTCTTTCCACACATGAAAAGAAATGTCTTTCCTGCATCAGAAGCCAGAGCTGCGAACTTCAAAAGCTCTGCCGCGATTACGGTGTAGAGAATGAAGACCATTTCAAAGGTAAGATGAATCATCTTCCGAACGACGAAAGCACGGCTTTCCTTGTTCGCGATAATGACAAATGTATACTTTGCCGCAGATGTGTCGGCGCCTGCAAGAATATGCAGGGAATCGGCGCTATTGCCGCTGTTGACCGCGGATTCGATACACACATCGCTTCCGCATTCGAAATGCCGCTTGCTGCTACTTCCTGTATCGCATGCGGACAGTGCGTTGTTGCGTGCCCTGTCGGCGCTCTTTATGAAAAAGACGATACAAAGCCGATCTGGGAAGCTCTCAACGACCCCACAAAGCATGTTGCTATCTGCACGGCTCCTTCCGTTCGCGCTACAATAGGCGAATGCTTCGGATATGAGCCCGGAACAGATGTCGAAGGCAAGATGGTTGCCGCTATAAAGAGACTCGGCTTTGACGGCGTATACGATATGAACCTTACAGCCGACCTTACGATAATGGAAGAGGCTACGGAGTTTATCGAAAGATTTACAAAAGGCGAAAAGCTTCCGCTTATCACATCTTGTTCCCCCGGCTGGATCAAATTCTGCGAGCATTATTATCCTGAATTTGTCGACAATCTTTCCACCTGCAAATCTCCTCAACAGATGTTCGGCGCAATGTACAAGACTTATTATGCGAGAAAACGCGGACTCGATCCGTCCGATATAGTTTTCGTTTCCGCAATTCCTTGTACGGCTAAGAAGTTTGAGGTAAGACGTCCCGGACAGAGTGCGGCAGGAGAAGGTATATTCGACGTTGACTACGCTATAACGACACGCGAACTTGCAAGAATGATCGAAAAAGCAGGCGTAAACTTCCGCGAGCTTGACGATGAAGCGTTCGACGCTCCGTTCGATATGGCTTCCGGCGCCGGTCAGATATTCGGTGCAACAGGCGGCGTTATGGAGGCAGCTCTTCGTACGGCTGCCGAGATGATACTCGGTAAGAACCTTGAAGTTGTCGATCTCAAAGATGTACGCGGCACGGATCCGATAAAATACGCTACTTACAAGATAGGCGATGTTACGGTAAATGTTGCTGTTACTTCCGGTGTTAAGAACGCAAGAACACTTCTTGATAAGGTTAAGAACGGCGAAGTAAAAGTTGACTTCATCGAAGTTATGGCTTGTCCCGGCGGCTGTGTAAACGGCGGCGGTCAGCCTGTT
>UQXK01000030.1 GCA_900544985.1 uncultured Eubacteriales bacterium
AACCTCGCTGTTCTGACAGCATTTCTGAATGGCAACGGAAGCAACGCCGCCACAGCCTATAACAAGTAATCTGCTCATAGAAAAAGCTCCTTTATGCGGATATCCGCCTTATTTTTTATATTAAATATTATTTTTAAATTTACTTTATTTTTCAATTACAGGGTTGCGCTTTTTTCTTCTTCTTCAAGAAGGTCCTCAACATATTTCGGAAGCATGAAAGCGCCCGAATGAAGGTGTGTTGTATAATACCATGTCTTTATCCCGCGTTTGTTCCATCTTTCGGGATCGAAATCTTTCAGCGGATGATATTTTTTGCTCGCAAATCCGAAAAGCCAATATCCGGCAGGACACGTCGGTATATGCGCCTGATATACTCTGTTCACGGGGAAAGAGCGGAACGCCCTTTTGTGCATAGAACGGCAGCTTTCCTCGTCCTCGTCAAAGAACGGGCTTCCGTGCTGATATACCATTATTCCGTCCTCTTTAAGCGCCTTGTAGCAACTGCCGTAAAACTCTTTTGTAAAAAGTCCGGCGGCGTGCCCCAAAGGATCCGTACAGTCGTTTATTATAAGGTCGTATTCGTTTTCACATCCTCTTAGAAAACGAAGTCCGTCCTGATAATATATGCGGACACGCGAGTCATCAAGACCGCAGGCGTTGTCGGGGAAAAATTTACGGCAAACGTCCACGAACATCTCGTCCGGCTCTACAACATCTATAACTTCTATCTCTCCGTAATATGAAAGCTCTCTGGCAACGCCGCCGTCCCCTCCTCCGATAACAAGAACGCGCTTTACATCGGGGTGAACAGCCATAGGCACATGGACAATCATCTCGTCATAGGTAAACTCGTCCTTTTCGGAAAATATAACGCTTCCGTCGCTTGCAAGGAATTTCCCGAATTCTACGGAATCAAAAACATCGATGCTCTGAAAATCGCTTTTACCGTGAAAGAGCTGTTCTTTCACGCGTATGCACATTTTCACATTGTCCGTATGCATTTCTCCGAACCAGTAATCCATATATTCCGTCTGAGGCATAGCCAAATCCCCTTTCTTTTTATAAGATCATGCCATTACCAAAAGCTCGCTTATATCCGAGCTTTCCGGTCCCTGCATGGAACATCCTTTTTCTTTTGCAAAATTTATATAATCTACTATATCTTTCGTTATAACCTCACCGGGGGCAAGTATCGGTATTCCCGGGGGATAGCACATTACGGATTCACAGCATATACGACCTATCGTGTGTTCGAGAGGAAGCTTTTCCCTTTTCGCATAAAAAGCTTCCGCAGGAGTTGCCGCAACTATCGGAGGAATGTACTCCGCCGTAAAAAGGTCGCTCTTCGGCTTTGCGTAAAGCCTTCTGATATCGGCAAGAGCACCTACAAGACGCTCTATATCCTGTATTCTGTCGCCTATCGAAATATAGGCGAGCATATTGGAGAGATCTCCGAATTCTATCTGGATATCGTACTCATCGCGGAGAAGGTCGTATACTTCAATTCCCGTAAGACCGATTCCGCGCGTGTTTACCGCGAGCTTTGTAACGTCGAAATCAAATACGCTGCCGCCGTTTATAAGCTCTCTGCCGTACGCGTAATATCCGCCTATATCGTTTATTTCCTGCCTTGCATATTCCGCCATGTTTATGACCTTGGAAAAGCTCTGCTCTCCGCGAAGAGCAAGATTTCTGCGGCTTATATCAAGGCTCGCCATAAGAAGATACGACGCGCTCGTTGTTTGTGTCAAATTTATTATGCGGCTTACATAGCCTTCATTCACATTTGCCCCTGTCAAAAGAAGCGAACTCTGCGTAAGACTTCCTCCGCTTTTGTGCATGCTGATAGCCGCCATATCGGCGCCCGCGCGCATAGCGGGACAAGGGAGTCCCGGACCGAAATATAGATGCGTTCCGTGCGCCTCGTCAACAAGAGCAAGCATATTATGCTCGTGAGCAAGAGAAACAATGCTTTTAAGGTCGGAACAAACACCGTAATACGTGGGGTTGTTTATAAGTATCGCAACGGCGTCGGGATTTTTTTCTATCGCTTCCTTTACGTCCGCCGTCTCCATTCCGAGCGGAATTCCAAGCTCCTTGTCGACTTTCGGATCTATATATACGGGAGTAGCTCCGCAAAGCACAAGAGCGTTTATAGCGCTTTTATGAACATTGCGCGGCAAAATAATTTTGTCACCGGGTTTGCATGCCGAAAGCACCATACTCTGAACGGAACTCGTGGTTCCGCCCACCATCAAAAATGCGTGAGCAGCGCCAAATGCGTCCGCCGCAAGCTCTTCCGCCTCTTTTATAACGGATATCGGATGACAAAGGTTGTCAAGCGGTTTCATCGAATTTACGTCTATTCCGACGCATTTTTCCCCTAAAAGCTCAACAAGTTCGGGGTTTCCTCTCCCGCGCTTGTGCCCGGGGACATCAAACGGCACGACGCGCTGACGTCTGAAAGCTTCCAAAGCCGCATATATAGGCGCTTGTTTTTGACGTTCTCTATCCATTAAACTGCCTCTCCAAAATAAAAAATAAAAGCGGTGCTTTTTCAGCACCGCCTTTGAAATCCGATAAACATCAAAAAAGATTTTCTCTTTACAGAAAAATTCATCTTAAATAATGTATTGCCGATCGCATTCAGAGTCTATTTAGCAAATATACTTTTACTACTCTTTATTGACGTTTCACAAGGTGGTGCGAACTCGCACGGGTTATCAAGTTACCAACTTATAAAATTTGGGTTATTACCCGATCAATAATTGTTGTAGCGCTTTACACTACACGCGGCAGCGGCCGGCCTTGTCCGATAAGCTTTGAGCGGTTGCCCGCCCGGCCTTATATATTTGCAATTCAGAAATCACTCTTATAGCGACATCTATGCATTACCATTATATTTTAACACAAACAAAAATCTTGTCAATATTATTTGCCGATTTTTTGCAAATAAAAACGTTTTTTAAAGTAAATCCTTCATAACATTCGGGAAATCGCGATAATCATCGATTTTTTTATAATTAAAGTCGGAAAGATAAACGGATTCATCATTACCGCCAACGCCGTAATCGTCGCCCACATAAAGCACCTCGTCATGAGAAAGTCCATGTTCTGCGGCGTATTCCGAAAGCGCGTATGCTTTGTTGAACGGAGCGGGAGACATATCGAAAGACGAAGAACCGCCGACAAAGACGATATAGTCGCTGAAAAGTTCCTTTACTTCGTTATATATAGCTCTTCTCTTTTTTCTGTCGGGATCGAAAGAAAGCTTATCTTCTATTTTTGCCTGCGTTCCGAGAAGCGCTATTGTAACGCATCCGGAATGATGAAATTCAACGCTGTTTCCGGCAAAATCGGTAAATCCGTATTTTTCTCTTATAAAATCGACTCTTTTGCTTACGCTTTCCCTGTCACATTCAAAAGTTCTGTCTTTTATGATGTGTATATTTTTGTCATCTGCCGAATATTCCGCGTATTGAAGCCCGTAATTGCCGATTATATCTATCGGATAATGTTCCATCTGATTGAAAATACGTTCGCAAGTGCCGGCGCCTACCATTAAGAGCTTGTATTTTTTCGAAAGTTCATCAAGCACCGCTTTGTTTTCGGGAGCAAGTTTGGTTCTGTGCTGCGTCAAAGTTCCGTCGAGGTCGAACGCTATAAGTTTTATTTTTGAATTCATATAAATATCCTCCGAAAAACATCGTATAATCTGCGCCGAGGCACGTGTTTTTCCGCATAAGATTTTACCATATTTTAAACATTTTGTCAAACCATAATATCTTCAAAAAAAACATTTTATATGCAAAAGCCACCGCAAAACGAATAACCGCCGAAACGTATTCGAAAATTATCATTGCTTTTATTTGTTTTTTGATGGTTTTCACTCGTAATATAACGCCCCTTATAATGCAATTCTCCGATAACTGTATTTACAGCTTTTTTGAGTTCGTTTATAATATATACAGAAAGAGCGATCGCACAATTTCAATAACAAAACAGAAAGTTGAGGAAAAACAATGTTGAGCTTTGGTGAAAGACTGAAAACCTTGCGCCGCGAAAGCGGATTTTCGCAATCGTATATTGCAGAACAGATAGGTGTTTCGATTCAATCTGTTTCGAATTGGGAATGCGACAACACTATGCCCGATATCTCGCAAATAGTACCGCTTGCTTCTGTTCTGGGTATTTCCACCGATTGCCTTCTCGGCGTCGGGAAAGACCAAAACGGAGAGCGAAAAAAACTCGAAGAGAATGTCAAAAAAATATGGGCTGAATATTCCGTAAATACCGCCGAAAACAATGCAGATTATATGGTATATGAGCTGTATAAAGATTATTTAAGGAAGTATCCGCTTGACTATGATATAAAATATCTGTGCGCGCTTGCGCTCAATGATTATCTCACGGTATCAAAAAATCGTAATAAATTTGTGATTCCGAAAAAAGAATTCGACGAGTTGTATTGCGAATGCGACCGAATGCTTTGCAGTATTTGTGACAATGACAGGAATACACAACGCAAAATAAATGCCGCAGAACTAAGGATCCGCCATTTTCTACTCTGTGAAAAATGGAGCGACGCGGAAAATCTTGCAGAAGAAATGCCCGAATTTTGCGGAATAAAAGAAAATATCATGCGTATGATATACAGACAAAGAGGTGAAAAGCAAAAAGCCGCCGATTCCGCCCAAAGCGCAAGCAAAATAAAATTCCGCGATTATATATTATCTCTGTATTACAGGGCGAAATGCATATCAGAGCAAAATGAAACAGACAAAACAGACGCCGTAAATGCTTGGAAAGACATGGAATATGCGTCAAAAGAATTTTTAAGGCTTTATCTTAACATCGATGATTTGGAAGTAAACAATTATGAGAACAATCCGTATTGTTGTTTAATAACTTCTTTTACGTCGCGTTGCGCGGACTATCTCGATATATCCGATACCGAAAACGCACTTTCCTGTATTGAAAAGGCAACGGACATTGCGATAGAAATGTATAATTGGGTCATCCAAAACTGTTCGGATAAACTTATTATAGAAGACATTAAATTTTTCGTATCTCATACGCCTTCATGGTGTTACAGATTCTGCAAACATGATAACAGCAAAATCGCAGAGAATGAACGATATAAAAAATGCGAAAATCGCATTGCCAAGACATTAGGCAATAAATAGTCATTATATGTGTTATTTTTCATAGATAAATCCTCTGTTTGCGATATTTCAGCTAACAGGTCTGCTCTACTGCAATCAGAGGATTTTCCCTCAACGATTAGTTTTTTCAACCACGCGCCTATCGCGTGGTTTTCGTTGTATAAAAAGAATGAACTCTGATTTTGTATAAACAACTGCATGGTTTCTGAACATTGACTTTATTTACATAAACAATGTTATATCTTTAAATTGTATATATTTTCGTACAGATTTTGAAACCGTTTGTCTTTACTAAGCGGTTGTATTTCCTCGGCTGATAATTTTTCAATCAATCTGTTCTTTATTGCCGACTTAGTTGTACACGCGGTCAATTCGCTTTCCTGTACCAAAGGTGATTTCATTAGCGCGATACGTGCAATTATATCACCTGTGCAATGTTCGATCAAATTCAGATAATACATGATGGAGTTTTCAACGGCATTCATGGCTTGGTCAGTATTGCCGATTGCCAAATATGCCTGAGCCAGCAGGATATAACAATCGCCGGAATCAAAATCGTGATACGGCGGGTGATACCCATCCTTGAAGATCACTTTCAGGATATTCAAGAATGTTTGATATACATCGATCGCGTTGTTGTATTTCCCGGTTTTATAATATGCCTTTCCCAATCGGACCGTATTGTCCTCAAGCGTCTGTAAAGCATAGTCGATATCACTACACAGATATGTTATTTCGCGTGCATGATTTCCCATATATTCGTTTACTCTTGCCATATTGGAATATAAGGTAAGATCTGTACGTGCGGGAAAATTCTGAGCCTCGACAGTTGCTTTATCATACCTGCCTTCCGATGAATATAAAAATATCAGAGACTGACGCGCAGCCATAATTTCCGATATATTTTTTGAGTATGATATAATAAGATTTGCCTGTCGGATAGTTTCAGCACAAATTTCTTTTGCACGTTCGGCGGAGTACAGATAACCGTTTTCGGGCAGAGCCAGTGCAAGACCGAGCCGGATACAGTTATTCAACAGCGTCATATTATTCGGGTATTTTTTTAACCCATCAATCATCATATCATATGCGCGCAGATAAGTGTTCTGTTTACCGTATTCTTTTATTGCATCTGCTTTTTGAACGATTCTCAATGCTTCGTCATTTTCGCTTGTCCCTTCTATTCCGAACAAAATATCTGTGCTTACACCAAAAACGCTCGCAAGCGGTATAATCTGTGAAATGTCCGGCAAACCGGTTTCATTTTCCCATTTCGATATAGCTTGCGCGGTTACATTAAGTTGTTCGGCTAATTCATCCTGTGTCAGATTTCTTTCCTTGCGAAGTCTTCTTATTGTTTGTCCTATGGAATTAGCCATTGTTTTTTCTTCTTTAATTATAATCTCTGTACTATGACTATATTATAACACAAAAACCTCCATGTGCGAAGCGACACAAAAGCTAGTTCAACTCAACGGAGCATTGTGTTTTGAAAAAAATATCGCATAACTGTATACAATGCATGGCTGTCAGAACTGTCGACTGGCGCGCTGAACAGATACTGCTTTTTCACGCTATCCTCAGTTTGCAACTTTTGGTCTACTCTACTGTAATCAGAGGATTTTCCCTAACCGATTAATCTTTTTCCAACCACGCAACTATCGCGTGGTTTTCTTTGTACAAAAAATAAATCCGAACAAAACACTTGTTACAGTATTTGGCTCGGATTTATTTGATTTGGAAAGCACTAACTTTTTATAACCACCCTAAGTTAATAAAAAATCTTTTCAATAATAATATTACAATATCATAATATTTTCTTAAAGAATTAAAAAGTATATTGATTATATTCATTGCACCATTTATCCCCAGTGCATGTGCATTATCCCCGCTTTTGAAATTAATATAAAAATTAATTATCATATAATCATTATACAAATATTGTAAAGGAAATAAAATGAATCACAAACTCTCTTTATGGATATGTAAAAAAATCAACAAATACATACCAGCAGACGAAGAAACACAAGAAATTTATATTTACGGGTTTGAATTGATATTTTCATTTCTCATTTGCACCGCTATTATACTAATCATCGGAATAATACTCAATCAATTAATTTCAACAATAACTTTTCTTGCGGTATTTATTCTTGTTCGTCGCTACACCGGAGGATTTCACGCGAATACATACTTAAAATGCCAACTATTTACCATAATTTTTATTTATGTATAATAGCCCTTTCTACACATACATCTGTTAATTCATACGCTTTTCTCATATCAACATTACTTGGCTTATACATAATCATGCGTATCGGGCCAATCGAAAATCCAAACAAGCCACTTTCCGGTGATAAAAAAAGGAAGAACAAAAAAACAAGTATAATTTTATTCGCGATTATAAATCTATTAGGTTTAATACTAAAAAAATATCATTTTATAGGTAATACTATTTTTTACACGAATATATTGATTCTAGTACTCATGTTAATTCCCTATATAAATAAACACATACTCCAAAATAATGCGAATACCAATACTTGAATTTATAATAGATTAAATACTGTCTATACTTATTATTACCTCTTTCGGCTCTTTATCATCCTCTGAATATATATATCGAATTGACATCACCTCAGATTGATTTTGACAAACAATTAATTTTATCACATATGATTTTGGCGGATTTTTCAAAACAAATTGAAATAATTTATAATACCACTCATCGACTACTTCAATATTACTTTCTCTAATCAAATTAGTTTTGCAGAGTTCTTTCGCACTTAGTTCTCGTTTTTCTTGAATCGCTTTAATTAAAGCATCCATATACTGATGTGAAATTTTACGATCACTATTTATTATAATCACCGCCTTTAATAACTTTTATCCATCTATATTATAATAACAAAACGCTCATTTTATTTATATAGGTATATAAAATCAATATTTAGGATAATCGTAATGCAATCATAATGATTATCACAAATATACGCCATCCGTTCCTATACTTTATTGCATAGCAATTACATTTATCCCTTATCAATAAATATTATCCCTTATTTTTAAAAGAAAAATATATTTATGATAATCTAGTATCAGACAGAGAAAATCTTAAATCTCTATCAGTATATATAAAGAAAAGGAGTAAAATATGAAAAAAAAGATTGCAGAAATTCTTGCAAAATTCGCTCGAAAAACCGCAGTATCTGCTTGCGGTGCTACTTCCAATTGGAACACATATCAGCCCAAAGAACCTTCTGCTTTGAGAAAATTTTCAAAGTGAAAGAGTAAATAGCAGGATATCGGTTTATAAAGATATCCTGCTATTATTATTTTTATTTGACTTATTCAAAAAATTTATTTATAATATTTATAACATCTTCAGAAAGGCGTAAATATCATGATTACTTTTGCCATATGTGACGATAATCCTTTCTTTGCCGGCATATTATCACAAAAGATTCATCAACTATGTGCATATACCCTGCCCGAACGTATTGACTGCCATATAGCTCCGACATTCGGATCTGCACAAGACGTTCTTAAATATTTAGAAACATATTCAATCAACGTTCTGTTTCTTGATATAGATATGCCAGAAATCAACGGATTCAAACTGGCAGAAAAGCTATGCAAAAACTATCCTGACATAGTTATCATTTTTGTTTCCGCACATGACGATTTTGTATACAGTTCATTTGAATATTGTCCTTTCCGCTTTTTAAGAAAATCACACTTAGAACAAGAACTTCCTGCAACATTTCAAAAAGTTATAGATAAATGTATTTTAGATAACGAAACAGTTACATTTAATACCACATACGGCGAACAAATATTGAGACTTAAAGATATTCTCTATATTGAAAGCGATAGGAATTATTTTATTATTTATACAGCCTCACGAAAAACATACCAATGCCGCGGAACACTAGGCTCCGTTGAACAGTTGACTCAAAAATACGATTTTTTCAGAATTCACGCAGCATATATCGTAAATGAAGAACATATCGAAAATTTTAACAATGACGGATACGTTATTATGAAAGATAGCAAACGAATTGACATAAGCCGACGAAGACTCACTTCATTCAAAGAATCATATATGAGTTTCGTCCGAAAGAGAGTTGCACAAAAATGAACTTACTATTTGAAAATCTAGCTTCTTTATTCGACAGTATTTTATCTGTATATTTCATAACTGTATTTTGCAATTCGTCATTAGACATTCGAAAAAACAAATATGTCATTCCCTCAATAATTATAATTTTTGCATATACCGCTTTCAGTGATCACTTTTTGGCGGGATTTAATGTTTTATCAACTTTTATTTTTTTAATGCTATATATCACCTACTCATTGTTGATATCGAACCGCAACTACGGAAAAGCAGTGCTCTCAGCCGTTACGTTTGAAATTACGCTGGTTTTGATAAGCACACTGCTATATACGCTTCTCTCTATATTTGTATCTGATCTTGATGAGCTTATGCAAGGAAACGACAGCTCAGTCAGGTATATATATGTGCTTATGCATAAAGTTGCTCTCACAGCTGTTTTAAAAGTAATCTTGATCTTTTTCAAAAACGATAGAATGTTAGATATTAAAAACAGTATTTTAACATTTCTTTTTTCCCTGACAACAATAGCAGGTCTCGGCACAGCAGTTGGTGTCATCAGTTTATATGGCAACGAAACAATAGGAAAATCGATGCTGATTATCTCGGTAGCTTTCGTTATTGTAAACATAATTCTGTATATCCTCATTTACCAAATTCAGAAACTGCTCAAAGCAAAATATGAATTAAAATTGCTTAATGAAAAAATAGCTTTTGAAAAATCAAGACTAAATGACGCTCGAACAATATATGATAATATACGAAAGCTCCGCCACGATATAAAGCAACATTTGACCGTCGTATCGGGTTTTCTCGACGACAATAATGTAAGCGAGTGCGTAAACTACTTAAACAAGCTTATTCCGAATGTAGATTCCCTCGGAAATTTAATAAAATCAGATAATAAAATATTAGACTATTTGATAAATTCAAAACTCGGCAACCTCACAAACACTCAGGTAATTATATCTGGTTCTATCGGAAACCTATCCGACATAAATGAATTCGATTTGGCTTGTCTTTTTGGAAATATCTTTGACAATGCAATCGAAGCTATTGAAAATGCAAAAGAAAAAAGAATTGAATTAATGTTTTTAAGACAAAATTCAAATAGAGTTATTATTTGCAAAAATACTATCGAAAAATCCGTTCTACAAAACAATAAAGAACTCAGAACAACAAAAAAATCAAGAGACTCTCACGGTTACGGAACAAAAATAATCGCAAAAATCGTATCCGACTATCATGGTATTATTGATTATTTCGAAGAATTCGATATGTTCGGAATTCAAATCATCTTGCCAGATCCGATATTTATTGATTCGAAAAAATAAATTTAGTTCGAATAAAGGAAAAAGGTCCGTCATAATAAATGACGGACCTTTTTCCTTTATACCGCTCAATTAGAATTCTCTTCTGCGTAATAATGAGCCTGTGCGTACCACAGTTCATAATATTTACCTTTTTCATCTGCAAGTAATTCTTTATGAGAACCTTGCTGAATGATTTTCCCATTATCGAATACAACAATTCTGTCACAGAAGCGACAGGAAGAAAGACGGTGACTGATATATATAGCTGTTTTATCACCTACAATATCATTGAATCTCGAATAAATATCATATTCCGCAATAGGATCAAGCGCCGCAGTCGGCTCATCAAGAATTATAAATGGCGCATTTTTATAAAGTGAACGAGCAAGCGCTATCTTTTGAGCTTCTCCGCCCGAAATTTCCACTCCGTTCTTGTCAAAATCCTTGTACAATGATGTTTTTATTCCATCGGGCATTTTTGAAAGACGCTCGCCAAATCCGGATTGCTCAAGAGAGTCTATAACCCTCATGGCATTATAATCTTTGCTGGCAGCGACATTTTCCGCAAGTGAAAACGAAAAAAGTTTGAAATCCTGAAAAACAATCGAAAATATAGATAAATACTCATCATAGTCATAATTTTTGATATTTATACCATTAAGTAGAATCTCGCCTTCGGCAGGATCATAGAGACGGCACATAAGTTTGATAAACGTAGTTTTTCCCGATCCGTTCATACCTACAACAGCAAGTTTTTCCCCTATATTAAGCTTAATATTCACGTGTCTAAGAGCATATGTATCTGCTCCCGGATACTTGAAAGAAACATCTCGAAATTCCACATAATATTCGTTATTATTGCGTTTTTCAACTGCAAGAGAACCTCCGCTCATATTTTTCGGAAGATCAAAATACTCAAGATAATCTTTTACAAACGGACTATTGTGTTTTATATCCGCGAATATACCAAAATAGCTTGTAATACAGCTCGCAATCGTTTCTACAAATCCGACGTATTTTATAATGCTTCCTATCCCGAAAAAACCGACAATTGCATAAACGCAAACGAAAATATATATTATCGCATGCAGTAATGAGCCTGTAATTATCAGAGGGATATTGTATATATAGCGTTTGGACGCCATCATTCTGTAAGATTTCTTATGAAGTCCGAAAGCAAAATTTTTCATCTTCATAATAAGCTTATCCTGTCGGTATAAACGGACATCTTTTCCCATATTGTAACTATCTATTGCTTCATCAATACGGTTTTCGTCAATCATGGTTTTTGATACGTCTTGGGACAATGCCCCCATTTTATCATTTACTCTGAACGAATACCATACGTTAAATGTAATAAATCCGACAATAAGCCCCGCAAACAAAATTATATACCAGCTGAATCCCGACGAAAACATCAAAACAAACATTTCGATTCCCAAAACAAGTGCCAGAGCAAAACTAATCGTAACATTTACCAAACGCCCAACCGATAACAAAAGCAACTTTTTTCCGTGACCATTAATTTTTGCAGATTCTGCGATTTTTCTGCGGAGCTGACGGACAGACGGATTTTCAAGATCGGCATAATCGAGCTTTAGTGTTTTTTCGTTATAATATGCCGCCTCCCGTTGCATAAGAATTGTTTCTTTGTGTCCGAAAACACGATTAAATATCCCGCCGATAATTGCTATAGCAAAATTTCCGATAACCGTAATGAGTACAAGAATAATAAGATTGCCTTTATCCGCTCCTCTGACAATTTCATTGACAATTTCAGCGGAAAGATAAAGATTAAAATAAGGAGAGAGTTTATTAAAAAATGATTTTGCAATCAGCAACGGAAAATATGACGGACAAAAAGAGTTCATCAATTTCAGCGCGCGGATATTGACATTGTTCTTACACATTTTCAACACCCTCCTTATAATAGTGACTTTGAAGTTCAAACATATGTGCGTATTTTCCATCAAGCTTCATAAGTTCATCATGAGAACCGCATTCTGCAATTTCACCGTTTTCAAGATATATTATTCTGTCACAAAAACGTGTAGATGCAAGACGGTGAGAAATATAAACAGAGGTTTTATTTGCAGTAAGTTCACTGTATTTCAAATAAAGCTCATTTTCAGCGATAGGGTCAAGTGCTGCTGTAGGCTCGTCAAGTACAATAACCGAAGAATCCTTGTAAAGCGCACGGGCAAGCATAAGCTTTTGACGTTCACCACCAGACATTTCAATTGAATCATCAAAAACGCCTTTCATAAGCCTAGAATCAATACCTTTGGGCAATGAGTTTATCTTATCGTAAAGTCCGGATTTACTTATTACATCAATAACACGTTCCCTGTCAATATCTTTATCGGAAGATGCAATAAATTCCGCAATAGTAACGGGCAACAAATAAATATCCTGAAAGACCGCCGAAAATAGTGAATAATATTCTTCTATATTATAATCAGCAATAGTATGTCCGTTAAGTTTTATATCCCCCTCAGAAGGATAGTAAAAACCGCAAATTAATTTTACAAGGGTTGTTTTGCCCGCACCATTTGCTCCGACAATCGCCAGTTTTTCACCTTTACCTATTTTTAAACTGATATTTTTTATAACATATTTTTCGCCGTCCGCAGATGGATATTTAAAAGAAACATTATTAAAGTCAATTTCCACGGGAAGTTCTTGATTTCCGGGAAGCGCGCAACCTTTACCGTGATTGTATTTTTCTTCAATTTCAAAATACTCTCGGTAATAGCCGATTTTTATACTCTTATGTGTGATATCATTTATTTTATTGCTAATGCCGTTAAGCCAAGACGAAAAACCAGTAATCACGCCAAAATAGAAAACAAAATCACCCGCTCCGATTTCATTATTTAATACCATAACGATTAATACGGCATATGCAGCACCGTTTCGAATAAGAGTAAGCAACGCATTTAGACAATGGACGCCGAAACTGCGCAAACTTACCTTTTTAGTCCATTCAAAACGCTCATTTTGAAAGCCGGTAAGCATATCAGAAAGCCACGTGAACATTCCGTAAATACGAATATCCTTTGCATGGTCAAATTTTCTTGAAAATCCTTGAAGATATCCTATTTTTCTGTCAATCGCAACCCAATTGTCTTTGTTTCTTTCTATATAATCTCTCTGCATACGGCTTATAAAATAAGTAATTAAAGCCGACAAAAACAATAATGCCAAAATCCATGGAGAAACTTTCGCAATAACAGAACCATATGTAAATATACCGAGTAAACTGATAAAAAAGCCCATTAGCGATTGCCAAATAAATTCAGGAGCGCACTGCCCCGAGCACGCATCGTTCATAGCGTGCTGATATTTTGTTATTGCCTCAGGATTATCCGTATTTTCATAGTCTGTGCGCATATGCTTTTCGATAATAGCGTGCTGGTAGAGATTTGAAAGATTATATTGCCTCATCTCCAACTTACTGTCAAAAAAACCGTTAAATAAATTGATTATAATAAGTGCCCCGAAATAGACGGCAATAATACCTATTATTTTCTGTATACTTTGATTGGATTGAACAGAATCAATAAGTATTTTCGGGAAATACGTCGCCATAAACGGAATAAAAACCGCGATCGGTATACTCGGTATAAAAAACAAATAAAATGATTTATCCCATTTCCATATGTTGCTAAGAGCATATGTGATGTTATTTAATAAATTATATTTGGATTTTTCTTTCTTCATTGTTTTATTCTCCTGTATTTGATGTAAAGAATGAAATAACATTAGAATATAAACTTTCCATATCAAATTCATCCCCCAAAATATATGTAGGAAGATCAAACTGCAATGAATAGAGACGTTTAATTTCATTTAATTTTTCTTCGTCTAAACGAACCAGTCTGCTTCTTCCTAATTGATCATTATATCCCATAGGATATATAACAAGCGCAATTACATTACTATCAACACAAGATTCTATATATTTGATTGTACGTTTTATATAATCTAATTCATCATAAGAATTAACACACAAAATAACTGCATCAGGCAATGTTCCCAAAAGAAAATCTGTTTGAGAAAATGTATAATAATTTACATTTCCAAAATCATAAGTAACCGTACCTGATTGACAACCGGATATAACTATATCAACATTTTTTTTGGCAATATCATTGATAGATGAATTCAGATAACTTACCATATTATGACGAATAACATTTGTCGTTGATCTATATCCAAAATGAAAGCACAAATCCATATTAAACAAATACGCTGATGGTTCTGTACCAATTTGCCCAACATTGTAATTGTCTCTCAGAAATTTCTGACGCAAAATAAGCTGCAATGTAAATTTTCCTTGTTTTGAAGTTGTCCCAAAAATACCTAACATAGGTACTATCGGCCTGTACAACATCCCCAATGGGATCGGATCAATGTTTTCATTTGTTATATGAGGGAAATATATATTATTCATTGATAAGGAATGCTTTTTCACAATATCAGAAATATCGTCAAAACAATATATATATTTTCCTTTATTATACGCCGTTAAAATCAAGTTGTCAACTAATTCAAAATTGCCTATCAATTTTACAAGTTCATCGGTATGTCCGATAATAATCATATCAAAGGTATCCCAAGCAATTTTTTCAATATTTTTTATGCAATAATCAATTTGTCCTGACAAATTCAATAATTTATTAGTCGATGAATTAACCCGTGCTGAATATTTAATATCATATATATCAACTATATTAACACATAGTAAATCCTTAAATCGAACTAAACTATGCATTTCCTTATTAAATGGGAATAAAACAGCATTTTTCCCCATAGGTATATATGGATAATCCAGCAGATGTACATCATTTATTCTATTATACTTATTTTTTGCAGTTTTTTGCAAATAAAAAAGTGTCTCTTCCATCGTAAGACAGTCCGTTTTCGATAAAATACCAGTTATATGTGCGCAAGCATAGCTATTACCTTGTGTAAAAATATATTTCGGTCCTATCCATTTAACCCTTTGAATGCCACCCTTGGCACAAACATTTACAATTTTGTTATTTATAAATTCAATATCCGTGGTTTTATTACATTCGCTGTTTGAGGATACGCCTATAACATTATCAAATGCCGCCGGATATGCAATTACCTCCATATTATCAAATGCCGCTACCAATGTAACTCCATTTTTTTTCAACTTGTCGCATATATCATACATTTCTGTGCGTTTCATTGGTATATACTCCATAAACAATTCCTCCTTGATTACTGGCACATATTTTCAGACAACATAAATACAATAAATTATCTACTATAATAACAAAACTATTTATTATATTTTGTTTTTTTCTCTCTTGCATATCGACATTAATGTAACATATTATCATAGATTTTTGAAAAATAGGGATAATATAATTTCGAAAGGGATATGTGTTTCAATAAATTCAAAAATCACAATTATTCATCCATTTATCCCGTATAAAGAATCACCTCAAAAATATGGTATAATTTCATTGACAAATAAAAATATAAATCTACAAAATCCGCTTGTAAATAAACATATCAAATAATATTCTAATTTAGAATTCCTATGTAATTCTTAAATTTAGGAGGTTTTATATGACAGACAAAGAAACGATTTTGCTACCACATAACTCACAACCACCAATAAGATGCTATCGTATACACGCATATCTATTCAATATTTTAGGAATAAATTATCCGGAATTTAATAAATATGTAATTTCCAACTATTTAAATCTAAATAATCGTGGATGGAACCATCCCAAAGAATATCTTGATTTTAATATAGATAATAATTTCAAAAGTACAAAAAGGCTGTTTTAGGACAATAGTTGGTTTGATATAATACAAATTCCTGATATAAACAAAAAAATATACAGTGATATAGAGATAAAAGAAAAAATCATAGAACATCTAAAAAAAGGGTATTACATATTACATTACACAAACGAATCATGTCTATCACACACAATCCATTATAAGTCAGATGCCTTCTATAATTTGATTATGATATATGGATATGACAAAACATCCGATTCTTTTTTTGCACTTGATTATAATTATAAGAGAAATTTTGGAACATCACAAATACCATCTAAAGAATACTTATCCTCATTAACTTCTATGCATTTTTCTAATTATTTAAATTTCATAAAAGCAAAAAAAGATCTGATATTTAAATTTGATTATGAACGTTCTCTTAGATTAATAAAATGCTATATAAATTCAGAAAATGCTTATCCAAATTACGAAGAATATAAAATAAATATCTTTGGATACGAAAGTGTTGAACGTTCACTACATGTAATGTCTGATATTGGATTAAATATTATTAGTATCAGAGCCATTATGGAACATAAAGATATTATGATGAAATATTTCAATTACATAATCGAAAATCATTTCATAGATAACAAGGAAATTGTAGATAAATACAATAATATAAATAAACAAATGCATATCATATTTATGAAAATATTAAAAAAAGAAATAGCAAATATAAATTCAAAAAACTATTTAGAAGAATATGATGCCATCAGAAAATTAAACGAAAAGGAAGCTATTTTACTTGAAAACTATTTAAAAAACTAATGGCATTAAAGTAATAATTTTGAATAGTTTTTATAAAAAATGCCTGTTATCTTAATACTGTAAGTACTGTTCTTTTTATCAGTAAAACATGGTTTTCCAACCACTAATCAAACCATTCATTATATAACAATATATCACTTATTATTCTGAAGATACAGTCTTTCGTCATTCTTTGACTTGGCTGCAAGAAAGAAGTTTTTCATATTCTGCCTTGGTCATCTCTTTTTCCGATGAAGCGAATATATATCTCTACTGTTGATAACACATACTCTTTTTCAATTAAATAACATCTGAAATTCTTTATCTCTTCTCTTTTTATCATTCTTCTCACCTCTTTTTTATTTCATATTAACACAAAAGCCAAGTGATTTTTCAACCACTTGGCTTTTTATATTTTGTGCTTTCACTTAATTCAGCGTCTCAACTTGATTAGGCTCTCCGGAAAATATGTTTTTTCTTTTTTATCGCAGCATTTTTTCTTCTTATAAATACAACAAAAACACTGATAACAAGCGTTATAACGAAAAAGAAAAAAGTCTGCATATTCATGCAGACTTTAAGTTTGGTGCGGGTAAAAGGACTTGAACCTTCACGAAGTTGCCCCCACTAGAACCTGAATCTAGCGCGTCTGCCAATTCCGCCATACCCGCATATTATTTTGTAGAGATAATATCCGTCGCAGGGACAGATACTTAATGAAAAAGCTACTGATATTCAGTAGCTTTTTCATGGTGCGAGAAACGGGACTTGAACCCGTATGGATGAACCACACGCCCCTCAAACGTGCGCGTCTGCCAGTTCCGCCACTCTCGCATATTTTTCCGTTGCTTTCGGGTGTCTTGCCCTGCAACGTTATCCATTATATCCGAAGACGCGGAAAATGTCAATAGCAAATTCAAAAAAAATAAAAAAATTATCCCGATTTTTTTTAAAATATATAAACAGCATTTTAAGAGAAAAACATATATGCCATTCCATTTTGTGAGATTATTACATAACCGCCATTTTTTCCAAGCAGCATATTGACAAAATATAATAAATATATTAGAATATATATAAGAAATTTAGAATAATACTAATTTAAGAGCGAGGTGATATTCGTATGACAAACTATGAAAAAGAAATATATAACATTGTAAACGCCTCGCAAGAGCATCTGACGGCAGAACAAATTTATATAATGCTCAAAAAAAAACACCCCAAAATCGTCATGGCAACAGTATACAACAACGTAAACAAATTATGGAACGCAAACCTTATCCATAAAGTTACATATCCGAATATGCCCGACAGATACGACAAAGCATTGAAACACGACCACTTAATATGTAAAAAATGCGGCAAACTTACGGATATCATTCTTGATGATCTTACATACTCGTTAAAAAAACAATTAAAAGAAGAATTTTTATCTTATGACCTTAACATCTTTTACCTGTGCAGTGAATGCCGCAAATCAAATGAAGACAATAATAAAATTTGAAAATATAAAAGGAGGACTTATATGTTAAAAGGAAAAACAGCCGTTGTAACAGGCGGCACAAGAGGCATCGGTCTTGCCATTGCAAAAAAATATCTTGAAAACGGGGCTAATGTAGCTATCGCCGGTTCGAGAGAGGAGACGGTTGAAAAAGCACTGAGTCAGTTGCAGGATTACAAAGACAACGTTATGGGTATCTGGCCCGATCTGTGCAATCCCGAAGAGGTAGCGGCAGCTTTCGCTTCCGTCAAAGAACGCTTCGGTTCCCTCGATATACTCGCAAACAACGCCGGAATATCCTCGCGCACAAGCATATACGACTACACCTTAGAGGAATTCTCCAAGATTCTCGACATAAACCTCAAAGCAGTATTCGTATGTTCCCAGGCGGCAGCACGTATAATGAAAGAACAAGGCTCGGGTGTCATAATCAATACAAGTTCCATGGTTGCGGAATACGGACAGCCCTCCGGATGCGGATATCCTGCCACCAAATTTGCCGTAAACGGCATTACCAAATCTCTGGCAAGAGAACTTGCAAAAGACGGAATAAGAGTCAATGCCGTCGCTCCCGGCGTGACAAAGACAGATATGGTAGCGGCTCTGCCGAAAGAGCTTGTAGACCGTATATCCGCGGGAATACCGCTCGGTCGCCCCGGAGATCCGGAAGATGTAGCAAACGCATTTTTATACCTTGCAAGCGATATGGCATCGTATGTAACGGGTATCGTTCTGCGTGTAGACGGCGCCGCAATGACCTGAAAAACAAGGAGATTTTTATGAACAAAAAGGCAATGTATAACCTGACCTATGGATTGTTTATACTCACCTCATCTTTTGAAGGAAAAGACAACGGTTGTGTTATAAACACCGCAGGTCAGGTAACAAGTGAGCCAAACAGAATAAGCATCGCCGTCAACAAATCAAATTACACACACGAAATGATTTTAAAAAGCGGCAAATTCAATATATCGATTCTGAGCGAAGATGCGAAGTTCGATATTTTCAAACATTTTGGATTCGGGTCAGGCAGAGATTCCGACAAATTCGAAAATTTCGAAAACTGCAAGCGCAGTTCAAACGGAATCTTTTATATAACCGACGGAACAAATGCTTATATAAGTGCCACGGTAGAACAGACAGTAGATCTCGGAAGTCATACCCTCTTTATCGCAAGAGTAGAAGA
The DNA here is from genome assembly GCA_900544985.1 of uncultured Eubacteriales bacterium. Taxonomy (GTDB): domain Bacteria; phylum Bacillota; class Clostridia; order Oscillospirales; family CAG-272; genus UMGS731. Next base: position 19,865 of record UQXK01000030.1, read on the forward strand.
TATGGAGGTTTTGTCAAATACACCGTCTGCAACTTATTCTTTTTATCAATCAAATATCAAACCCAAGCAAAACGCCGGCACTTCAACAGGAAAAACCGTGTGGAAATGCACTGTCTGCGGATACATTTACGAGGGAGAGGAATTGCCGTCGGATTTCATATGTCCTCTGTGCAAGCATCCCGCTTCCGACTTTGAAAAAATCGTCTCTTGACCATATCTTTTTACACGATTTTAAAAATAATATTTATAATATCAAGAAAGAGGTTTTTATCATGAGCAACAAATATGCAGGAACACAAACCGAAAAAAATCTGGAAGCCGCTTTTGCCGGCGAATCACAGGCAAGAAACAAATATACCTACTTTGCCTCCGCCGCCAAGAAAGAGGGATTTGAACAAATAGCCGCGCTGTTTCTGAAAACCGCAGATAACGAAAAAGAACACGCAAAAATGTGGTTCAAGGAACTTAACGGTATAGGCAATACGGCAGAAAACCTCGGTGCCGCAGCCGACGGAGAAAATTATGAATGGACCGATATGTATGAGGGATTTGCAAAAACAGCGGAAGAAGAAGGCTTCCCCGCTCTCGCCGCGAAATTCCGCATGGTCGGCGAAATAGAAAAGCATCACGAAGAGCGTTACCGTGCGCTTCTTAAAAATGTTGAGACAGCCGCCGTATTTGAAAAAAGCGAAGTCAAAATATGGGAATGCCGCAACTGCGGACATATAATAGTCGGCACAAAAGCCCCCGAAGTATGCCCTGTTTGCGCACACCCGCAAAGCTATTTTGAAGTACACGCGGAAAATTATTGATTATATAATTTAATACATAAATCCCCGCGTACAAATGATTTTGTACGCGGGGATTTTTTATATTTATTCGGTTTCTTCGATCGTTCCTCCGCCCACAACGGTATCTCCGTCGTATAAAACGACAGCCTGCCCCTTTGTAACGGCTCTCTGCGGCTCATCAAATTCCACGCGGATAGTGTCAGTATCCGTACACTTAACAGTCGCCCATTTTTCTTCACCGCGGTAACGCACCTTTGCTTTCAGGCGGCACGGGCGGTCTATATACGGAACGGAAATAAGATTTACATCTTTCGCCGTCAATATCCGTGAATATAGCTCCGACTCTTTTCCCAAAGTCACGGTGTTTTTTTCCGGATCTATCGCGCACACATAAAGAGGTTCGTCATACGATATTCCAAGCCCCTTTCTCTGCCCGACGGTGTAGTGTATTATCCCGCGATGACGTCCGATAACTTTTCCGTTGCGATCAACAAAATCGCCGTCGCGGTAGTATTTTCCCGTCCGTTTTTCGATAAAGTCCGCATAGTCTCCGTTCTGAACGAAACATATATCCTGGCTGTCGTGCTTACGGGCATTGACAAATCCCCGCTCTT
>UQXK01000031.1 GCA_900544985.1 uncultured Eubacteriales bacterium
CTTCGCGAACCATGCGGCTGTCGCCGCTTACAAATGCTTTTTAAAAATTTTTGAAGATTCATAAGAAACTTTTTATAAAAAGTTTCTTATGTCAGGTCACGTGTAAGCCCCACGACCGATATTTTCCCGTATATAAATACGGGAAGAGAATATATTTATTTTAACACGAAAAAATATGCCGCCTTGCGGCATTTGCCATAGGAAAGGTCATAAAATGTCAGAAACAACAGAAACAATAAAAAAACTTTCGCTTCCTTGCGTTGCGATGCGACAAATAGTTGCGTTCCCGGGAATTCCCGTAAATCTCGATGTTGCGCGCGCAACATCAAAAAAGGCTTGCGAAGCCGCCGTTCGTGCGGACAGCAAGGTTTTTCTTGTATGCCAGAAAGACGCGACTGTGCAAAATCCCACAGAGAAAGACTGCTATAATGTCGGAACTGTAGCAAAGATAAAGCAGCTTGTAAAAGGACAGGGCGGTGTTTTCCATGTAATTGTCGAGCCCGAATCCCGCGCGGAGGTCGAAGAGATAAGCTCCGGGAAATATCTTACGGCGACCGTTATGGAAAAGAAGATTTTCACAGAGCCGTTCGGGAGCATAAAAGAAGAAGCGCTCGTGCGCGATATACGCCGCGTTTTGCGCGAATTCGTGAAATATCTTCCCAAATTTTCAAAGGAGCTTTGGTTTGTGATAAACTCTATCGAAGCTCCCGGAATACTCTGCGATTTTGTCGCCGCAAACATCGTTTCCGATGTGGACGACAAGCAGGAACTTCTCTCGGAATTCGACCCTGTAAGAAGACTCGAAAGACTTCTTATAATACTCGAAAGGGAGAAGGAGATACTCGAAACAGAGGCGAGCATTCAGGCTCAGGTGCGCGAAAATATGGATCGCAACCAAAGAGATTATTATCTTCGCGAACAGCTCAAAGTTATTCAGGGAGAGCTCGGCGAGGATGCGGACTTTGACGAAGACGCCATAGAGTACGTCAAAAAAATAGAAAAAGGAAATTTCCCGAAAGAGGTTTCCGATAAGCTTATAAAAGAGATAAAGAAGCTTCAAAGAACGCCTGTCGGCTCTGCCGATAATGTCGTTTTGCGCAATTACATAGAAGCCTGCCTTGAAATTCCGTGGTCTAAATCCACGAAAGAGAGAAACGATGTGGCGGTTGTTCAGAAAATACTCGACGAGGATCACGACGGACTTGAAAAGGTCAAAGAGAGAATTGTCGAATATATGTCGGCGCTCGGGCTTAATCCCGAACTTAAAAACCAGGTGCTCCTTCTTGTAGGACCTCCCGGAACGGGTAAGACTTCGATAGCTTCGTCTATCGCAAGAGCGACGAAGAGAAAATTTGTCCGCGTTTCGCTCGGCGGTATACATGACGAGGCGGATATAAGGGGACACAGAAAAACATATGTCGGCGCTATGCCGGGAAGAATCATTCAGGCTCTTTGCCAGGCAGGATCGAATAACCCGCTCATTCTTCTCGACGAAATAGACAAAATGGCGAGTGATATGCGCGGAGACCCTGCGAGCGCAATGCTTGAAGTGCTCGACGGAGAACAGAACAAATCTTTCCGCGACCACTTTGTGGAGATTCCGATAGATCTTTCTCACTGTATGTTTATTGCGACGGCGAATACTCTCGATACGATATCCCGCCCGCTGCTGGACAGAATGGAGATAATCGAACTTAAAACATACACAAGGGCGGAGAAGTTTTCGATAGCGAAAAATCACCTTGTGCCGAAGCAAAAGAAGATACACGGGCTTAAAGGCAGAATGTTCAAAATAGACGATGAGGCGATATACGATATAATTGATCTCTACACTCGCGAATCGGGCGTAAGAAGCCTTGAAAGGCATATTGCGAAATGCTGCCGCAAAGCCGCAAAACGCATAACCATGGATGGGGAGAAGACTGTTCATGTGACAAAGTCGAATCTTTCCGATTTTGTCGGTATACAGAAGCTCATTCCCGAAAAGGTATACGATTTCGACGAGGTCGGAACGTCAAACGGTATGGCTTGGACAGAGGTGGGCGGTTCGCTTCTCAGAATAGAGTCGCTTGCCCTTGACGGAAGCGGAAAAACAGAGCTCACAGGCTCTCTCGGCGACGTCATGAAAGAGTCCGCGCACGCGGCGATAAGCTATATACGTTCTCACGCAGATGAGCTCGGGATAGAACACGACTTTTACAAAACGAAGGATATACATATCCATGTTCCCGAGGGCGCCGTTCCGAAGGACGGTCCTTCCGCGGGCACTGCAATGGTGACTTCTCTTGTCAGCGAGCTTACGGGTATCCCGTGCCGCCGCGACGTTTCGATGACAGGAGAGATAACTCTTCACGGAAGAGTTACCGCAATAGGCGGACTCCGCGAAAAAACAATGGCGGCATATCTTGCGGGAATAAAGACGATAATAATTCCGGAGGAAAATTCCGCCGATATGGAAGAGATCGCCGACGAAGTCAAGAACAATGTAAAGATAATTACTGTCCGCGAAATAGGCGAGGTCCTTTCGATAGCTCTCTTGAAAAATCCTTTTGAGGGTAACAAAAAGGGAAATATGCCTGTAATAGAATCTCACGAACCGCACGGCGCAAGAGATATTTCTTGCAGCGGTATGATAAGATAAATAAAAAACGGAGAAGGCTCATGCTTAATGTACAAAACACCGCGCTTACAATGAGCGCGGGAAATCCTTCGCAGTTCCCGGCAGGCTCTGTCCCCGAAATCGCGCTTTCGGGAAGATCGAACGTCGGTAAAAGCTCGCTTGTAAACACGGTGCTCGGCAGAAAAAGCTTTGCCCGCGTGAGCTCCGCCCCAGGAAAAACGATAACGATAAATTTTTATCTCATAGATAAAAAATTATATATCGCGGACCTTCCCGGATACGGATACGCAAAGCGGTCCGACGAAGAGAGAAGAAATTTTTCCGGTCTTGCGGACGCTTATTTGAAAAAACACGTGCCTGAGCTTGTTGTCCAGCTCATAGACCTGAAAGCGGGAGCGACCGATGACGACAGAATGATGTTCGACTTTCTCAACAGATCGGGAATACCGTATATAATCGCCGCGACGAAATGCGACAAGCTCAATAAAACGAACAGGGAAAAAAATCTTGCGGCGCTTTCGGAAGACGAACTGTTAAATTCGCCCGCCGCTTCGGAAAAAATAAAGATAATTCCTTTTTCTTCTCTTACGGGAGAGGGCAGGGCGGAGCTTCTTTCCGTATTCTCTGCCGTTTCCGAAAATAAAAGAGCGAACGGGTGAGACGATGAATTACAGAGAATTGATTTTCCAATATATATTGCTTATACCTGCGTCTCTTATAGCAATAACCGTACATGAATTTTCGCACGGGTATATGTCATATAAGCTCGGCGACCCCACCGCGAGAAATTTGGGAAGACTTACGCTCAATCCGATAAAGCACATAGATATTATCGGGCTTTTGTGCATGATATTTTTCCGTTTCGGCTGGGCGAAGCCCGTTCCCGTAAATTCGCGCTATTATAAAAAGCCGAGAAGGGACATGGCGCTCGTTGGCGCCGCGGGACCTCTTTCAAACATATTGCTCGGTTTTATCGGCGTTGTATTCTTTGAATTTACATGGCTGCTTTTACCGAAGACGGAGTTTCAGAGCACGGCTTATTATATAGTCTTTACGGCGCATACATTTTTTGTGCTGTTTGCGAATATAAACGTATACCTTGCGTTATTCAACCTTATACCGATACCTCCTCTTGACGGTTCGAGGATATTCTATGTATTCCTTCCGCCGAAAGCATATTTCGGAATTATGAAATACGAGAAATATATAATGCTCGTTCTTATAATTCTCATGTGGGCAGGCGTATTTTCGGGTACGATAGGGTGGCTCGGAGACAAAGTTATAGGCGGTATGATGCGCCTTGTTGAACTTATACCTATTTTCAGATAAACATTCGGAGTGAAAAGATATGGCGGAGCTTGTTTTTAAGACCGGCGCATACGAGGGTCCTCTCGACCTTCTCCTTGCGCTAATAGCAAAAAACAAGATGAATATATGCGACATACAGATATTCGTTATTTTCGACCAATACATGGAGTATGTGTCGGAGATGAAAAGAATGGATATGGATGTCGCGGGCGAGTTTATCACCATGGCGGCGGAGCTTATGCTTATAAAGAGCAAGACTCTTCTTCCGAAGACGGAAGAGGATCCGCGCGAAGAGCTTGTAAGAAAGCTGATGGAATATAAGCTGGCAAAAGAGGCGTCATTGTGGCTCTCGGAGCGCGGAGCGGAATACGGCGGCAGGTTTGAAAAAGACACCGACGAGATAAAGCCCGACAAAAACGCGAAGCTCGATATGGACGCAAAGATCCTTTCGGAGGCGCTCTGCCGTATGCTGCTCCGTTCTGCGGAAAAGGAGCGCGACGAAAAAGACGCGCCGATAGAGCTTATAAATCCGCTTATAAAAAAGAAGATAGTTTCGATTCCGGGAAGAATAATCGGCGTTATGAAAAAAATGTCCAAAAGACACGCGGTGTATTTCGACGAATTTTTTGCCGATGTAAAAAGCCGTTCGGAAATCGTCGCGACGTTTTACGCCATACTCGAACTTTTGAAATCCGGACGTATAGAGCTTTCGCGCGAATATTCGGAAAGCGGAGGGGAAAACATACTTTTGTCGCTTAACAGAGAACATAAGAAAGACTTTTTAAACGGAGGGGAAGAAAATGCCGGATGAAAAAAAATCCGTCGGTGTTGCCGATGAAAAAGAAAATGTGAATCCCGAAGCGTCGTCATCGGAACCGCTTTCCGTCGAAGAGACGAAAAAGATAATCGAAGCCGTGCTTTTTGCGTCGGGACATCCCGTAACGTTTAAAAAACTTTCGGAAGTCACGGGGCTTTCAGAAGAAGATATAAAAAATATCGTTTCGGATTATAAAAAAGAGTACGATTCGGCTCTTCCGCGCGGTATACAGCTTCTTATTCTCGGGAACGCGTGCCAGCTCGTTACAAAGGAATCATACGCGGGATATATAAGAAATGCGCTCGGCATTCGCGAGGGTGGAAATCTTTCGAAATCGACGCTCGAAACGCTCGCGATAATAGCGTACAATCAGCCCGTGACAAGAACATATATAGATCAGGTCCGCGGCGTTGACAGCGCGTATGCCGTCGGAAATCTTCTCGAACGCGGGCTTATAGAGTGTCTGGGGAGAATGGACGTGCCGGGAAAACCGCGCCTTTACGGGACGACCGCGGCGTTTCTTTGCTCGTTCGGACTTTCTTCCATAGAGGAGCTGCCGCCGCTCGAACTCTCGTCCGGTGAGAATTTATGAAGGGCGCGATAATGGCGTGTTCGGTGCTTTTTGTACTTTTTCTGATACTTTTAATACGTATTCACGTATCTGTTAAAGTAAAAGAGAATTTAGATGTTTATTTAAAAGTCCTTTTTATAAAAAAGAGGCTTTTTACCACGAGAAAAAGAGCGCCGCTTCCGGAGGGTGTTGCTCCTCCCGAAAAGAAAAAGAAGGATAAAGCCCCGAAAGAGAAGAAGGAAAAAAACGAAAAGACGGATATACTTTCTCTTATAACGCTTCTTAAAAAGATCGTTATAGACATAATGAAAAAAATAAAGCGTTTCCTGCGCATAAGAGTTTCGAGCTTTGATATTACGGTAGCGACGGAAGAGGCGGGCAAGACCGCGTTCCTTTACGGTGCTGTCGGGGGGACCGCCGATATGATATTCGGACTTTTTGAAAATGCGTTCGATTTTAAATTTACGAAAGACGCGAAAACGGGAATACGAACGGATTTTCTTTCCGACAAGACGAAAGCGGATATAGATATCGATTTTTCCATAAATATAATGCAGATATTTGCCATGGCGTTTTCCGCACTGTTTATCTATATAAGAAATCCTATAAAGAAGAAAAAAATACAAACGGAAGAAAATAAAGAGAAGAAATAAATTTTTAAAGGCGTCCGCGCCGGAAAGGATATATTCATGGGAGAGGAAATAAAAGAACAGAATAAGATAAGCGAGCTTATAAGCGAATCTCTTGAAAGCATAAAAGGGCTTGTCGATGCGAACACCGTCGTAGGCACGCCCATAAACACTCCGCAGGGCACTGTGATAATTCCGATATCTAAAATTTCCGTCGGATTTGCCGGCGGCGGAAACGACTATGCGGGCAAAAATTCTCCGGCGAAAAAAAATAATTTCGGCGGTGCGGGCGGAACGGGCGTAACCGTAACTCCGATAGGCTTTCTCGTCGTCGACGCAGAGGGAAAGACGGAGATGGTGACAATGCAAAATCCCACAAATTCAAATGCGGGTTCTTCCATTGAAAGCATTGTAGAAAAGCTTCCTTCTATTTTGGACAAGCTCAAAGCCGCATTCGAAAAAAAGAAAAAAGCGAAAAAAGAAGAGTCCGCAAAAGAGAATGCCGAAGTAAAGACGGAATCTGAAAATGCGGAAAATCCGAACGCGGAAAAAGAAGAGAAAAATCTGGATAATACCTGATTTTTACTGAATAAATTTTATTGTTTTTTCGGAAAATGTTATTGAATACGCCATTTATATTCATGATACTTAAAAAATTCTATCGTGGATTTTTTGGCTTTAAAATTTTTCGGAGAACAATAAATGAAGAAAATCATAGCTTTTTTTGTGTCGCTTGTTTTGAGCTTTACTGTGTTTTCTGTTTTTGCATGCGCGCTCGGAGACAGCGCGAGATCTGCTGTCCTTATAGAAGCGGACAGCGGGGAGATAATCTTCTCGAAAGATGAAAACACAAGGCGCGGAATGGCGAGCACTACAAAGATAATGACGGCGATAGTCGCCATAGAAAATTCATCGCTCGACAAAGTTGTAAATATCAGAAAAGAGGCAGTCGGCGTCGAAGGCTCTTCCATATATCTGACGGAGGGCGAAAAAATAACAATGCTCGACCTTTTGTACGCTCTTATGCTCCAAAGTGCAAATGACGCCGCCGCGGCTATCGCCTATGAGGTGGCGGGAAGCATAGACGGATTTGCCGATATGATGAATAAAAAGGCGGAGGAGCTGGGTCTTAAAAACACCCATTTTGACAATCCCCACGGACTTGACGGGGATACCCATTATACAACGGCGTACGAGCTTGCCGTTATAGCGGCGTACGCGCTTAAAAACGAAACGTTCAGGACTATCGTTTCGACTGTCAAAAAATCCGCCCCCGCAAACGAAAAACACGTTTCAAGGCTTTTTGTCAATCACAACAGACTTCTTCGGACATACGATGACGTTATAGGCGTCAAAACGGGATTTACCAAAAAATGCGGAAGAACGCTTGTTTCCGCGGCGGAGAGAGACGGACTTCGTCTTATTTGCGTTACGCTCGATGACGGAAACGACTGGAAAGACCACCGCGAAATGCTCGATTACGGTTTTTCGCTTTATGAAAATGTTGTCCTGACGGAAAAGGACGAACTCTCCTTCTCGGTGCCTCTTGTCGGCGGTGAAAAAGAAAGCGTAACTGTAAGAAACGCCGAAAGTGCGAGCGCGGCTCTCAGAAAAAATCACGGAGAGATAGAGAGCGTCGTATATCTTCCTCGCTTCATATACGCGGGAACAAAAAAAGGGACGGCAGTGGGAAAAATAAAATATTTTACAGACGGAAAAATTATCGGCGAATCCGAGCTTTACCTTGCGGAGGACGCACCGATAAAATATGTGAAAAAGGGATTTTTCAAAAAATAAATACATCGTTGGTGCTTTATGGAAAAAAGACTTCAAAAATTCATCTCGGAGGCGGGCATAATGTCCCGCCGCGCCGCCGAGGAAGAAATCAAAAAAGGCAATATAAAAGTCAACGGCGCGCGTGCCGAGTTGGGGCAGAAGATAGACGACGAACGCGATGTTGTGGAATATCGCGGTAAGATCATCTCGGCAGATTCCCATCATATTTATATAATGCTGAATAAGCCCGCGGGATATGTCACCACAATGAGCGACGAGCACGCGAGAAAATGCGTGGCGGAGCTTGTTTCGGATGTCCCCGAAAGAGTGTATCCGATAGGCAGACTCGACAGGGAGAGCGAGGGGCTTCTTCTTTTTACGAATGACGGAGAATTTGCAAATCGCATGATGCACCCGCGTTATCACAAACCTAAGATATATCACGTAAAAATACGCGGCAAGGTCGAACCGGAAAAAGTGACTGCTCTTTCAAGGCCTATGAAGATAGACGATTACATAACTAAACCTGCGAATGTGTCTGTCGTAACGCTTAAAGAGGATTATACCGTTCTCGCAATAGAACTTTTTGAGGGCAGAAACCGTCAGATAAGAAAAATGTGCGAACAGGTGGGACTTTTTATAATGACTCTTCGCCGTATATCGGTGGGAAATGTAAAGCTCGGCGATCTCAGACCGGGAAAATGGCGCTATCTTACAAAAAGCGAGGTTGCGTCGCTTAAAACTTCGGAGGGAAAATAAAATGCTTACTATAAAACCGATAGAGAAAAAAGACGATCAGAAAACGCTTTGCGGCGTTTGCGGTATTGAATACGGTGCGGACTATTTTGCCTACGCCGCTTACGATGACGAAAAGTTTATCGGAATATGCCAGTTCGGTATGGGTGACGGCGCAGGACATATATATAATATCTCTCCCGCCCCTGATACGGACGATTTTGAATCGCTCTTCTTGCTCGGACGCGCGGCGCTTAATTTTATCGATCTTTGCGGCGTTTCCGATGCATATTTTGAAGCAGAAGAGGGAAGACTTTCCAAAGCCGTCGGATTTAAAAGGACCGACGACGGAAAACTCTACGTGGATTTGCGCGGATTTTTTACGGATCACGATAAACACTCTCAAAAGTAAAAAATTTGAAAACTCGGTTTACAACAAAGTTATTATATGGTAAAATGATTACAGGATATGAATAACATTATTATTCGCCCAAGGCGCGAGGGAAAGGCGCCTTTGGCAGGAGGACACAGAATTGATAGTTCAACTTGAAGAAGCAAAATATAAACTCATAGCTTTGAGCGATGCGGTAAAAGAGCTTGCGTCCGCTATAAAGACAGACAAACTCGAAGAAAGAATCGCCGAGCTTGAAAAGACCACTTCCGAGAGCGGTTTCTGGGAAATGGAAGGTTCCGGAAAAATATTGCAGGAACTCAAAAGAGCGAAAGACAAGCTCGAAGAATATAATAATCTTAAAGCGAGAACGGACGACGCTCTCACCCTTGCCGAAATGGGCATAGAGGAAAACGACGAAAGCGTTGTTCCCGAGGTTCTCGAAGAGCTTGCGGAAATAGAAAAAGAAGAGGAGAAAATGAGACTTGAAACGCTCCTCTCCGGAGAGTACGATTCGTGCAATGCGATAGTTTCGCTTCATCCCGGTGCCGGCGGAACGGAGGCGCAGGATTGGACTCAGATGCTCTACCGTATGTACACAAGATGGGCAGAGAGACACGGTTATACCGTAAAGCTTCTCGACTGGCTTGACGGAGACGAGGCGGGAATAAAAAGCGCCACTATCCTTATCGAAGGAGAAAATGTCTACGGCTACCTTAAAAGCGAGCACGGTGTGCACAGACTTGTAAGGATATCCCCGTTTGACGCATCGGGAAGAAGACATACTTCTTTCGCCTCTGTCGAGGTTACGCCCGAACTTGACGACGATACGGATATAGAGATAAAACCCGAAGATATAGAGGTCACGGCACACCGTTCGAGCGGTGCGGGCGGTCAGCACATCAACAAGACCGACTCTGCCATACGTATAGTTCACAAACCCACGGGTATCGTTGTCGGATGTCAGACAGAACGCAGCCAGCTCCAAAATAAGGAAACGGCTATGAAGATGCTCAAAAGTAAGCTTGCGGAGATAAAAGCACGCGAAAACCTTGAAAAGATAGAGGATATCCGCGGCGAAAAATCCAATATAGAATGGGGCTCTCAGATAAGATCCTACGTGTTTATGCCTTATACGCTTGCAAAAGACAACCGCACCTCTTACGAGGACGGCAACATAAACGCGGTGATGGACGGGGAAATAGACGGTTTTATCAACGCATATTTGAAGATGAAAGTGTAAATAATTATTCAAGGGGGTAAATAATATGTTCAGAAAAACAAAATTTTATGTAGCGGTAGCTCTTATCGCTCAGGCTGTTGCTTCTTTGGTGACATTTATAGTTCTTGCCGCAAAGAAGAAGAGCCATGCTGCCGCGTTTCTTGCAGTAGGCGGCGTCAGCGGCGCTGCGGGCGCATATCTCATGTGCGAATGCATAGACGAAGAAAGAGCTCTTGAAGAATACTGCGACGGCGACTGCGAAAATTGCGACGAAAAAGAAGAATGCGACGCTATCGATGACGCAGAAGCGGAAGAAGACGAAGACTTCACACTTGAAGGCGAACCCTTTTCACGCGCTGCGGAAGCAGAAGAAAACGAATAATATAAGATTCAATAAAAAAGCGCACGGCAGTGCGCTTTTTTATTTTTTTATGCATCGTATATAAAATAAAAGCGGAAAATTTTATATGAAAACTGTGATGTTTTGTATGAAAATGTTTTGCGAGAGAAAAGTACATCTTTTTTAATATATATGGCAAAATAAAGAATGTCATAAAATACAAAATTTTGGCTGACAAAGAGTTGGCTTTTTTTATATTATAGAAAAATCATTAAATACCGGATACTGTTTTTTGCGACATTTTTTCTTGGGATTTTTGCGGAAAAAACATAAAAATCAAGAAAATGTTTGATTTTATAAAAATTCGGTAAAATCGCTTGCCGACTGATGTTTTTTGACTTTGCGGAAAAATATAAGGAAGTGCGGTTCGCGATACAAGACGGAAAAACATATATTCTCTCTTGAAAAATGCAGTATAAAGTTGTATAATCTATCAGTGAAAAAATACCACAAAACAGGTTATGATGTATTATTTATTGAATATATAAATAATTTTTGGTATAATGAAAAATTTATGTCAGAGAATGTTAAGAATTGTTAAATAACCGGGTAAAACGACAATTTTCATAATTTATGTGATAATATTGAATAGCTTGATAAAAAAATAGCTTTGAAAAAAATATTACTCTTCGGAAGGGGTATTTACCGATGAAAGTATCATCCTATGCCGATCGCCTCGGCGGCTTTGTTTCCTCCAATGCGGGAAGGATAGCCGACTGCTATACCGACGCGAAAATAAAATATAAAAACAATGCTGCCGGATTTGTGTTTGAGAACGGCGGAGAAATAGAGCGATGCGTTGCTCAGAAACCCGTAAAAGGAAAGACGAATATTGCGGGATTTTGCTTCCGCAATAACGGAACTTTGAAAAACAGCGGATTTATGCGAGCCGAAAATTCCAAAAAGATTAAGGCGACGGATGAAAAATTCGCCGTCGAATACAAGGATATAGCAGAGGTATACGAAAAACTTTCTCTTTCGGAGCCTTGGATAGCTCCCGAAAAGGGAGATTCGCGTTTGGAGCTTTCCGATGAGGTTTTGCCTTTCCCCATTGAAAATCCGATCGAAATTTCGAGCGCCGAAGAACTTTTTATGATAGCATCCGATATCGCTACGGGGGACGCCGCGGCGGCGAGCGCGAACTATGTTCTTGTAAAGGATATAAATCTTCGCGGTAAAAAGTGGATACCGATAGGCGCTTCCGACACGATGCCGTTTACGGGAAAATTCAACGGAAACGGTCACAAAGTTTATAATTTCAAAATAGAGGCAAAGGGGCTTCCGTTTGCTGGATTCTTCGGAGTTGTAAAAGACTGCGCCGTTGTAAATCTCACGGTGGATTGCGTTGTTAATGCGGCGGACGGCGCCGTCGTCGGAGGAATGTGCGGACAGAATGACAACGGAACATTCTATAATTGTAAAGTCATCGCAAAGATTGCGGCGCAAAAAATATGCGGCGGATTTTGCGGAAAAAACAAAGGACATATCGAAAAATGCGCTTTTATAGGCTCTGTATCGCCCGTTGTTCCGTTTATACTTATCTTTGCTCCGTTTCTTGCGGGAATCGCGGCGCTTTTGATAATAGGAATCATACTTCTTGTTTTAAGGCTTAATAAAAATCCGTATACTCCCGAGATAATAGACCCGAATCAAAGACCCGTAACGGATACGGGTCATGTCGAACCGCCTCCTGCGGGATCGAGCAGAATAAGCATAGAGTGTAACCAAGAGGTCTATGTAAATGTTGCAAGCGGAGTCGGCATAATAAACTACGTAAATCCGAGACGTTCTTCTCTCGATGTCATGATAAAAGTTGTGATAAGCGATGCCGAACTTATAAAGACAATCGGCAGAACGGGAAGAAAGACGGCTGATCAGGCGGCACTTGAAGCAGATCCGAATTACGACCCCGCGTCTACGTATCAGGAACTTTATGTATCGGGACGCTTGCAGATAGGCTATATGATAGAAGCGATAAAACTCGGCACGCTTGCCGACGGAACTGCGCTTCCCGTCGGAGATTATGAAATGCTCGTTACAATAGATGCGTACGACCCCGTAACATTCGAAAAGGCAGTCGTAAACGCGCGTGCACCTATAACGGTGCATATCGTGGAATCAGACAAATAATAAAAAATTTATTTAAAAATTTTAAGTTAAGGAGGAAATGGTTGTATGAAAAACAAAATAAAACAGATTACGGCTTTTTTAATTGTTTTTGCCATGTTAATACCGTTTTTCTCCTTTGATTTAAAGATTTATTCCGCGGACACTACGAGCGGTTACAGATTGGATTGGACGACTGACAGACGCATTGTTATAATAGACGAAGCTTTTGTTGCGGCTCACGGAACAAAGATCGTTATTCCGAACGGAGCTTTTTCGGTAACGGTAAACGGTGTTGATGTCGACATAATTTTTGAAAATGTCAAAATTGACAGAACGAATGACAGTACCGGCGGCACGACTTTTGAAAATCAGAATTTTTATGAAGCAGGCGAAAGATTGGGCTGGACCGATACATTTGATTATTACAGCATAGCGTACGTTCCTACTTGTCCTTTCCTTTTGACCGGTAACGCGACGGTAAACGCGCGTTTTGACGGAGAATGTGAATTCAGAGCCGGAACTAATATGTGGATAGCATATGAAAACAGATCGGGATATTCACAAACCACAACATATCAACCGACAAGCGGATATAGCTCCAAAGAGGGCGTATCAGGAACGATACACCCCGGTGGGTATGCGGCAATACAGGTTGAAGAAGGTTCTTCGCTCACGATAAACGGCGCAAACAACCTTAAAGCATATGGCGCATATCAGCTTGCGGGAGAAAAAGAGAGCGGACGCGGTAAAAAAGATTACAGCGTAACATATAACGGAAAAGATCTGACGGATCCTTTCAATGTAAATACCGTATATGACGGTTCTATAACACTAAGCGACGGTACTACCGTTAAAGCACCGATATACGGCGAACCGTGGGATGTTCCAAGTGGCATTGAAACCTCAAACGGAGGAGAAATAAACGGCGGCGGCGCCGGAATAGGCGGAGGCGCAAAATATAACCAGAGAACAACGCATGTTTCGGGAAATAATTACCGCGCCGGAACTCCGGGAGAAATAATAATAAACGCCGGAACGATAACCGCTGTCGGCGGACACCTTGCGGCGGGAATTGGCGGAGGCGTAAACTCCAATGCCACGCACAGCCAGATTGTCATAAACGGAGGCGATATACGTGCCGTCGGCGGAAGATTCGCCTGCGGTATCGGCACGGGAGATACGACGAGCGGCCATGTTTCGACTTGTTATTATAACGAAGCATCGATAATAATAAACGGCGGAGAGGTGCGCGCTTACGGCGGAACCTGCTCGGCTGCGATAGGAACGACCGATAATTTGTTCGATAGCGGAGTAAAATCTCCTCTTTCGATTCAGATAAACGGCGGATACGTTTACGCTCAGTCGGGTCAGGGAAAAAATTATACGGAGGCTACGGCGGGAATCGGAGCGGGAAATGCCAGTGTCATCAGAGACAGCCATATAAGCATTTCCTCTTCCGCGGAGGTCGTTGCGGCTTCTTTCTCAAAATATGCGATATCAAACTTCGGCGATAAAGCGGATAACCGTCCCGTAATTCGTGTAGATCATCTCGGATATATGTATTTTGTCCGTTTCGACCCGGTGAATTTCGACCGCAATATAAAGATTCACCCTATAAAACACGATAATCTCGGAAATCCGATGCTTGTAAATCAAACGGCGCAGGTCGCGGCGGGAATAGATGCTCAAAATATTCCGGGCGGCACCGTGTTTTATGCGAGAGACGTGGAAGGTTGTTACAGAGTCAACGAAGACGGCTCACTTTATAACGGCGTAAAGGAATATGTAACGGGCGTAGAACTCAATCTTTCGTATTATTTTGATCATAGTAAAATTATCGGAAATATCGATGTTCCTGCGCTCTACACGGCTGTTTCGCGTTCTTTGCCGAATCCTGCGGAGTACGGCGGATATTATGTTCTGAGTCTCCCTTTGACGGGAAGCCAAAACTTATATTCCATATTGGAAAAGACCGAAGCCGGAAGCACCACCGGTGAAATTGTCAACAGCGGAAAAGAGTATCATTTGATCATAACCGCGGACGGCAAGATTAACGAATACACAAATATCAAAGTCGATCCCACGGCAAACCCGTTGACAAAATTGGACGTTACGGCAGACGGTATCTCCGGATTTATAGGTGATGATTTTGCTCCCAAAACATACGGATATGACGTATATCTTCCTTACGGGACAAAGAGCTTTACGGTAGATTCACTTTATAAAATACTTGATGAAAACATAAATTCCACGATAGTATTGTCCGTAAATGCGGATAACAACAGTTTTAAGATAACCGATAAAGACGGAAAAGAGATAGATAACGAAAGCAAACTTTACTATACAGGCACAAGTGCCGAAATGTCAAATGAATTTACCATTGACATGGGGGACAACAAAGAGATAGAGATATGGCTCAGAAAGACAGACACAAGCACTAACGGAAGTTTTTCGGAACCACGATATATCTCTTATAAAATAAATGTTGTTTCAAAGCCGAAACATTCTATTGTGTTTGACGATCCCTCAAAGGTATACGACGGAACACGTGTAGGAACAAACGGGCTTTATCTTTCATCGGGAAATCTGCAAAATAATAAAGTGGATATAGATATTTTGCAGACTGTCTCCGAAACAATGGAATATAAGCTCATAACGGATCCCCACGAACACGTGAAAAGAACTGCGACCTTAGGTGGGGACACATACAATTATATTATTTCACATGGCACGGGCTACGACAAAACAGGAAATGCCAAATTCGTTATAGAGGTTACCGAGAGCGGCAACAAAGTTACTTCAACGGTAACGGTAGACCTGAAAAACGGTTCTGTCATCTGTACAGGTACTGCTACAACGGGTACGCTTAAAATTTCGGGTTCAAGCTCTGCCGACGGTAAAGTGGGCACTGTAAGAGTTCAGAAAGGCCGCGGAGCTATATACGATCTTGTGACGTTCACAATAAAGACGGGTACGCCTGAAACTATAACTTCTTCTGTATCGTCGGATTATTACAATGCACAGAAGAACAGCGCGATAAACGCGCTTGTCGACGGATATGACGAAAAAAACGGCACCGGCACTATAAAGAACGGATTTTCTAGCGCTTCTGAAACGTTTATGCAGTACGAAATATCCCGAAGCGTATCTGTCAGCACGCTTACTATAACGTCCGGCGGAGAACTTTACTCCCACAACCACGAATACGACGTCGTCAATATAAAAAACAGCACGGACTTCGTTCGTGCAAGATACAGTAAAGACGAAGATCTGACCGGTGAAATGACAGCCCTGGAAAAGAACGACATAAAGTACGATTACTATCCGGATAAAAACAACGACGGAATTTTTGACAGCGAAGAGCTTTTGTCTCCGCTCGGATACGTTCCGAGCGATGCCGGACATTATCTTGTAAAAGCAGAGCTCAACGCGGAAAAATACGAAGCTTTCGGTCAGATGGAATTCGTCATAAGCAAAAGACATGTCACCGTCGTTGCCATAAGCAACTGGATGTACTATACTTCCAGAGAAGCGCTTTTGAATTATGACGGAACGGTAATGGACTGCGGAAGAAACGGAAATACCATATATCTTAACAACGTTATTTCCGGAGACACCGTGAATGTAATTGCAAACGGTAAATATGTGGATTTCGGTTCATCGGGATATTCGGACGATATAGGATTTAATAACGAAAAAATACATCTTACCGAAATACAGTTTGAAACAGAGAACTTTGGAAACGACTATCTTAACTATACGATAGACAAAGAATGTTATGTTCCGGGACAGATCATTTACAGGACCGACGGCGCAATGTTCAGACACACTGGTGAAGAAGGTTCGAAATGGGATAAATTCTATCCGCCGGATTCGAAAACGCCGCTTGATTTTACAAAGGCAGGAAACGATTTTATCGATCCCGCCGTGGACTATCATTCTCCGTCGGAATCCGAGCACCGCGCATATATAAGACTTCGCGCGGTAAACGGTTTCGGAAATTCCGCAAGGTATGCCGTAGACATAGAATGCGGCGCCATGCAGTTCACTTTTTCAAGGCGCGTCTGGAATGTAAACACTTATAAATACGAGGACGTGGAAGGCGAGAGCCGTTGGAGCGGTATTGACGGAGCCAACAACAAAATAACCGTTATAAACTATTCCAACAGAGAAATAATGTTCGAAGCGGAAACCGAGATCGATTTTATATACGAAGATATAGGCAATAACTACGGTATAACCTCTTTTGTATCAAAAAATAATGACGGTACGGATATAGTAAACAAGGGCGAACGCGTCACCGTGAATCCGGCAACGGCGGGAGCAAACGGCGTAAAGGGAACAGAATCGAAAGAAGATGTTTTTGTCATTATGAGGGGCGTTCCGCAGACAAATTCCAAAACGTTTTTGACCGTAGGTTCTGTGACCGTAAACGTTTACGGCAAATCTGATTGAAAGGAAAAAATGGGAAAATGAAGAGAGTATTTTATTCTTTTGTGGCGCTTACGCTCATTTTCGCGTTTTTGTGCCTTCATGTATCGGCGGCTCATGTTGTGGGAGAACGGGAAAACACCGGAACTCCCGTGGACGGAATACAAAACTCTCCTGACGGAGAAAGTATAAGCGCGCCGATAGGCGTTGCTGTCGTTGACAGCGTGAGCAAATATGCCGTGGACCTTACATACCCCGAAGCGGGTATAGTGGTAAATTATGACGGAAGAGTTATATGGGACGTAAACAATCACGAATATACCGTTACGGATAATTCAAAACCTGTTGTCACATTTCAGGTTGTGCTCACCAACCACTCGGATAAGAGTGTAATTGCTTACGGAAAAACCGTAGCGACAGCTCCTTTTACAATGGAATGCAATAAAGATTCTGCGGGAAATGCACTTCTTATAGCAGGTGTGATGAGCGGAGCGACGGAAGGAAACGAAGGTGTTATATCTCTTTCCGTAAGCCCCGAGATATCCTGGGAGGATACGATAAAATCAATCATATCCGACAAGGGAGCATCGGTAAGCGAGCTTAAAATAGGCACGCTTAACGTGACTGTATCTATGGGATCTTAATTTAATCTTGTTAATAATGCGATGACATAACATTGCTTATTAAATAAAAAATATTTTTTATTGGAGGAATAAAAATGAAAAAAATCATTTCTGTCTGCCTTGCGGTAGCTCTTGCGGCTTCAATGCTCTGCATGAACATATTCGCGGCAGGAACGCCTGTTGTAGGATCGTACAAAGGCGACGTAGCAGGCGCATCTGTTAATGACGGTGTCGAAACATTTACTGACACAGATTCATCTACGGACATAAAATTCACATTCTCTACGGAATCCGAGAATCGTTATGCCGTTGATATAGAGTTTGCTAAGACAACGGGAAATTTCGGCGCAAACTTCGTATGGGATGTAAATAATCATAAGTATGTACCTAACGGCACAGAAACAGCTGACGATGAAGCTATAACCATCAGTCCTGAGCTTACCATAACAAACCATTCCGATCTTTCTGTATATTACAAAACGACTATTACGGCTGAAACCGTTGCAGGTTTGACGATAACCCCTTCGGGAGATACAGGCTTGACAGAAGTTGCAAAGTCAAATATCGGCTCTGCAAATGTTGTTACGAATACAAGCGCGTCTGTTGAGGTTAAGCCTACCGCAGGTTCTTGGTCCGCTTATATAAACGGCGGCAACGGCGCTGTAACAGATGTTAAAGTTGCTACATACACAGTTATTATTTCCATGAGTGAGATAACCGGCTGATAATTCAATATTACAGCAACTCCATATCATTTTTAGTTTTGCATATAGACGCTTTTTGCGTTTATAAATATATTTGCGGAGGACTTTTTCATGAAGAAAATCCTTTCTATTATGCTCGCTGTGCTCATGATCGCAGGCTTGTGCACATTTTCTGCATTTGCGGCTGAACCCGGAATTTATAACGCCAAACCTGTTTCAGGCGACGGTGTTGCTACTCTTCCCGAAGACGGCAGCAAAAGCGGAGCAGATGTAGTTGTCACAATAAACGGTGAAGTTTCTCATCGTTATGCTGTTGAGATTACATTCAACAATCCCACATTCGTATACAGCACAGGCTCTGTCTGGGATGTGGAAAAACATCAGTATGTTCCCGGCGGCGATCCTGCCGAATGGATAGGCGAAGGTAAAGTCGAGATCAAAAACCATTCCGACCTCGCTGTAAACTATGATGTTGCGGCTACAAAGCTTGATAATATCGAGGGCTACGGCGCAAACAACCTCGACATTATTCTTGCAGGTGTAGACGGTGCCGCTACAAGCGCTGAACTTGCAGCTTGCCCCATAGGCGCAACTTATGAGGCTGCTCCTGCCGTAAGCTTTACATACAAAGTAGACGGAAAACCCACTGTTGCAGAGATCACTGCAAAGAAGATCGGTGAAATCGTAGTTACGATAAAGCCTGTCACAGTTACCGAGCCTTGATCGGTTTTTGATTTCAATTTAAAACAAATGTGTCTTGTTTATCGGGCAGAGCTTACTGCGAAGCTCTGCTCCGAGAAGACATATTGAAAAATAACTTCGGAAAGGATGATATTATGGAAAATATAAACAGGTTCAATTCGGAAAAAATAATAATTTTCATTCTGTCATTGCTTTTTGCGGTTATGTCGTTTATGATATGTTCAAATGCCGCGTTGATTTCGGACGGCAGTTCTTCCGCCGATGTTATGATAGAGGTGAACAATTATTATAAGGGAGTTTACAGATACTCTTTTGATATAATTCATTATAATATGGTGTTTACTTTTAATCTTCGCGTTGTGGAGTACAATGAAGAGACAGGAGCACGTTATATTTCTTATGGAAACTGGCTTTTGTCGGGATCAAAGAAAGACAGTGTCGATATCACTGTTGTAAATCATGCGGATACGCCTATAAGAGTGAGTGCAGATATTTCAAAATCCGATTTCGACAAGTGCGGCGTCTCGGTAGAGAAAAAAGGACTTGACAAAACTTTTATCCCCGCTTGTTCCGTTGCAAACGGAGAAGTGTCGGTGAGCGAAGAAAAAATGGACATCTTTATAGAAGGCGTTCCCGAACTCATCTTATACAAAGGCGAAAAGAAGATATATTCAACGGTAGATGTCGTCGCGGCGAGCGGTTATACCACAAACGGCACATATTTTGAATCTCCCTTCGGGGCGTGATACAATTAAAACATCGGAAAGAGGTATTGTTTTACTATGAACAGAATATTAAAAGCGACAAGATCTCTTTGCGCTGTTTTGCTTGCTTTTGCAGTGTCTTTGAGTGCGTTTTCTCTTTATCTCAAAGCCGCGGACGAAGATTCCGCGAACGCAGGAGAGACGGAGTCCGATAAGAATTACAGATATGAGATCGAGGTGGAATTCAGCTCTTTTGCATTTTATTATGACTACGGAACATGGAATGTAAATACGATGTCGTACGAGGCGGACAAATCCAGCGATAATCCTTCTGCCAATACGGTTAAGGGATATCCAGGATGGTATGGCTTCGACGGCATATCAAACATGATAAGAGTCAAGAATTTGAGTAAGTCCGATGTCGCAAAAGATATAAATGTAGAGATTCGCTTTGAAATTCCAACCAAAGATGACGAATATCGCAATAAATTCGAATATTTGCTTGATCCAAACTGTATTAAGATGGACGTATACGAATATGCCGCGGGGAGCTTTGCGTCAGATACATGGGAAAACGCTAAAATGTCCGACGAAGCGATAGCGGGGCTTGAAGTTTACAAAAATTTCGGCGGGACTATTGAAGAATTTTTGAATACGCACAGCCTTGTTCATATACCCAATACGGCGGATAACAAATGCGGTTTCAATATAGGAACCGGAATGACACGCGAGGTTTTTCTCTCGTTTTCGGGGGCGCCGAAAATGGCGGATGGTTCCGATTTTACAACGAGTATCTCTGCTGCTGTCGGATTTGTCACGCTTAAAATAGATTTTGCGGAGTAAAAGATTTTAACGGGGTTTTATCATGAGGAAGAGTAATATTTGTTATACCGCTTTAAAGCGAAGAATATTTTTTTGTATCATAGCTGCAATAATATCGGCTATCGCCATTGCTCTTTTTGCATACATGATGTCAATAAAGCCGCAGATTTTTGACAAGAGCGCTGTTTCCGGCATGCCGTCGGGAATTTCCGAAGAAAAGGGATATACTGAATTTAAAGCGGACGGAGTGTGCAGTGCGGTACTATGCGGTGCTCCCGATATAGAAAACAAAACTGTGAAACTGTTTTTGACAAATCCCGCGGTCAATGATGTATGCATACGCGCGGAGATATATATTGCGGACATTGAATACGGCGCGGACGGAAAGATAGCGGGCGCAACGCCGGGAAAGCTTCTTGGAAAGAGCGGATTTATACGTCCCGGAGAATATGTCGAAGATATCAGACTGAAAAAAGATTTAAAAGATGATATGACTTATATCATGATAAAGATTGCGACGTATGATGATGAAACAAAATCAAGCAAAGGTTTTTTCTATGTCAATACGATATTTTATAAATAATAAAAAGCACGGCGTTGCCGTGCTTTTTTGTCATGCATTAAAT
>UQXK01000032.1 GCA_900544985.1 uncultured Eubacteriales bacterium
AAACCCCGACACAAGAAACTTTTCGGGAAAAGTTTCTTGGAACTTTAAAAGCTTTGCCCAAATAAACGGGTATTTTTGAGCAAAGTTCTTTGGCTTACCTTTCTTAGGGGGAAAGGTAAGTTATACTCTGTATTTTTCAAGCTCTGATTTTACAAGCTCCGCTATCTTCTCCGTTGCGTCGGAAAGCTCGAAATCCGCTTTAAAGCTCTTGTCTCTGAACGAAACCTCCGCAACGCCGCGCTCTACCGTTTTCGGGCTTATTACAACTCTTATCGGAATACCGAAAAGGTCTGCGTCTGCGAACATCGCGCCCGGACGTATGTTTCTGTCGTCGTAAAGGACCTCTATCCCTGCGTCCGCAAGGTCGTTATAGAGCTTCTCGGCAACGGAATTTACCTTTTCGTCGTCACAGCGGAGGTTGCATATTTCAACCTGCCACGGAGCTATCGACATAGGCCAGATAGGACCGTAATCGTCATGGCTTTCCTGACAAATAGATGCCGCAAGTCTGCCAACGCCTATACCGTAGCAGCCCATTATCGGATATTTCGCAACGCCGTCCGCGTCAAGATATGTCATATCCATGGATTTTGTATATTTTGTTCCGAGCTGGAATATATTTCCCACCTCTATGCCGCGGCTGATAGTGAGTATCGGCTTGCCGCAAGAGGGACATATAGCTCCCGCATAAGTTTTTGCGACATCGACATAATCGACTTTTCCGAAATCGCGGGCTATATTGAATCCCGTAAAGTGATAATCTTTTTCGTTCGCACCGCAAACAAGGCTCTCTATTCCGCGAAGAGAAGAGTCGAATATAAGCGTTGTGGTGTCTTTCTGTCCCATAGGACCTATAAAGCCTGCCACAATGCCGCTTTCTTCCGTTATGACAGCAGGATGAATCTCCGCTTTTATATAGTTGCGGAGTTTTGTTTCGTTGACCTCTATATCTCCGCGTACAAAAACGATAACATAAGAATCGTCTTCGTTTCTCTGATATACAACCGCTTTGCAAAGCTTCTTTTCATCGACGGTAAGGAATTTTGAAATCTCTTCTATGGTGCAGGCATCGGGAGTATGGACCTTTTTGAGCTCTTCTGTGCTTCCATTTTCGTTTTCGACGATACAATCCGCCGCTTCCATATTCGCTCTGTAACCGCATTCCGGACAAATTACAAGCGTATCTTCTCCTATTTCCGTAAGAAGCATAAATTCATGAGATACGCTTCCGCCCATCATACCGGAGTCTGATTTTACGGCGATGACATTCTTCGCGCCGACTCTCTTGAAAATGCGCTCATATGCGTGATAGCAACGGTCGTAATAAGCTTCGAGATCTTCCATAGATGTATGGAAAGAATACGCGTCCTTCATCGTAAATTCGCGCACTCTTATAAGACCGCCGCGCGCACGGGGTTCATCGCGGAACTTTGTCTGTATCTGATATATCATGAACGGAAAATCGGCGTAAGATTTAGCCGTATCGCGTGCAAGCTGCACCGCCGCCTCTTCGTGTGTCATACCGAGCACCATATTGTTTCCGCTTCTGTCTTTGAAGCGCGCCATTTCGCTTCCTATGCTCGTATATCTTCCCGATTCTTCCCAGATAGTGGACGGCATTACGACAGGAAACATTACTTCCTGACCGTCTATTCTGTCCATTTCCTCTCTCATAATATTTTCGATCTTTTTCGTAATGCGCTTTGTCGGCATGAAAAGAGAGTATATTCCGTTGCTCATATATTTCATGTAACCGCCGCGCATCATGAGCGCATGGCTCGCTATCGAACAATCCTTCGGAGCCTCTTTAAAGCGCTCTCCGAGCAGTTTGCTTACTTTCATAATCCGTTTCTCCTAAATAACAACAAAAATGTATAATATTTAAATAATAATAACATTATTTATCTTTTATGTCAACACGAATAAAAACAAAAAAGTGTGCAGTGCACACTTTCCCTGTCTCTCGCATATATAAGCTTTTTCTTACGATAAAAGCAAAAACGGCGAGATCAAAATGATAGGGTTTCCATGGAACAAAAAAAGCATTCGGTGAGATGAATGCTTTCTGTTTTTTATAACTCGGTTACGCTTTCGCGCTGTTGAGCATTTTTGTGAATCTGCTCTTTTTTCTTGCGGCATTGTTCTTATGGATAATACCGTGAGAAACAGCCTGGTCGATTTTCTTAACAGCGTCCTTGTATGTTGTTTCCGCAAGCTCCATGTTGCCGGATGCAACAGCATTTTCATACTTCTTCATAGAAGTTTTGAGAGCTGATTTGAGAGCCTTGTTCTGAGCAGCCTTTGTCTGGGCAACTTTAACACGCTTTTTTGCAGATTTTATATTCGGCATGTCTTCAATACCTCCTTTATCCTTGATCGGAAGCTACGTTCATCATGAGAGGGTGACAAACTTTACCTCTTATCGCAATTACTTAACTATAATACCACTTATAGAACAAAAAAGCAATACTTTTTCGAATTTATTTTAATTTTTGCGGTTTATTTTTTCCGAATTTCGATTCCGTGCCGTTAAACAGGCGCACAATATTTTTTCTGTGCAAGAATATTATAAATAAAGCGATAAGCACGGAAAATATCGTCTTTATCGGCATCGGCACCGAATATGCAAAAAGTTTGAAATTCAATATCGGAAAAAGTATCGCAGCTATGATCGAACCGAGAGAGACATACTTTGTAAAGAGAACGATAAGTATGAAAACGGCGATACATATCAAAAATACAAGCGGATTAAGTATAAGAACGGCAGCCGCTGTAACGACGACTCCCTTTCCGCCCTTGAATTTAAAGAATACGGGATAAGCATGCCCTAAAATGCAGAAGAACGCCGCAATATAAGCAAATTCGTCCCCCGGCATTATAAGAAGGGCAAGAAACGTTGATATCGCAGATTTGAGAAAATCTCCGAGAAAAGTGAGCGCCGCGGCTCCCTTTCCGTGTACGCGGAGCATATTTGTGGCACCGGCGTTTCCGCTTCCGTGGGTTCTCACATCGTCTTTATATCCGTTCTTCGATATAATAACGGCAAAATTTATGCTTCCGAGAAGATATGGGATTATGACGCATACGATTATTCCCACTATGCAAAAGACGGCGTTAAAAGAATTGCCTACAAGACCGTTTTTCACTAAATTTTCCATTCAGATACCTCCGTTAAACCTCATCATCGCCTTTTTGTCTTATCACAAAGCGAATCGGCGTACCGTTAAATCCGAATGCCTCGCGTATCTTGTTCTCTATATATCTCTGATAAGAAAAATGGAAAAGCTCCGCGCTGTTTACAAATATGACGAATGTCGGAGGATTCACACCGGACTGTGTCATATAATAAATTTTGAGTCTCTTGCCCTTGTCCGTAGGCGGCTGTACACGCGTTTGCGCGTCCGCGAGAACATCGTTGAGCATTCCCGTCGTGATCCTTCTTGAATTTTCGGAAGACACCGCGACCGCGAGTTCGAATATTCTGTCCACTCTCTGCCCCGTTTTCGCGGAAACAAAAACAATGGGAGCATATGTCATATAAGAAAGCGCTTTATAAATATCGTCCGTGAATTTTTTCACCGTGGAATTGTCTTTTTCCACGATATCCCATTTGTTTACGACGATTATAGACGCCTTTCCCGCTTCGTGGGCAATGCCTGCGATCTTTTCGTCCTGCTCTGTTATGCCCTCTGTTCCGTCTATCATTATAAGGCACACATCGGCGCGTTCCGCGGCTTCTCTTGCGCGAAGCACGCTGTACTTCTCTATCTTGTCTATTACCTTGCTCTTACGGCGTATGCCCGCCGTATCGATTATAGTGAATTTACCGTACTTATTCTCGACAAAATTGTCTATCGCGTCTCTCGTCGTGCCCGCCATGTCGGAGACTATCATGCGCTCTTCGCCGAGAATATTATTGACAAGAGAGCTTTTTCCCGCATTCGGTTTGCCCATGACGGCAATTTTTATGCTCTCGTTATCCTCTTCCTCTTCTTCCTTTACGGGAGATTTTTCAAGTATGCTGTCGAGTATATCTCCCGTTCCCGTTCCGTGAACGGAGGAAACGGCTATCGGGTCGCCGAGCCCCAGCTCGTAAAACTCATAGAAACCGAGGGGCGGTTCGCCTATCGAATCTATTTTATTTACAGCAAGAATTATCGGTTTCTTGCTTCTTTGGAGCATATGCGCTATCTCTTTGTCGTCTGCGGTAACGCCCGCGTTTATATCGCAAAGGAATACGATAACATCCGCAGTCTCTATTGCGATCTGCGCCTGCAATCTCATCTTTTGAAGAAGAGTATTGTCCGTTTTCGGCTCTATACCGCCCGTGTCGATAAGAACTATCGGCTTGCCGTTCCAATCTGTTTCATAATATACGCGGTCGCGCGTAACTCCGGGAGAATCGTCCACGATGGAAACTCTCGTTCCGGCTATTTTGTTGAATAGCGTGCTCTTTCCGACATTCGGACGCCCGACTATCGCTGCAACAGTTTTTGCCATTTTTTATTTTTCCTTTCCAAAAATAATTTCGGGAAGCTTGTTTATTCTATGATCTTAGAGAGAAAATCATATCCGTCGTTTTCGCAAAGCGTTATTTTTACGTTTAAAGCCTCTTCAAGCTCGTGAACGCTCATACCGCAAAGGAAAAGCTCCGCGTCGTAACGAAGCATATTGACGGGAAGAAGAAGATTTCCGTACAATTCTTTTCCGGAAAGCTGCTCTTTTAAATCCTTGCCCGTTATAAGCCCCGCGACGGTGACATTTTCTCCGAAGAAATTATTTATTATTTTATATACGTTTATTTTTATATTCGGGAATTTCGCCATTATCTTTTCCGCGCATTCCGATATAAAAGAATACGCCGCAACGCCCGTCGCTATCGAGATATTTTTTTCTCTTCCGTCGCCGTCTTCGTCTTCAAGCGCCGCGTCAAGCTCTTCTCCCATAGAGGGTATCATTCCCACGCCGTTTTCTATCTGTTTAAACCCTTCGTAGTAGTCGCCGCAAGGAAGCGGAATCCCTGCTTCTATATACATCTCGTCTCCGCAGAAAAAAATCGAAGAGCCGAGGGATTTTTTACAGGCGGCGGCAAAGCCTTCTACCATGGATATGACTTTTGCCGTTTCTTCCTTTGTAAAGGGAGTAAGGGGATAAAGTCCGTCGCGAAACTTTGTAAGTCCCGCAGGAACGATGGAAACGCTCGAAACATTAGGGTAAAGGCACGCAAGGTCGTGCATCGTTTTTTCAAGCGCCGCGCCGTCGTTTACGCCTTTGCAAAGAACTATCTGCGCATTTATCTGTATACCCGCATCGGCAAGCTTCTTTATATAAGAAAGCACTTCTCCCGAACGAGGATTTTTAAGCATTTTTACACGAAGCTCGGGATCTGTCGTATGGACCGAAATATTTATGGGCGACATACGCATCTTTATAATTCTGTCTATATCCTCTTCGTTCATATTCGTAAGAGTGATATAATTTCCCTGCAAAAACGAAAGCCTGCTGTCGTCATCCTTGAAATAGAGCGTGTCGCGCATTCCCTTAGGGAGCTGATCTATAAAACAAAATATGCATTTATTGCGGCATGAATGCTTATTATCCATGAGGAACGTTTCAAAATCAAGCCCGAGGTCGTCATACTCTCCCTTTTTTATCGAAAAAGAGAGTTCTTCTCCGTTCCTGTTTACAAGAACGGACAGCTTTTTTTCACAAATATAGTATCTGTAATCAAGAACGTCCTTTATTATGTTGCCGTTTATGGAGATTATTTCGTCTCCGCATTTTATACCGGCTTTTTCCGCGGGAGAAAAACGTTCAATATCCTTGATACGCACCATAAAAAATACCCCTAAATGAATTGTAGGTATGCCCGGTTTCGAGCATACCTACTCTCGTTTTTAAGCCTTTTCGCCCGATTAAGCGTCCTGCTTAATGATTTCCTTGCCGTTATATGTGCCGCAAGCCTTGCACACTCTGTGAGAAAGATTGTATTCTCCGCACTTCGGGCATTTTGTCATGCCGGGAAGATCGAGTTTCCATACATTAGAACGTCTTTTATCTCTTCTCGCTTTTGATACCTTTTTCTTCGGTACTGCCATGTTATAAAACCTCCTTGAACCGGTGATAACCGTTCTTCATTTTAGTAGTGTTTTTAATATTTCGAGTCTCGGATCAGTCGTCTTTGTAACACACCCGCATTTTCCCTCGTTAAGGTTCTTTCCGCACTTGGGGCAAAGTCCGAGACAATCTTCCCGGCAAAGCGTTTTCGACGGCATTTCAAGCATTATCTGTTCCTCAACGGGAGGAACAATATCGAGCTTTCGATCCTCAATAAAGATGTAATCGTCATTGTCATGCGAAACATTCGAGGAAGCGATGTCTTTCTTCACTTCGACATACGCTTCTTTTTCGACAGGCTCGGCACAGCGCGCGCACGGCGTGCGGTATTTTACCTTTGCCGTAGCTTCGAGCGTCATATAGCCCGCCATATTTTTAACAAAGCCCTTTACAGAAATGGGCTCTATAAATTCAATATCCCAAAGAACGGTTCTGAGTTCCCCGTCCTCTTCCGGAACATACGAAAAGTCAAAATTAAGGACAGTGACTTCTCCGTTTAAAATGGACGTCATATCCAAAACCATAATAGACCTCCCATGACTCCGCACGATACCAAAATACATCAATGATTATTATATAGTACAAATCTTTTTTTGTCAATATTTTTTTGATGTTTTTACAGTCTTTAAGCCATATAATCGGCATTTTTCAGTTCATTTCAACCGCAAAACCGCAAAGTTTCCCGCCATCGCCGTAATTTATGTCGATTTCGCGGCAGAGCCTGCCTTTTTCATAAAGAAAGAGAATAATAAAAATTCCGCTCGAAAATATTTATTCTTATCAAAATTTTCGGATTTACAGGAGACTTTTTAAGAAATGGCTTTTCGGAGTCCGCCGGCTGATATCCAAACCGATATCAACACCCGAACATTCGCCGTCGCCGAATAAAAAGCACCCGGTTTATAAATCAAATATATGCTTTCCTCCGCAAGCGAAAGAAAGCATATACTCTTTTCCGAAATATAAAATTATTTTACAACGATATTGAATATCTTGTTTTTAACGTAGATTTGTTTTACTATCGTCTTTCCGTCCGTGAACTGTTTAACTCTCGCGTCGGAAAGAGCGGCAGCTTTTACTGTATCCTCGTCCGCGCCGTTCGGAACGTTTATCGTCGCTCTCGTCTTACCGCATATCTGAACGGCTATCGTGACTGTATCGTCAACCGTCTTTGCTTCGTCAAATTCGGGCCATTTCGATACAGAAAGAAGAGATGTTTCACCGAGACTATGCCACATTTCCTCCGTGAGGTGGGGAGCAAAAGGATTGAGGAGCGTTATAAACGTTTTGAGCTCGTCACAAGTAAGAGAGCCAGCCGAATATATCTCGTTTGCAAGAGACATAAGAGCGGCTATCGCCGTGTTGAACTTCATTTCGTTTATGTCGTCCGTAACCTTCTTTATCGTCTTGTGGAACGACTTTTCAAGAGCAGGAGTGCTTCCCTCGCCCTTTACAATCTCTGTCAAGCCGCCCACTCTGTCGAGGAATCTCGCACAGCCCTTTATGCTCGATTCTGACCACGGAGCCGCCTTTTCGAAATCGCCTATAAACATCTCGTAAAGACGGAGCGTATCGGCGCCGAGCTCATGAACGACGTCGTCGGGATTTATTACGTTTCCGCGGGATTTGGACATCTTCTCGCCGTTCTCGCCGAGTATCATTCCGTGAGCCGTGCGTTTCTTGTAGGGCTCCTTGCAGGAGATTACGCCGATGTCATAAAGGAATTTTGCCCAGAAGCGCGAGTAAAGAAGGTG
This sequence comes from uncultured Eubacteriales bacterium, assembly GCA_900544985.1. GTDB lineage: Bacteria > Bacillota > Clostridia > Oscillospirales > CAG-272 > UMGS731. The sequence goes on from UQXK01000032.1 coordinate 7,872, forward strand.
AAGCGTTACGTGCTCCATACCGCCGTTGTACCAGTCTACGGGCATCCAATAGTCCATAGCCGCCTTATCGGCTATTCCCGTCACGCAGTCCGGGTCGCAATAACGCAAGAAGTACCACGAAGAACCTGCCCAGTTAGGCATAGTATCCGTTTCGCGTGTAGCTTTTCCGCCGCAGTGCGGGCACGTCGTATTGAGCCATTCGGTAGCATTTGCAAGCGGAGATTCGCCGTTTTCCGTGGGCTCGAAGTTTTCTATATCGGGAAGCGTGAGCGGAAGCTCTTCTTCGGGTATCGGCACCCAGCCGCATTTGTCGCAGTGTACGAGCGGCACAGGCTCTCCCCAATATCTCTGACGGGAGAATACCCAGTCGCGAAGTTTGAAGTTCGTTTTCTTTTTGCCGATTCCCTTTTCTTCAAGCCATTTTGCTATCTCTTCCTTTGCCGCCGCAACGTCGAGACCGTCGAGGAATCCGGAATTTATCATCTTTCCTGTCGCAACATCGGTGAACGCTTCGCTCTGTACGTCTTTTCCTCCGGCAACGACTTCGATTATCGGAAGACCGAATTTCTTTGCAAATTCCCAGTCGCGCGTGTCGTGCGCAGGAACAGCCATTATAGCTCCCGTTCCGTATGTCGCAAGGACGTAGTCGGATATAAATATCGGTATGTTCTTGCCGTTTACAGGATTTATCGCCTCGACTCCGTCAAGGCGCACGCCTGTTTTTTCTTTCGCCATTTCCGTGCGCTCGAAATCGGACTTTTTAGCCGCCGCGACGCGGTATTCTTCAACTTCATTGAAGTTTCTTATTTTGTCCTTCCATTTGTCGACAAGCGCATGCTCCGGCGCCATTACCATATATGTAGCACCGAAAAGCGTATCGGGGCGCGTCGTATATATCGTTATGTCGTCCCCAGCCGTAGTGCCGAAATTAACTTCCGCACCGTGAGAGCGTCCTATCCAGTTTATCTCCTGCGTCTTTACTCTTTCGGTAAAATCAAGCCCGTCGAGATCGTCAATGAGCCTGTCCGCATACTCTGTTATTTTGAGCATCCACTGGCTCTTTACCTTGTGTACGACTTCTCCGCCGCAGCGCTCGCAAACTCCGTTTACGACCTCTTCGTTTGCAAGGACGACCTTGCAGGACGTACAGAAGTTTACGTTCATTTCCTTTTTATACGCAAGACCGCGTTTGAAAAGTTGAAGGAATATCCACTGTGTCCATTTGTAGTATTCGGGAGAGCTTGTGTTTATCTCTCTTGACCAGTCGAAGCTGAGTCCGAGCATTTTGAGCTGGCTTTTGAAATGCTCTATATTGTTCTTTGTAACTATTGTGGGGTGGATATGGTTCTTTATCGCATAGTTCTCCGTGGGAAGACCGAAAGCGTCCCAGCCTATCGGGAAAAGAACATTATACCCTTCCATTCTCTTTTTTCTCGCGACTATATCCATTGCGGTATAGGGACGCGGATGTCCTATATGAAGTCCCTGCCCGGACGGGTACGGGAACTCTACAAGAACATAATATTTCTTCTTCGAGTAGTCGTCGGACGCTTCGAAAGCCTTCGCCTTCTCCCATTCGCCCTGCCACTTTTTATCGATATTTTCAAAATCGTATCTCATTTATGTTTCTCCTTGATATTAAATGTCTTTTTTGTTCGCGATAAGAAGTTTTCTCTTCCGCGTATATTCTTTAAGCTTTATCTATAAATCCGTCTATGTCGACCTCTTCGGCGTCCGCCCATAGCTTTTCAAGCTTAAAGAAATCCCTCTGCTCGCGGTTGAAGATGTGAACCATTACATAAGCGTAATCCATAACAATCCACATTCCCGTTTCGTAACCGTCGATACCGAGCGGCTTTATGCCTTTTTCGCCGAGTTTGAATTCAACCTCGCCGGACAGGCTTTTTATGTGCGTATTCGATGTTCCGGAGCATATGACGAAGTAATCCGTCATCACCGTCTTATCGTTTACACGCAGCATTTTTATCTGCCCCGCTTTTCCCGCGTCGAGTATTTTTACTATGTCCTCTGCAAGTGAAAGAGACGTAACTTCTCTTTCGGTGTCTTTCTCGTTTATATCCATTTTCCTCTCCTTTTTAAGAGTAATAATATTCGCTTATATATGGGTTGTTGCCGTTCGGGTCGTCCGAAAACAGCGCTTTTTTGTCGAACAGAGATTCCTCTATGTCCTTGCCGAACGCATTCATATATCTGTTTATATCTTCAAGCGCCATTCTTTTGTTCAGAGCGTAGTACGGAGACCATTTTCCCGTCAGAGGATTCATAACGGCGCTGCCCGCTATCGTTTTGATGTTTATATTATCCGACTTCATTCCGTAGACCGCGGAAGCAAAGAATATTGTGTCCTCTATCGACATATCCGTCGTAACATAGTTTATGACCTGTTTTGCAATTTCGATTATAACGGGAAGAGTCAGATTTGAGCGCACCTGGGTATACACCGCTTTCAGAAAATCGGATCTCGCCTCTACTCTGCCGATGTCGCCCGTCGCGTATCCGTCTCTGAAACGGATAAACTGTTCCGCTTTTTTTCCGTCGAGTATCTGCTGTCCCTCTTTGAGGTCTATAAGAAGCCCCTGCTCAGGATCATTCCAATACATATCCATGGGAACATAGAAGTCCACTCCGCCTATTGCGTCTATTATATTTACAAAAGCCTCCGTATCCATAAGAACATATCTGTCTATCGTGACGCAGAGCGCACTTTGAAGCTTTCCGCAGAGCACCTCCATGGCTTTCTTTTCCCTGTCTTTTTCATTTTCAGTGCCGAATGTTGCATTATAAGCCTGAGAGTATATCGCATTTACCCTTGTAACGTTATATCCGACGATATCGGGATTTATAAAAGTGTCCCTCGGTATCTGCAAAATATTGAGGTTGCCGCTTTTTGTATCAAGAGAGATAAGCATCATGACGTCCGTGCTGCGGGAAACCTTGTCCGTGCCGCAAACAAGAAACGTATAATACCCTTCTTTTCTCTTGTAATCATCTATTCCGGGATTTACAGACGGAATATCTCCCGCACCTGTTGTGGAGGTGATTTCTCCCGACGACGTATCGTCAAAAAAATGCGGTCTGTCGTCCACTTTCGGTCTGAACACAGAGATACACAAGATCATCAGCGCTATAAGAGCAAATATAAAAACCACGACTATCATAAATATCATCGGTTTCTTCTGCTCTTTTTTTCTCGCGTTTTTCTTAAAATTCTTTTTATCGTTAAAATCGCCGCTATTATTCACTTTGACAAGAACTCCTTAATTCAACATCGAATTCCATGCCGCTATCGTTCTCAGATTTATCTTTTCATGTTCGCAAAGTAAATGCTCGACAGTACTGTAAATTATTTTTAAAGTGACGTCTTTCAGAACCTCTTCGGCTTTTGCATGGTCACCGTTTATTTTTTCACATTCTCTATGTAAATATTCCCTTATTTTAATACAATTTTCGTATTTTCTGCTTTCTTCCGTAAAATCGGCGATAAAAAGCACCATATCGGTAAGACTCATGGAAGTGCTGCCCGTAGTATGCGAAGATATCGCGGAAAAAACCTTGTCATTGACAATATCGTTTCCGAAAATCTCGCGCGCAAAGTAAGCGCCCGTTTTTTCGTGTACGGTCGGCTCCGAATCGTCAAGTTCAAATCCGTATTCGGAAGCGATTTTTCCATGCTCGTCCAAAGTAAATTTTTTTGTGATATCGTGCAGTGTAGCGGCAATCACAACGCTTTCTCTGTCGCTTCGGTCAAAAGACAGCTTTGAACAGATATATTCCGCTTCTTTTATGACGCACAGAGTATGAGAGAAGCGCTTTTCTCCCTCATATTCGCGTACCTTTATCTTGATTTCCGAAAGGACCTTTTCAAAATTTTCGTCCGTCATCTGTAAAGCCCCCGCTCCTCTATAAAATCGTGAATTTTTTCCGGAACATATGCGGAGTAGTCCTCGCCGTTTTTTATCATACGGCATATTTCCGTAGACGATATCGGAAAAGGCGTGGCATCTATTATCTCCGTTTTCGCGCCGTAAATTTCCTTATAAATACGGTTTTTCATCTCTATCTCTTCCCTTGTTTTTTCGTCTGGAAAATCCCTCGGAATAAGAACAAGCGTACAGAGCTTGAATATATCTTCAAATCTGTGCCACGTATCGAACGACAAAAACATATCCGTTCCGCAGAGGAGAAACAGCTCTCCCTCATCCGCAAATGCGGGAAGCGTGTCAACCGTAAAGCTCTTGCCTTTTCTCAAAAGCTCTATGTCGGAAACCTCGACCTTATCGATGCCGCAGAACGCGAGCTTCGTCATTTCGAAACGTACATTCGGGTCGTCGGAGGAAGATATCATCTTATGCGGGGGTATATTGTCCGGAATAACGTATAATTTATCAAGCTTCATTTTTTCCATAAAACAGAGCGCCGCTTTTACGTGCCCGTTATGTATGGGAGAAAATGTTCCGCCGAAAATACCTATTCTCATATTTCACCGTTCGCCGTTCAGGAAAGTGTTTTCAGGTCTATTTTCTTGTGTTTTTTGGATTCGCGGTAGAGTACGAATCTCGAACCTACGACGCTTACCACGTCCGCACCGAGACTTTCGGCGATCATCTCCGCCGCCTCGCGGGCAAAAAAGTCGCTGTTATCGAGCGTGCGGAGCTTTATAAGCTCTCTCGCTTCGAGAGCGTTTCCTATCTGTTCCAGCATATTTTCGGTGATTCCGCCTTTTCCGATCTGGAAAATCGTTTCATAATCGTTTGCGCGGCCGCGAAGGTACGCGCGCTGTTTGCTTGTAAGCATATTTTAAAATCCGTTTCTTGAATTATTTTTGTTTTTTAATTTCTTCCGTGAATTTTTCGGAGAAAAGCTTCATCGCCCTTGCTCTGTGGCTTATGGCGTTTTTCTCTTCGGAGTTCATTTCCGCATACGTTTTTCCGTACGGCTCGTAAAGGAAAAGCGGATCATAACCGAAACCGCCGTTTCCGCGGTAAGAGAAGAGTATTTTCCCGGGGCATTCGCCTCTTGCCACTATCTTTCTCCCGTCGGGGAAAACTCCCGCAATGACGGAAACAAAAGACGCAGTCCTTTTTTCTTCCGGAACATCTTTAAGATTCAAAAGAAGCTTTTCGTTGTTCTTTCTGTCGTCGCAGGGCTCGCCCGCATATCTTGCGGAATATACTCCCGGTTCGCCTAAAAGGGCGTCCACCATCAGCCCCGAATCATCGGCGACGGAAATATAGCCTTTTTTTGCTATCGCGGACGCTTTTATAAGCGCGTTATCCTCAAAGGTCTTGCCGTCCTCTATTATTTCGTCAGTAAAGCCTATGTCGGAAAGAGTCAGTATTTTTATATTACCCATGCCGTTTTCGCGGCACATCTCATCCATAAAATATTGGAGCTCCGCCACCTTATGTTTGTTGTTTGAGGCAAGTACAATATCCATATCATTCTCCTTATTCGAACAGCGCGGAAATAAATTCATCGGCGTTGAACACTTCGAGATCGTCGACTTTTTCGCCGACTCCGATAAATTTAACGGGTATGCCGAGCTCGTGTTTTATCGATATAACGATTCCGCCCTTTGCCGTGCCGTCAAGTTTTGTCAAGACAAGCCCCGTTATTTCCGCCGCATTTTTGAATTCTTTTGCCTGTATCAGCGCGTTCTGCCCCGTCGTGGCGTCGAGCACGAGAAGCGTTTCGCGAACAGCGCCGGGAAGCTCCCTGTCTATAACGCGGTTTATTTTCGCAAGCTCCGCCATAAGGTTCTTTTTGTTATGGAGCCTTCCCGCGGTGTCGACGATAAGCACATCGGCTTCTCTCTTTTTCGCTGCCGCGGCGGCGTCGAAAACGACAGCCGCAGGGTCAGAGCCCTCTGTCTGTTTTATAAGGTCTACGCCTATTCTGTCCGCCCATACACCTATCTGATCTATCGCGGCGGCGCGGAATGTATCCGCGGCGGCAAGGACAACTTTCTTGCCGCGCTTTTTCATGACGTTTGCTATCTTTGCAATAGACGTGGTCTTCCCCACTCCGTTTACGCCGATAACGAGTATGACCGTCATTTCTCCGTCATTTTCCGCGATGCTTTCCCCGTCGCCTATCATGTCCTTCAACATATCGAAGAGTATCTTCTTCGTTTCTTCGGGGTCTGTTATATGATCGTCCTTTATTTTTTCGCGGAGATCGTCTATTATCTGCTCGGTGACCTCAACGCCGATATCGGCGCTTATAAGAATCTCTTCGAGCTCTTCAAGGAGTTCTTCGTCCACCTTTGCAAATGCGCGGAAAAGATTATTTATCTTTCCGACAAAAGCGTCCTTGGTCTTTGCAAGACCGGCTTTGAGTTTTTCAAAAAAGCCCATTTAATATATCCTTTCAGTTAAGCACTACGCCTGTTTTCTTTTCTATTTCGGAAACATCGACGGAAAGAACCTCCGAAATTCCCTTTTCATGCATCGTAACGCCGTAAAGCGTATCCGCTATTTCCATTGTGCCGCGTCTGTGAGTGATTATAACAAACTGCGTCTTTTCGGAATATTTCTTTACATAGTCCGCAAATTTGTCTACGTTGACCTCGTCGAGCGCCGCCTCTATCTCGTCCATTATGCAGAAAGGCGCGGGACTTACTTTCATTATCGCAAAATACAGCGCTATTGCGATAAACGATTGTTCGCCGCCGGAAAGAAGCGACAGGCTCTTTATTACCTTTCCGGGAGGAGCCGCTTTTATCTCTATTCCGGATTCGAGAACATTGTCGGGGTCCGTCAGGGATATTTCCGCGTGTCCTCCGCCGAAAAGCTCGGAGAACACCGTGCCGAAGTTTGCGTTTACAAGTTCGACAGTCTCGGCAAAATCGTGTCTCATCTGCTCTTCAAGCGAAAATATTATCTTCAAAAGATCGTCCTTCGAGGTTTTCAGGTCGTCTATCTGGGACGACAGGAAAGTATATCTCTCGTTTACTTCTTTAAATTCTTCTATCGCGCCTACGTTTACATAACCGAGGGCTTTTATCCTGTCGCGGCATTTAGCCTGTTCCGACGCGACAGACGCGCGCGTGCTCTCCGTGACCTTTTCATACCCTGCTCCGACAGCGGCGCTGTAAGTAAGCTCGTATTCGTCCCAGAGGAACGATATGAGCTTTTCTTTTCTCTCATACGCGCGCTGGTGCTCGGATTCGAGCTTGGTATACTCGCGGAAAACAAGCTCACGCTTGTGCGAAAGCTCCTTTTGCTTTGTGCGGTTTTCCGTCTGCGCTTTTTCGAGCGAGAGAGAAAGCGAGGAGAAAGACTCCTTATTTGACGACAATTCGGCTATTCTCACTTTTGCTTCCGCTATAAGAGACTTTGACTTTTCTATATCGTTTTCGGCTTCGGAAGTGTTCGCTTCGGCGTCCTTTATTTCCGATAAAAGCTCTTCTTTTTGCTTTTTATACCCGTCCGCTTTTTCCTTTGCGGCATTTGCAACGGATACAAGAAGTTCGAGGTTCTTCTCTTCTCTTGCAAGCGATACTGCGATATCGCTTCTCTTATCGCGCAAGGAAGAGGAGGAAGAGATGAGCTTTTCTTTTTCCGTTTCGAGATTTTCCGCGCGCTTGTTTAACTTTTCTATTTCGGAAGCGTACTCTTTCTCTTTTTCGGAGAGTTCTTTTATGCTTGTATCGTCTTTTTCCGCTCTTCTTGTCGTTTCTTCATACTCCGAAACAAGGGAGGAGAGAGTCTCTTCCATCGCCTGTTTATTTGAAATAAGAATACCCGACTGCGCAGATTCCGCCTCTTTCATCGTGCGGACGACAGAGAGATTCGAGAAAAGAGCTTCTCTCTTCTTCTTTATCTCCGAAAGCTCTTTTGAAATCGATTCGAGTTCGGAATTTATCTTCACCGTCTCTTTTTCATATTCCGCAACGTCTTTGTTCATTGCGTCTATCTGGGCGCGGCGGGAGAGCATTCCGCTGTTATTCACGGAAGAACCGCCCGTAAACGAACCGCCCGCATTGACGACCTGCCCGTCAAGAGTGACTATCTTGTATCTGTAACCGAGAAACTTCGCTATATTTCCCGCATCGTCTATGTTTTCGGCAATGATTATCCTGCCTAACATATTACGTATTATTCCCGCAAAACGCCCGTCTGTTCTTACAAGCTTGGACGCGACGGAGATAAAACCTTTTTTGCCGTCGAGCGAAAGATTAGAAATGTCAAGCTCCGTTCCGCTTACGGTCGTAACGGGGCAAAAAGTCGCGCGCCCCGCGTTTTGGGATTTCAAATACGATATTGCGGCTTTCGCCGACGCTTCGTCCTCCGTAACTATGTTTTGGAGAGCGCCGCTGAGAGCCGTTTCGACGGCGAGAGAATATTTCTCGTCCACCTCGAACAGTAGCGACACAGGACCGTATATCTTCGGTTTTTCGCCGCTTTTTGTGGTTATACGTCCCGTTTTATATGCGTTCATTATAAATTTTACGGAACGCGAATATCCCTCGAACAGCTCTTCCATATTGACAAGGTTTTGAATCTTGACCTTTGTCTTGGACATTTCGATGAATATTTTGCTCTTCTTTTCGGAGAGAGAGGAGACCTTTTCTTCGTTTTCCGCGCGTAGCCTGTCACATACCGCTATCTCATCGGAAAATTTCTTTTCCTTTTCGGAGTATCCGGATATCTTCTCTTCCGCGACCGATATGCGCGAAGATATCATCGATATATCCTCTTTATGCTTTTCAATGCTCTCTTCGAGAGATTTTATTTTTTGTATATTTGTTTCTCTTCTCGAAGACGCAACGGAGGATTCGACGCGCGCATCTACCGTTTTTGCTCCGATAAGCTCTATATCGTTTTCTATTTCCGCTTTTTCGGAATCTATACCGGAAAGAGCGCCTGTTATATCGGAAAGTTCCTCATCGTGTGATTTCAGCTCTTTTTCAAGAAGATTCTTCTTCTTTTCGGCTTCTTCGCATTCCGCATTTTTCAAAGATGTTTCTTTGTCCGCGTAAAGTATCAGCTCCTCTACGGAGGAAAGCCTCTCTTTTGCATTTGACAAAACCGCGGCATAATGCGAAAGGTCGTTTTCCTTTACACGGATATCCGCTTCGGCGCTATGAAGTCTTTCAGATTCTTCCGAAATCGCGGAAACGGCTCTTTCGTAATCTATCTTATTTTGCTGTATCTTTTCAAAATAGCGTTCGTCGGAGCGTTCGAGATCGGACAAAAGCTCGTCCGACATATCGAGCTCATGTTTTGAAAGCGAAAGCTTTTCGGATAAATCTTTTTCGGCTACCGACGCGTTATCTATATCGTAAACCGAAAGGGAGATATCAGCCGCCTTTTTCCTCTCGTATATTTCGAGGTATTTTTTCGCCTTTTCCGCCTCTTTTTCAAGGGGGCCTATACGGCCTTCAAGTTCTCCCGCAATATCAGAAAGACGGACAAGGTTTTCTTCCGTGGACGAGAGCTTTCTCTCCGCCTCGTTTTTCTGGTAGCGGTATTTCGCAATACCCGCGACCTCTTCGAAAACGGAACGTCTTTCCTCGCTCTTTTGCGAAATTATCTCCGCGATCTTGCCCTGACCTATTATCGAATAACCGTTTTTACCGAGTCCCGTGTTTAAGAAAAGCTCTACTATGTCTTTTAATCTCGCGTTTTTCCCGTTTATAAAATACTCGCTGTCGCCGACTCTGTAATACCTTCTTGTTACGATTATCTCGTCATATTCCGCAAGAGATTCGTTCTTGCCCGCTTCCTCTGAATTGTCAAAAGTAACGGCGACCTCTGCGTATCCCATAGGACTGCGCTTTTGAGAACCGGCAAATATAACGTCCTCCATCTTCGTGCCGCGGATACTCTTTGTAGACATTTCGCCGAGCACCCAGCGCATAGCGTCGGATATATTCGATTTTCCGCTTCCGTTCGGACCGACAACGACGGTAACGCCGCGATTGAAGTTTATAACAGTCTTGTCCGGAAAGGATTTAAACCCCTGCAATTCAAGAGTTTTCAATCGCATACGTCTTGTTTCCTTTCGTTTAAAATCACTTTTGTTTCAAAATCGGAAAGATTTTCGTCTTCCCTTACCTTTATATCGGAAAGAGAAAATTTTTCTTTAAGATAGATGATATTGCTTCGTTTTTGTCCCGTCATCTTCGACACATATCCGCGCGGGACAAATATGACGGCGCTTTTACCGATTGTTTCGAGCTTTTGAAGTTTTTCCGAAACCTCGTTTCTGAAAAAGCGCGACCATACAAATTCTCCGGTCGATTCATGATATACGCTTGCCGTTTCGCTTCCCGATACAAGAAGCTCGCTCGACTGCAAACCGACACGTATAACTTTGACATTATTCTTTATAAAAACGGACAGAACATCCGCCGCCGCGGCGACGGTGTTTTCCATATTGCGGGAAATATATTCCCCGCGCTCCATCATATTAAAAAGCTCCGTATCACGAAAAACGACCGTGGGATATATCCTCGCGCCTTTCGCGCCCATTTCGCATATGCGCTTTGCCGTGTATATTTCTTTTTCGGGAGTAGAGCCCGGAAGCGCCGTCATCATCTGCCCCACGAGTTCAAATCCGTATGAATTTATAAGCGCGCACGCGCGTTCGGTGTCTTTTGCAGTATGCCCGCGCCCGCTCTTTAACAATACCCCGTCATCCATGCTCTGGATTCCGAGTTCTATCGTCTTAACTTTGTATTTTAAAAGTATATCGAGTATTTCTTCGTCTATGTAATCCGGGCGTGTGGAAAGACGTATGCTGTCCACTCTGCCCACGTCTATAAATTCTTTTGCGGTTTCAAGAAGATATATCATATCTTCTCTGTCTATCCCCGTAAAGCTTCCGCCGAAAAACGCTATCTGCACTTCACAATCGGCGGGAACGGTTTCGAGCGCCTCTTTTATTTCATCTTTAACAGAGGAAAAATCCGCTTTTTCATGCCCCGATATTTTTTTCTGATTGCAGAACACGCACATATTCGGACACCCGAGATGCGGAACAAATATCGGTATGTTTCTGTGTGATTTCATAGACTCCCTTTTTCTCCGAAAAGAGCAAGAGCTTTTCTTGCGGCGTTCATCTCCGCTTCCTGGATTCTTCTGCCCTCGCCTCTGCCTATTTCGTTGCTTCCGAGCATGGCGGCACACAAGAATCTTTTGTCATGGTCGGGACCGCTCTCGCCTATTACTTTGTATTCCACGGTTTCTCCGTTGCTCTGAACAAGCTCTTGAAGCTGGGATTTCGGGTCGGAAACAGTTCCGGTTTTTAATATCTGGTCCATTCTCTCTTTCACGAACGGGATAAAAAATTCTTTTACTTTATTAAGTCCGCCGTCAAGAAACATTGCTCCCGCAAGCGCCTCGAAGGCATCTTCCAGATTTGTCTTTCTGTCCCTGCCGCCGTTTTTCTCTTCTCCGTGACCGAACGACATATAATCGCCCAGATGTATCTCCCTTGCGAAGTTCGCAAGAGAATCTCCGTCGACTATCTCTCGCCTGAAATTGGAGAGCTGTCCCTCGGGTCTTGTCGGAAAACGTCCGTACAAAAATTCGCTTGTTATTATGGAAATAACGGAGTCACCGAGAAATTCGAGTCTTTCGTTGGACTGCGTGTAGATACATTGTTCATTTGAGAAAGAGGAATGACGCAGTGCCGTCTTCAATAGTTTTTTCTCAGAAAAAGTATATCCTATTCTCTCTTCAAGACCGCTTATATCGAGAGGAAATTTATTATTTATTTCCGCCATATAAATGAACCTCCGTTTTTATTTTTATTCTGTTGCGCCGTCCTTTTTGCTTTCGGCGGAGATCTTCACCGCCTCGTCGAATTTCGTTTTGGAATCGGCTATTTTTTCAATCGCACCGCTGCCCACATAGTTCGCCGCCTGACGCACCGCATTTTTTATGGCGTTTGCATCGGAATTTCCGTGCGCTTTTATAACCGGTTTGGAAAGTCCGAGGAAAGGCGCGCCGCCGTACTCCGTAGCATCGAAAAATTTCTTTATTCCGTAGAGTTTTTCCTTTATCATGAACGCGGAAATCTTCGGCAAAACGCCCTCGGAAAATATCGTCTTTACCTTGCTCATCGCAAATTTTGCAATTCCCTCGCTCGTTTTCAAAACGACATTTCCGGAAAATCCGTCGCACACAAGCACATCGCATTTGCCGAAAGGAATATCCTTGCCCTCTACATTGCCGACAAAATTTATCCCTTCTGCATTTTTTAACATTTTATATGTTTCGACAAGCACGGGAGTCCCTTTATGGTCCTCCGTCCCGTTGTTTAAAAGTCCCACTCTCGGATTTTTGACACCCATAACCTTTTCCATATAGATCGAACCGAGATATGCGAACTGCACAAGATACTCGGAAGTGACGGTGACATTTGCTCCGCAGTCGAGAAGAAGCACAGAGCTTTCAAAAGGAAGTATAGTTCCCAGCGCCGCTCTTCTTATTCCGTGTATGCGGCGGACTATAAGAGTAGCTCCCGTGAAAAGTGCTCCCGTATTTCCGCACGATATAACGGCGTCTCCCTCTCCGGCAGACAGAAGTTTAAGCGCCTTCGCCATAGACGAATCCGAATGCGACGAAACAACGCTCATCGGCGCGTCTTCCATAGAAATAAAATCTTCGCAACCGACGATAACATAGTCGTCCTTATTTTCGCCCTCGGAAAAAAGTGCGTCGGATATATCTTTTTCGTTTCCGACAAGAGTAATATCTATATTTTCATATTCTTTTTTTGCGGCTACCGCACCGCGGATAAGTTCTGCGGGACTGTTATCGGCGCCCATAACATCAAGTATTATTCTCATACAATACTCCTGAATATATTTATACTTTTATAGTATACAACATATATAAGCAAAATTCAAGACAAAGATAAAAATAAACCCCACGCCTACTTTTCTTATAAGAAAAGTAGGCAAAAGAACACACCTTTCTTTCGGAGAAA
>UQXK01000033.1 GCA_900544985.1 uncultured Eubacteriales bacterium
AAAAGCACGGCAATGCCGTGCTTTTTATTTTTTCGTAATATGTTGGAACTGCCGTGAGGGGACCTCCGCTTTAAGGGGCTTTTTGAAAAAAGCCTCTTAAAAATCCGCAAAAACTTTCCCTCGGAAAAACACTTTATTTTATCTTAACAAGCTCATAATCAAGAGAGCCAAGCCCTATCTTTGCAGCGTGTGCAAGGCACGTTTCCCACTCCGATTCGGGACGGGAATTTTTGAAATGATCGTGATGATCGTGGAAATCCGCTTTTGCCATATTATCGGAAAGTTGGCTGTTCGGAAGCGGTGTTGCCGCAAGGCAGGCGTCCGCGCAGGCGCGATCGAGCGCAAGCGGGTCAAACGAAGCATACATACCTATGTTCGGGAGTATCGGCGCGTCGTTTTCCGCATGGCAGTCGCAGTTCGGCGAGACATCGACGATGAGAGAAATATGGAAATTCGGTCTGCCGTCTACAACGGCTTTCGTATATTCCGCCATACGGCAGTTGAGAAGAGACACCGCATTATTGTTTTTGAAATATATCGCGTCAAAGTTGCACGCGCCGAGGCATCTGCCGCAGCCCACGCAGTTTTCGGTGTTGACAGTCATTTTCTTCTTTTCTTCATCGAAAACAAGTCCGCCGTTGGCACATTCGCGAAGACATCTGCGGCAACCGCGGCATCTGTTTTCTCTTATATTCGGCTTTCCGTTGGAGTGCTGTTCCGTTTTACCCGCGCGGGAGCCGCAACCCATTCCTATATTTTTTATAGCTCCGCCGAATCCCGTCATCTCGTGACCTTTAAAATGTGTAAGACTTATAAACACGTCCGCGTCCATTATTGCACGTCCTATTTTTGCATTCTTCACATATTCCCCGCCGCAAACAGGAACTTCTATGTCGTCCGTACCTTTGAGTCCGTCTCCGATTATAACGGGACATCCGACCGTAAGCGGCGTAAAACCGTTTTCCCACGCGCATTCAAGATGTTCGAGCGCATTTTTGCGGCTTCCCGGATACATAGTGTTGCAGTCGGTCAAAAACGGCTTGCCGCCGAGCTCTTTTACGGTGTCGGCTACCGCTTTCGCATAGTTCGGGCGAAGATAGCTTATATTTCCGAGCTCTCCGAAGTGCATTTTTATGGCGACGAATTTTCCGTCCATATCGATATCCCCGATTCCGGCGGCTTTTATGAGTCTTTTAAGCTTCGACGGAAGTCCTTCCCCGAGCTTCGCGCGAAAATCGGTAAAATAAACTTTGGATTTTTCCATTTCGTACATCTCTCCTTTTTATGTAATATTTATTTAATACAGGCGGCATATCTGCCCACCGCTCCTGTATCGCGCTTTTTATATCGCAACAAAAAGCAAGCTTTATTCAGAACGGTTTTTTCGGGATATAAATAAGGCGCCGGAAGCATTTCCGCCGCCTTATTATTATTTTACTCCACCGTAACGGATTTTGCAAGGTTTCTTGGTTTATCTACGCTGCAATTTCTCATAACCGCTGCGTGATAGGCAAAAAGCTGTGTCACCGTCGCCGCAATTATCGGAAGCGTAAGTTCGTCCGCATCGGGAAGCTCGAATGTGATCTCCGCTTCGGGAGCGGAAACACCCTTCGCGCATATGAGATATACGCGCGCCCCGCGGGATATAACTTCGCGCATATTGCTTATGGTCTTTTCCGCAATGTCGCGTCTTGTAAGAAGAGTGATAACGGGAGTTCCGTTATTTATCAGCGATATCGTGCCGTGTTTCAGTTCCCCCGCGGAATAGCTTTCCGCATGGATATACGATATCTCTTTCAGTTTAAGTGCGCTTTCCGTCGCGATATACGAATCCACGCTTCTTCCTATAAAGAAGATATTTTCGTTATTGCAAAGAGCAGAAGCCGCGCGCTTTATGCTTTCCTCGCACAAGACAGCCTCCTCTATTTTTTCGGGAAGCTCAGAAGAAAATATCTTCGTATATTTTCTCACATCGTCTTCGCACATTTTTCCGCGAATATAAGAAAGCCACAATGTGAAAAGTCCGAAAAGTGACGTCTGTACAGTATACGCCTTCGTGCTGGCAACCGAAATTTCCGGTCCCGCATAGGTATATATGACGTCGTCCGCTTCCCTTGCTATTGCGGAGGCAAGCACGTTTACAATGCCGAGAGTATAAACGCCGCGTTCCTTTGCAAGTCTTATCGCCGCAAGGGTATCCGCCGTCTCGCCTGATTGAGACACGGCAAAGACCGCCGTGTTTTCATCGAGTATCGGATCGGAATACCTGAACTCAGACGCCGTTTCCACAAAAACGGGAATGCGAAGAAATTTTTCCATCATATATTTTGCATAAAGCCCCGCGTGCATAGCTGTGCCGCACGCAACTATATGGACGGAAGAGAGCTTTTTAAGGCGCTCTATATCGGATATTTCGGAAGAGAAATCGGGAAGCCCGTCTTTCACTCTCGGTCCGAGAGTTCTTTCCACGGCGCTTTTCTCCTCATGTATCTCTTTGAGCATGAAATGGTCGTATCCGCCCTTTTCTGCGCTGCTTATATCGAGAGAGGATACAAGAATATCCTTTTTCACAGCGTTAAGAGTCATATCGAGGACCGAAAAACCGTCCGCTCTCAGATGTACTATTTCCCCGTCGTCTACCATTACATATTTTTTCGTATATGGAAGAAACGCCGTTATATCGGAAGAAATATATGTTTCGCCGTCTCCGATACCTATCAGGAGAGGACTATCTTTTCTGGCTCCGTATATCTCGTTTTCGATATCGTCAAAGAGTATTCCGAACGCATAAGAACCGCGTATCTTTTTCAAAGCGGAGCATATAGCTGCCTCCGGCGAACGGATATCGCGGTAAAACGAATCTATTATCGCCGCCGCGACCTCTGTATCCGTCTCCGACGAAAAAGAATATCCGCTTAAAGCAAGCTCCTCTTTCAGCTCTTTGTAATTTTCTATTATTCCGTTGTGAACAAGGGTAACACGCCCGACGCGGTGCGGGTGGGCGTTTATATCGGAGGGTTCTCCGTGCGTCGCCCAGCGCGTATGCGCTATTCCGCAGACGGCAGAGGACGTTTTTCCGTTCTCCTTTGTCTTTTTTACAAAATCGTCTATCCCGCCCTTTGAACGGACGACGCGCACTCCGTCTTCTTCGAACGTCGCCATACCCGCCGAATCATATCCCCTGTATTCAAGCGCATAAAGCCCTTTTATAAGCTTTTCGGCACAAAGCTTTTTACCTGTATAACCAATTATTCCGCACATCGTATATTATTACGTATCGGGATAATGATCTTTTACCGTAAATTGTTTTTATTATTTGAACCGCCGCAAATAGCTTTGCTCCGAAGACATTCAGGAAATTTATCCCCCACAAAAGTCTTTTACGAAACCCGTATTTGCGGCAAAATTATAACCGTAACCGATAAAAACATTTTTCTGCAAATGGCACAAAAAATATTTTAAAAAGCAGAAAATTTTTCAACATTCCCGCCCTCGGTAAATTTCCAAAACAAGTCAACACCCTTATTTTGAAATCTGAAAAAAGTCAGAAATCCCGTTACGTCACCTCTTTCTTTCAGATTTTTTAATTTTTGATATATAAATATATCCCCGTATAAAACACAAACAGAGCATATTTAATTAAAACGTCAATATGCGCCGTTTTATCTGTGTTTTTTATTTTTTTGCGTCCTTTTATTTTCCGGTCACCCGAATATTTGTAAAACGCTTATCGACGAAAACAAATCGCCGGAGAGGCATCCGCCGAATTTTCGATAAACCTCTCTCCTCGTTAACCGCATATGCGGTCTGGCGCTTAAATATCCCCGAAACTTTTCATAAAAGCGGTAAATTTGTCTTAAAAGGACAAATCCGCCCTTTTCTCAATAAAACGCGTTTTTTATAAATATAAACTTACGGCGGGATTAAAATTTTTCCGCATTTAAGTTCTGCAACATAAAATATTCTCTCAAAACACGCGTTCTGTTATGAGCCGTTCCGATAAAAAATCGCCACTCCTTTCTTTTTTCTTCAAATCCTCACTTTTTTGCAACCACAACGCCGCCCTTTTTGAAAATGCTTCTTTCGGGAACAGCGCCGCGCACAAGAGACGTGGGGTAAACCGTGCTCTCTCTTCCTATAATGCTTCCGGGACAAAGTACGCTGTTACAGCCCACTTCGACGAGGTCTCCGAGTACAGCGCCGAATTTTTTACGTCCGGTCGGTATCTTCTCGTCTCCGTCTTTTACGGTTACAAGCGTTTTGTCGCTCTTTACATTGGAAGTAACGGCTCCCGCGCCCATATGCGACTTATATCCGAGAACAGAATCTCCGACATAATTGAAATGAGGCACCTGAACACCGTCGAAAAGCACACAGTTTTTAAGCTCGCAGGAATTTCCCACAACGCTGTTTTTACCGACGATAGCACTGCCGCGTATAAACGCGCAATGGCGTATCTCCGCGCCGTGATCGATTATGCACGGTCCGGATATGCTCGCTGTCGGTGCGACTTTTGCGTCGTTCGCTATCCATACGTTTTCTTTTAAGAGAGTGTACTCGTTTTCCGGAAGCGTTCTTCCGAGTTCTTCGATAAATGAAGATATTTTATCGAGTATCTCCCACGGATATTCCGCGCCGTCGAAAAGCTCCCACGCTATCGTGTGTCCTTGTTCAAAAAGGTCCGATATCTTTATTTTTGTCAAAATCATCTCCTCCTTTCCTTGTAATATCTGCCATAAAATTGCCATAATAAAAACAGCGCATTATGGCGCGCCCGATTGGAGTCGAACCAACGACCTACCGCTTAGGAGGCGGTCGCTCTATCCTACTGAGCTACGGGCGCATATAAAAAAATGCGTTGTTGTTTTTTATTTAATTATCGGTATACGGTTTTTGCCGTATACCGATATTTTTCACATATTAAACCACGGTGTAGGCAGCGATGTCATTTTTATTCTGATTCTCCGGAAGATTGCGTATCGCTTTTTTCTTCGTTTTCGGGATTTTCAAAAGCCTCGTTTTCAGAGGTTTCTCCGACATTTTTTTCTTCTGTGCTCTCTGCGTCAAGATCCAAAGAAGAGCTTTCCGAAATCTCTTCCCCTTCCTCTTCGCTGTCTTCTCTTACAAAGAGACTCTTTATTCTGACATGAAGCGGAGGACGATTTTCTTTCGCTTCTTCCGAGGCAATACGCTCATGCTCTATCTCTTTTCCGTTTTCGTCGGAATAATCTATTATTTCCGTCGGAAGCGATTTCTTTTTCAGAGAATTTTTAACGGCATCGTCTATCCATACGTATATCATGGAGAAGATCGGCACGCCGAATACCATTCCGAAAAATCCGAAAAGTCCCGACATTATGGTGATCGCTATAACGACCCAAACGGAGGAAAGACCTATATGTTTTCCCACTATCTTCGGCATTATGAAGTTGCCGTCGATCTGCTGTATTATTACAACGAGAATTATAAACCATACTACGGAAATAGGATCCGCGATAAATATGATAAATGCGGACGGTATCGCGCCCAGGAACGGACCGAAGAACGGGATAAAGTTGGTCACGCCGACAATAAGGCTGACGAGCGGATAGTACGGTATTCCGAATATACCGAAAATTATAAAACATTCTATTCCGACAAGAAGCGAGTCAAACGCCGTTGCTACGATATATCCGCCGAAGGAATCGTCCGTCTGCTTTGCTATGTGTATAAATTTGGAATATCCCTTATCGGGAAGCAGAGCGCGCAAAAATCTTTTTCCCTGCGCGATAAGTTTCTCTTTTTGGAGTAAGAAGTAAACGGAAAGGACTATACCGACCACAAGGTCTTTGAGAACGCCGACAAGTCCTCCCAAAAATCCGGATACTCTCGGCATAATATAATCTATTACGAAATCATATATTACATTCGTGATATCTTTAAGATATTCCGTTATCTTTTTAGCATATTCCGCAAGCGTTTCCGAAGTTTCGCCTATTTTTGTGATCCAGCCCGTAACGGCGTCTATATAAAAAGTGATATTCCTGCTCAGGTCGTTCAGTCCCGCCACGACCTGCGGCACCATAAGCCATACAAAAAGGGCGAGAACGACTATAAACACAATATACGCGCAAATAACGGAAAGAGAACGTTTTAACTTTAATTTTCCCTCTTTTTTATCGAGAAAAACAAAAATACGGCGTTCGAATATCTTTACTATCTTATTCAGGATATACGCTATTACGACACCGTAAAGTATAGGCGTCAAAACCTTGAACACCGTTTTTACATAGCTTCCGAAATCGTGATAATTTATGAAAAACACGACTACAAAAGCGCCGAACAAAATAAGAAGTCCCACATACAAGGCTATGGTCGCATATTTTTTGTTACGCTCGAACTTCATTGGGGACTCCTTTCATAAAAATATTGTTCTTTACTTATTTTATACTTATATGTCGGTCAAGTCAAGCGATTTTCTCAATTTGAAATGTTACAAATATCTTAACAAAAAAATCCTTTTCCATTATATAAAAGGAAAAACAAAAATCTTCACACAATGCTTATTAAAGTTCAAAATTGTATTCATAACGACAAGCGTCAATCTGCAACAGAGTATAATGATAACATATTGCAACAAAATCCGCCCGTTTAGACGTTCACGGACGGATTTTTGCAAATTGCATACGATATATCAGAACACCTTAACCGTTCCGAAGGAACAGTTTACCTCTATGTCGAGAGGAACTCCCTGATTGTTTATCGGATACATATTTTTAACCTCGCCGAATGCCGCTCTGCTCTTCAAATTCAAGCAGACGTCCTTGGGCAGAATTATATCTATTTCTCCGAAAGAGCAGTCCACCGTGAAAGGCGCGTTCTGCGCTATAACGGCGCCAGAAAGATCTATGACGAGCTTTCCGAAAGAGTTTTTATAAGGTCCGCCGGTAAAGGTCTGTCCGCTGAAATCCACCTTATCATCGCAGAAAGAAGATTTCTTACTGTAATTATATCCGTCATATGTTCTGTGTGTATCTCCCACAGCGGAAACTATGACTTTTATTCCTATAATTATTATAATTACCGGAAGAATTATTCTCCATGAAATATATCCTTTGAAAATGCTGATTTTCGACAAAAGGAGAACAACGCCGACGATAAGTCCTATCACGTTTCCGAAATCAGGACCGTCCACCACTATAAAGTACAGGCACGGGATTATTATAAACAGAGTCCACCAGCCTGGGAAAAATACGTCCACGTCCCATATTCCCATGGCGTTTCCGCAGAGAATCGTTCCGAGCGCAAGGATGAGAACACCGAGAAAAATCCTCGATACAAGCTTCTTTTTCATAATATATACCTTCTTCTTTGTAAAATTCTTCGAAAATATGCGTGCTAAGATATAAAAAAGCCACCTCGAATTTTACGGACGTGAAAAACAGTAAGATTTATTTTTCGGGAAAGCAAAATCCGATGTTTTTCATGCGTTCACGCATACAAATATATTTTACCAAAAAAAGATAAAAAAATCAATATAAAACATCATCCCGCGTATTTGTTCATCTCCATATCGCCGCCGTCGGGAACTATCGCCGCCGCTCCCGATTTTTTTATGCGGAAAACGCCCACGCTCATATCGTCCGTGCGCTTGTTATAGAGCGCCGCGTCCGAAATTATGTTTTCGGCAAGTTTGCCCATATCCGTCATACGCTCGTTTTCGAGAAAATCTATTATATGCATCGAATTTTCGTCCTCTCCGAGCTCCGGGTCGTGGCAAACTCCGTCGGAACACATCACTATCACGTCTCCGTCACAAAGAGAAATTTCCGTCACCTCCGCGGAAACCTCCGGAAGAATCCCTATCGGCATAGTGCCGGAAGCTATCTTATAAACCGCGCCGTGCCTTACTATATACGAAGCGGCGGCTCCGCTCTTTGTAAACGACGCCGTTCCGCGCATAAGGTCTATTTCAAGCAGATCTATCGTGGAAAAACACTCCGTATTCTTGTTTCCGACAAACATATTTATCATTTCGAGAGTAGTTGTTTTTTTGTTCCCCGAAGAAAGCATCTGCAAAAGAAAAGTTTTGCAGATCCCCGCTGTCAGGTCCGCTTCTTCCCCGCTTCCCATGCCGTCGCAGATAAAACCGTAGAAAAAATCGTCCCGCGATTCCGTAACGCCTATCGCGTCCCCGCAGACGCGCTCTCCTTTTTTGGCACTCTGACGCCCCGCGTACTCCACCTCGAAAGCGCGCATACTTTCGAGCGTCATCGCCGCATTTCCCGATTCTATCGTATATTCGGGCGCGGTAAAGCCGCCTCCGCATATATTTTCGCAGAGCCTTTTTATATCCTTTGCTCCTATATCGGTTTTCAAAAGCTCTCTTCCCGTTGCGATTATGTATTTCTTTCTGTCTCCGCAGACAACGACGTTTTCGGCAAAAATACGGCTCTTTTCAAACGCGCGGGAGAGCTTTTCGGTAAGCGCCTTGTCTATCTTATACCCGGAAGCGCCGCCAACTGCGTCCGATATTATCTTTGCCGCCGCTTCGTAATCGAAAGCGAAAATTTTCGTCTTGTCCGCTCTTGCCGTCTCCTCAAACATTTTTGTCGCGCGTGAATTTATGGCGGAGATTATAAGGTCCGTTTTTTCGCACCCTCTGCCCGTGAGAAAAATGCTTTTTTTATCGTCTATTTTTCCGCCTGCCATAAGCTTTTCGGTTATATTTACGACCATGTCCGATTCCCCGCCGAGCTTTTTGCATTCGGCTTTTTTCGGGCATTCTGCGCAAAATCCGCTTATGACCTCTTTGCACATCGACGAAAGCCTGTCCTTATCCGGTTTTCTGAATTTCTCGGACAGACTTCTTATCGCCAAAGAGAGAGAGGAGAGCATATTCGCGCGAAGCCCCGTGCTTATTTCGCGTTCCTCTTCTCTCTTTTTCATCAATATTTCACGTATATTTCCCTTTTCGTCGCGATTCTCCCGCCTTGAATATGACAGCGGAAGCAGATCGAATATCGCCGCCGTCGTCACTATTACAGCCGCAATTATTATTTCAGGCAAAAAATCCACAAGATGATCCGTATCGAGCGTATATATTCCGCCCAAAACGGTTATTCCCACGGAAACAAGCCCCGATATAAGCGGCGAAAGCTCATAGAAAACGCCCGCGGCAAGTCCCGCAAACGCAAATATCACCGCAAAATCCCCGCCTGCGGCAAGTCCCACCAAAAGCCCGGTTACCGCCCCGCGCGATCCTTCTCCCGAATAACCGGAATAGAGAGTTATTATATACGCCATGACAAGGCTTACGGATATTGTAAAAAATTCCACTCCCGAAAGAGACATCACGGCGCAGAACACAAGAGCCGCCCTTCCCGCCTCTCCCGCGCTCTGCTCCTTATATCTTTTATCGAACGCAAAAGAGAAAAGAAATGTGAAAAGCGCCGCCGCAAGCGTGCCGAAAACGCCCGCGAAAAGTTCGTAAAACGTTCCGCCCGAAATTATCCGCGATATCGCGCTTATAAGATACGCAAACGAAGAGAGCAGAACTCGCACGCTTATATCGTCCCTTATAAAGAAAATATTTTCGGGGAGAATGCTTCCCGTCTTTTTTTCCGCGTTGCGCGACATAAGGAACGCGAAAAGATATCTGAGTCCCAGCGACATCGCGGCGAGCACCGTCGGAAGATAGAGAGACGCATTGCTCCTGTTTACAAAAAGATATATAAGCACGCCCGAAAAAGATTGCAATGCATATTTCTCCGAAGAGCACACAAGACAAAGGCCGAGCGGATATGTATCAAACGGAAGCTTAGTTCCCGCGAACAAAAATCCGCCGAGAACCGACGCTATCGAATAGATTATATTCAAAAAAATCTTTTCCCTTTTGTCGCGTCTTCGTTTTTCTCCCCTTATTACAGAGGGAGCCAAAGTTTCTTTTTTCAATTTTTCGTCCGTCATCTTTTTAATATCCTTTTCTTTTTTGTAAAATCAAAGTCAAAGGCATATGTGTCTTCCGCGGCAGTCCGTGCTCCGGCTTTTTGCGCACGGATCTTATCGGCAAAAAACACTTTTCCCTGTTTTCTAAATAATAACAAATATATCCTCCGAAGCGTGTCGATAACGGCAAAGGGAAAAAAATTTCTTTTTGCGATTTGTCATCGATTTTCCACATATCGGAGGATATTATTTTTACATATAAGATTTTTTGCCGATTTTTGCGTGCATTTTTATGCTGCCGTCATGATTCCGTCGGAAAGAGTTATCTCGGATAACATATTTTCTATCAATATACCGTATCCGCGCGTAGGATCAGACACCATAACATGAGTGACCGCTCCCACAAGATATCCGTCCTGAACAACAGGGCTTCCGCTCATTCCCTGTACTATTCCACCCGTTTTTTCAAGAAGGTTTTTATCGGTTATTTCAACGGTGAAATTTTTCTGTCCGCCGTTCTCGTCAAGAGAAGAGATATTCACCTCATATTCGGCGCGCCCCCCACCGTCAACCGTCGTATATATATACGCCTTGCCCGTATGGAGTTTGCCGCGTCCACAGGCGGGAAATACAAAGTCCTTTATTTCGGAGGGAACTTCCGAAAGCAGTCCCACTATACCGGAATAGCTGTTGACCGTTATTTTCCCCGTCTTTTTTCCGGAAAAGAAACCTCGAAGCTCTCCGGGAGAGCCGCACTTGCCTTTGATTATATCGGTAAGCACGACGTCTTCACACGAACCGTACGAAAGAGGAACAAGCTCTCCGGATTCGGGATCGCATATTCCGTGCCCGAGTCCCGCAAAGATTCCCGTTTCCGGATCTATAAACGTCATAGTGCCTATCCCCGCCGCGCTGTCGCGTGCAAGTACGCCTATTTTATAGACGCCGCCTTTATCGGCGACAGCCTTGACATTTATATTTTTTTCTTTGCCGGAGCGCATTATAAGGACAGTCATCTCCTTACCGCCGCTTTTTTCAACGGCTTCGCAAAGAGATTTTGCACTGCTTATCTTTTCTCCGTTTACGGATATTATGACGTCACCTTTACGAAGTCCCGCATCAGACCCCGGGCTTGCCGAAGAATTTTCCGAAACAACTTTCGTAAGGTTTACTATTATGACGCCGTCCGTATGAAGTCTTACTCCGAATGGTACGCCCGCCGCTATAAGCATCTTGCCTTTTTCATAAGAAACAGCGGTGTATTCTTCGCTTGAAACGTCATAAGCAAAGCTTCTCGAAAATCCCATCACAGCAAGAGCAAAAAACGCCGCCGCAAAAAATATTGTTGCCGCTTTTTTTGTTTTTGACATATTTTCGCTTCCCGGCGGCTTTTTCTAATGGTATAAAATTATGTCGCCGCCGCCCTGCGACATAAGGACGCTCTTTTAACGTCCGCTTTTAATTTGCGACACTCGGGGATATTTATGTGTAACAATTTTTTTGCGCTCTGCCATATTTATTTTATTTTTGATTTTGTTTCAAATCGCTTTCCGAAGCAAGTCGCTGTACGACTTATTTTTCATCATTTCATCGATTATTATCCAATTTTCGACTTATTTTTTATGATTTTTCAAATTTTTGTGATATAATAATCCCACAAGCGGAACGCTTGTGTTTTACCGTACAAAAAACAAGCACAAACTTCAAAGGGATATAGCCATAGTTTAAATTACGATGTGATTATCTCACAAATGGCACATTTGTGTTTCGCCATATAAAAAACAGTTGCACATAAAAAATTTACATATATAAGATTTACAAAAAAGGAGTTTTTATGCGTGTCGCAATAATCGGATCGCGCAGTATCGAACAAAATCATCTGCAAAAATTCGCATATGAAAAAATATGCGAAAACGTCCCGGCAAACGTAACGGAAATAGTCAGCGGCGGCGCCATCGGAATAGATACGCTCGCCGAAAAATTCGCAAAAAGCAACGGAATAAAAACAAAAATTTTTCTTCCGGATTATGACAAATACGGAAAACGCGCGCCGATAATAAGAAACGACGAAATAATTTCGTATGCGCAGTACGTCATAGCGCTCTGGGACGGAAAAAGCCACGGCACGGCGTACACAATATCAAAATGTGTGGAAAACGGCGTGCCTGTGAGAATAATCCCGCTTCCTTAAATAAATAAAAAACGCGGATTTCTCCGCGTTTTTTGTGTTCGTTGTCAGTTGGGGCTTCCGCCCCCAAACCCGGACCAAAGGACTTTTTGTAAAAAGTCCTTTGGAATCTCAAAAACTCCATTAAAATGAAGTGGTGTTTTTGAGCAAAGTTCTCATGTCTACCTTTCTTAGGGGGAAAGGTAAGGGCTATTTATTTTAACACTTTATCTAAAAAATATCTTGCTCCGCATATATGCACATTTCTGAACAGTATATCACCGTCCATTAAAATATTTATCTGCGTACCGGAAACCTTGGATACAAAACGAGGAGCCGGATTGACAATAACATACTTTGATATCCCGTCCGGACCATCAAAGTCAAAATTCATATTGTATTTTTTCAAATTATACACACGGTCCACGCACGCCGCATAAGTTTTAATATTTGCAGAATGTCTGTTCGGGATAAATACTCCTCTTTTTTCAACAACAATTTCCATTTTTTCTTCATTCGGGAAATGATATCTCACCCTGCGAAAAGGAGTAGTCAAAATACAAATATCAAAATTCACTCCATTAAAGCTTAATTCAATATCAGTTTTGCCATTCGGGATAAGGACAGAAGAAATGATATTGCGTTTAAAACAAATGTTTTCACCGCATTTTGATTTAATCTTTGCTATAAAAATAATTCTTTTAATCAAAAGATAAATATATATTAAAAAAACAAGTGCTATCAATATCAAAAGAATATAAATGAATAACAGCATTGCATCACCTACTTTTTTATAAAAAATAAAAACTATCTCTTGGTTTGAAAACAAGCAAAAATCTCTTCAAAATATAATCGTTTCTTTTATCTTACCTTTCTCATGAAGAATATTAAATTATCCCAAAAGGGACTTTTCTTTTGAAAAGTCCCCTTGAACTTAAAAAACTTCACTCAAATAAATTGGTATGTTCGGTGCAAAGTTCTTTGGCACACCTTTCTCCGAAAGAAAGGTGTGTTATTCGGGAGCTACTTCGCTTTCGGAATCATCTTTTTTAGCAGAAGTTCCGAGCGCAGCCTTTCCGCCTGCGAATCCCGCGATAAGACCCGAAAGATCTATACCCGTGGATTCTTTAACGCCCTCCATTATCTGGTTTGCGCTGTTCATTACATCGCGTACAACCTTTGTGGAGTTGCCGTCGCCGTACATAACGATCTTATCCGTGCGGGTAAGAGGAGCAGCGGCATTCTTGACAACTTCGGGAAGAGCGTTGAGGTACATTTCGAGAACGGAAGCTTCGCCCATTTTCTTCTGAGCTTCTGCCTTCTTTTCGATAGCCTCGGCTTCTGCAAGACCCTTTGCACGGATACCTGCGGCTTCCTGTTCCATAGCGTATCTGAGAGCTTCTGCTTCTGCTTTCTTTGCTTCGGCAGCCTGCATAGCTTCGTATTTTTTCGCGTCTGCTTCGCGCTGACGTTTTACAAGCTCTGCTTCCGCTTCTTTTTCAGACTGATATTTCATAGCGTCTGCTTGCTTTTTGATGTTCGCTTCAAGCTGTCTTTCTTTTATGGCGATGTCTTTTTCCGCAAGTTCTGCTTCTTTTTCACGGCGGGCGATATCCGCTGTCGTCTTAGCTATCTCTATTGTCTTTCTCTGATTTTCTTCCTGAATGGAATATGCAGCGTCAGCCTCTGCCTTCTTGGTGTCGGCTTTGACTTTCATGTCAGCCTGCTGTACTGCGAGTTCCGCGTTCTGTTCGGCAATCTTCTTCTCTGCCTGAACTTTTACGGCGTTGGATTCCTCCTGCGCTCTTGCCGTTGCGATTGCAATGTCTCTTTGAGCATTCGCTTTTGCGATCTGCGCGTTCTTTCTTATCTGCTCTACGTTGTCTATACCCATGTTCTCTATCGTGCCCGCGGCGTCTTTAAAGTTCTGGATATTGAAGTTTACAACCTCTATACCGAGCTTCTGCATATCGGGAACGACGTTTTCGGTTATCTTTTTGGCAACGCCCTGGCGGTCCTGAACCATTTCTTTAAGACCGACAGAACCGACGATCTCACGCATATTACCTTCGAGAACCTGCGTAACAAGGCTTATAAGTTCCTGCTGGCGCATACCGAGAAGAGCTTCTGCGGCGCGTTTGAGATATTCGGGATCGGAAGAAACTTTGATGTTCGCGACGCCGTCAACGCTTACGTTGATAAATTCGTTTGTGGGAACTGCTTCCGATGTTTTAACGTCGACCTGCATAACGCGAAGCGAAAGTTTGTCGACACGCTCGAAGAACGGAACGCGCCAACCCGCTTTACCTATGAGTATACGTTTGCGTCCGAGACCTGAAATTATGTATGCTGTGTCGGGCGGAGCTTTCAAATAGCCGAGTGCGACAAAAGCAACAATAACAAAGACTGCGGCTGCTATCGGGATGATGATTTGATAAGGCATAAAAGATCCTCCTAATAAAATTATTTTTGTTTCTTATCTTTTTGGGGAGAGAGTATATCGGAAGTCGACCCCGTTATACTAAAAAAAGACTTTTACTGTTTGTGCAGTAAAAGTCTTGTAAAATCATTAAAGATTCCCGTACACCGAGCGATCGCTGTCATGACGATATACGGGCACTACCTTTTACCGGTAATGTACTACTCCCTTTTGACGATTATATTATAGCATAATGACCATTTGTTGTCAAGGGGTATTACACAAAATTGTATGATGTTTCAAAAAGTGTGCGTCAGGAGCACATTTTTGGATATGTATATGGTGTCGAAAAAAGGTTTCTCTCCTATTTATATAATAATATAAACGGGGAGTTTTGTAAAGATAAATATATAAAAACCCTCAAATCGCAGAGAAGCTTAACACAAACTTTATAACATTTTGACGTTCTAAAACGCCAAACAGAGCTTTTCTCCGAAGACATTCTGTGTAGATTACAGTCTCCCCCGCGTCTTTGAGAAGCATTTACATCAAGTTTATAAACGCCCTTGTATCCGCTCTCACTTCCCTGTCGAAATCCAGAATATCGCCGACCGAATCGAGCTTTCGTATATCGTATTTGTCGAGCATTGCGGATATGACCTTCGGGATAGAAGTATATTTTGCCTTGCCGTTAAGAAAGGCGTCCACCATAACTTCGTTCGCCGCATTGAGTACGACCTGCGCGCTGTGTCCCATCCCGCTCGCCTTATACGCAAGCGAAAGGCACGGGAATTTTTGCGGGTCGGGTCTTTCGAATTTAAGTTCCGATACAGAAAAAATATCGAGCTTCTCTATATTATTTGAAAGTCTTTCGGGAAAATTCAGCGCGTACGCTATCGGTATCTGCATGGATTTCGGCGCTATATTCGCCATTATAGTCCCGTCGCAAAATTCAACCATGGAATGGACAAGGCTCTTTCTGTGCACGACAACTTCTATTTTCGACGGCTCTACGCCGAAAAGCCATTTTGCCTCTATGACTTCAAATCCCTTGTTCATCATTGTAGACGAATCTATCGTGACTTTCGGTCCCATGCTCCACGTAGGGTGAGACAGCGCCATCTCCGGCGTTATATCGTCTGTTATCTCTTTATCGAAAAAAGGACCGCCTGATGCCGTAAGAAGTATCTTTTCTATTTTATTCTGTTTTTCCCCGTTAAGGCACTGCATTATCGCGCTGTGCTCGCTGTCAACGGTAAGAAGCAGAGCTCCGCTTTTCTCTGCGGTTCTCATAATAAGTTCTCCGCCCGCCACAAGCACCTCTTTGTTGGCAAGCGCCACGCATTTCCCGTTTTTTATCATATTATACGTCGGAAGAAGCCCTGCCACGCCAACAAGAGCGGAAACAGAGATATCAAAATCGGTAAGCTCCGATATTTCCTCCATGCCGCGCTCTCCGCAGAAAACATTTAAATTTTTATATTTTGCTTTTATCTCTTTTGCGTCGTTATCGCTTATTATATATACGTTTTCGGGTTTGAATTCCTCTATCTGGGAAATAAGCTTGTCCTTGTTTTTTCCCGCAACAAGAGTGACCGCGGAAAATTTTTCGGGATTTTCCCTTATAACGTTGAGCGTGCTCTCCCCGATAGAACCGGTAGAACCGAATATTGCAACCCTTTTCATATTATACCGCCTTTTATTTTATATTCTTTACAGTAAAAAGTAAGACTTTCTCCGCCGAATAATAACCGCGCCCGCTTTTGCAACCGATAACAGCACACCGCCGAATATTCAAATCGCAGAAAAGCGATAAATCACGCTTTACCGCGTTTTGACAGCCACAACCGCCAAAGAAGCTTCACTTGGAATAGTTCGGCGAGGACAAAAAAATTCAATATAAAGCCCGCCTTAAAAGTCTTACCCCGTCAGATCTCGCCTTCATAATACCGGGTGATAAATTCCGCCATATTTGACGCCACCGCTCTCCAACAGCATTTTTCGTCTATCATCTCATGCTCCCAGATGTAGATAACAGATTCATCGGCGACACCGTCGTTTCTTACGCGGTAGCAATAATAATCTCCGCAGCCGTTTCCGGCAAAGAAGATAAATCTGTCTACTCTGTCGATATACTCTTCTTTGCTGAAATTTTCTTCGAAAAACGGAAGCCAGCTTTCTCTATTCAGTTCGACGTTTTCAATTATCTCTTTTGCCGACCAAAGAAGCCAGCCGTCTCCGTCAAGCTCTGAGAGAAGTTCTCTCAATTCTTTCGGGAACGGATATCCTACTGCCTTTTCGGCGCGGTCGATTCTTTTTTCGGGACAAGGGGACTTTATCTTAACAAAATCATTTCCATTTGATACTTGTAATATAAGCTCTTTATACATATTTCTCTTCTCCGTATAAAACATAATATATATCTTTTCACATTATATCAAAAAACGGCGCATTTATCAATTCCCGCTATTTGTAAATTTATAAAAGTAATACTTTTATTTATTTTCATTATGTGATAAAATATTTATTATAATATATTTCATCATAACGAGATGAGATAAAAAAACATTGCACACGTCTAAATAAAAAAGCGATATTTCGATTTGTGAAACAAATTCGGACATATCGTCAAAGAGGAGATCTTCACGGTGAATGAAACCGAAAAATATAAATACCTCGGCAAAATAAACTCTCCCGACGACTTAAAAAAGCTATCGGAAAGTGATATGCCTCGCCTCGCGGAGGAAATACGCGAAGAGCTCATTTCGCGCGTCACGGAAAACGGGGGGCACCTTGCCTCTAACCTCGGCGTCGTGGAGCTGACAATGGCAATACACCGCGTTTTCGACGCGCCGAAAGATCATATAATATTCGACGTCGGACACCAGAGCTATGTCCACAAAATGCTGACCGGAAGATTTGATAAATTCGATACGATCAGAACTCCCGGCGGAATTTCCGGATTTACCAACAGAGACGAAAGCGAATTCGACGCGTTCGGCGCGGGACACAGTTCCACATCGTTTTCCGCAGGACTCGGATTTGCCATATCCGATAAACTAAACGGAAGCGACGCATACACCGTTGTGGTGCTCGGCGACGGCGCATACACCGGCGGAATGATACACGAAGCGCTCAACAACTGCCAAAAGAATCTCAATCTTATCATAATACTCAACGAAAACGAAATATCCATATCGAAAAACATCGGCAAATTCGCGCAGAATCTGGCAAGGATCAGAATGCGCTCCTCATATTTCAAAACAAAAAAAGCAACCGGAGCTTTTTTGAAGCACATTCCTCTTATAGGAAACGCCCTTTTCCGCGCCGTGCGATTTGTGAAAAAATGTATAAAAAATGTTCTTTACGGCTCCAATTATTTTGAAAGCATGGGGCTTACTTACCTCGGTCCCGTGGACGGAAACGATTTTGCCGCAACGGAAAATCTTTTAAAGGAAGCAAGGAAGCTCGGCGAAAGCGTGCTCGTTCATGTAAAAACAAAAAAAGGCAAGGGATACGCGCCTGCCGAAAGCTCTCCCGATATATACCACGGAATATCACCCAAAAACGTAGAAAAAACACTCTCCTCGCTTTCATTTTCGGAAATAATGGGAAATACGATATCGGATATCGCAAAAACAGATACACGCATATGCGCCATAACGGCGGCAATGTGCGACGGTACAGGACTTAACAGATTCAAAAACGAACACAAAGACCGCTTTTTTGACGTAGGAATTGCGGAAGAGCACGCGCTTACTTTCGCGGCAGGACTTGCTGCAAACGGAATGCGCCCGTTTGCCGCCGTATACTCAACTTTCCTGCAACGCTCATACGATAACATAATACACGATATTGCGCTTCAAAATCTTCCCGTGACGATATGCGTGGACCGCGCCGGGCTGAATGCTTCCGACGGTGCAACGCACCACGGTATATTCGATGTTTCTTTCCTTTCGGGAATACCGAACATGACGATATACGCACCCATAACGGAAGAAAGACTGAAAAAAGCCATACACGAATCTCTCGAAAACGGTACGCCCTGTGCTATAAGATATCCCCGCGGCACGGAAAACGAAAAAATAAAAGAGGAGTTTTACTCCTCTAATATTCCGAAAAATCTATCCGCCGTTTCGAATTTTTCAAAAGATGAGTATCTTGATCTTGTGATAATAACCGACGGCGCGATAGTCACCGAGGCAATGAAAGCTTCAACAAACCTTTCGGGAAAAGGGATAAAAACGGGAATAATACTTCTCGAAAAAATAAAACCCTTTTCAGAATGCGCAGAAAAT
>UQXK01000034.1 GCA_900544985.1 uncultured Eubacteriales bacterium
TGTTCGGTGCGAAGTTCTTTGGCACACCTTTCTCCGAAAGAAAGGTGTGTTCTTTGGCTTACCTTTCTTTCAAGAAAGGTAAGTTACATAAGGCTTTTATAGAGTTCTTTTATTTCTTCGACGGTTGTTTCTCTCGGATTTCCGGGACGGCATGCGTCAGCATAGGCGGACTCTGAAAGTGCGTCAAGGTCTTCTTCTTTCACGATTCCTTTTAACGTTGTGGGGATTCCCACATCCTCGGCAAGCTTTCTTACGGCGTCGACAGCCGCTTTGCGGTATTCGTCCTGTGTCATATTTTCGACGCCATCAACGCCCATTGCCTTTGCTATATCGCGGTATTTTGTTCCCGTGTATTCGGCATTGTATGCCATTACCGTCGGAAGAAGTATAGCGCAGGCTTTGCCGTGAGGCGTATCATAATATGCGGAAAGCGTGTGTGCCATAGAGTGGTCTACACCGAGTCCGACATTGGAAAATCCCATTCCTGCTATATATTGACCGAGCGCCATGCCTTCTCTGCCTTCTGCGGTGTTGTTTACGGCGCCGCGAAGATTTTTAGCGATTATTTCTATCGCCTTTATATGGAACATATCGGACATTTCCCATGCGCCTTTTGTTATATATCCTTCTATCGCGTGCGTGAGCGCGTCCATGCCTGTCGCCGCCGTAAGGCTCTTCGGCATAGATGACATCATATCCGGGTCGACTACCGCTACTACGGGAATATCATGAACGTCAACGCATACAAATTTGCGCTTTCTTTCAACATCTGTTATTACATAATTTATTGTGACTTCCGCGGCAGTGCCTGCTGTTGTCGGAACGGCTATTATGGGAACGCACGGATTTTTTGTCGGAGCTACGCCTTCAAGAGATCTTACATCTTCAAATTCGGGGTTTGTGGCGATTATTCCTATCGCTTTTGCCGTGTCCATGGAAGAGCCGCCGCCTATTGCGACTATACAGTCAGCTCCGCATTCTTTGAGCGCTTTTACGCCGTTTTGAACGTTTTCGATAGTCGGATTCGGTTTTATGTCGGAATAAAGGAAATATTCTATCCCGTTCTTTTCGAGAAGCTCTGTTACTTTGCCTGAAATACCGAATTTTACAAGATCCGGGTCGGAAGCGACGAACGCTTTTTTAAATCCTCTTGCGATGATCTCTTCCGGAACAGCCGAGATCGCGCCTTTGCCGTGATAAGATGTTTCGTTTAGTACAAATTTCTGCATATATTGGTTCTTCCTTTCTTTATCCCTTGCGGAATATATTCTCTATATTTTTATTATATATTTAAAAAACGACGATTTCAATAATATTTTTTATTGAAAATATGAATTTATGTGAATTTTCAATAGTTTGTGAAAAGACAGTTTGAAAAAAATCGGCGTCGAAATTTACCCTATTGCGGAGAAGGAAAACGTTTTTTGTTGACTTTTATAATAAATAATATTAAAATAAAGCTGTAATATACCATGCAATAATTTTTTTATCGAGGAGGAAAAGATAATGGGACTTATAAAAGCAATTTCCGGTGCAACGGGAGGCGTTCTTGCAGATCAGTGGAGAGAGTATTTTTATTGTGATTCTCTTTCGGCAGACACGCTTGTGGCAAAGGGCAGAAAACGTGTTTCCGGCCGTTCTTCGAACAGAAAAGGCGAAGAAAATATAATCTCGAACGGTTCCGTCATTTCCGTAAATGAAGGTCAGTGTATGATAATCGTAGATCAGGGAAAGGTTACGGAGCTTTGCGCGGAAGCGGGCGAATTTCTTTACGATACCTCGACAGAGCCGAGCATATTTTACGGCGGACTCGGAAACGGCATACTCGATTCGTTTAAAACGATAGGCAAGCGTTTCACTTTCGGCGGAGATACCGCGAAAGATCAGAGAGTATATTATTTCAATACAAAAGAGATAATGGGCAACAAATACGGAACGCCCAATCCCGTTCCGTTCCGCGTTGTAGATAAAAACGTGGGTCTTGACGTAGATATTTCAATACGTTGCCACGGAGAGTATTCATATAAAATAACCGATCCTATACTTTTTTATACAAATGTCTGCGGAAATGTCGTAGATTCATATAACCGTTCTGAAATAGACGGACAGCTTAAAACAGAGCTTATGACAGCACTTCAACCCGCATTTTCTAAAATTTCCGATATGGGTATACGTTACAGCGCTCTGCCGGGGCACACTGTGGAGATGGCAAACGCTTTAAACGAAGTTCTTTCCGAAAAGTGGAGCAAAATACGCGGAATATCCGTGTTCTCGATAGGAATAAGCTCCGTAAAGGCGTCCGAAGAAGACGAAGCAATGATAAAAGAGCTTCAACGCAACGCGGCGTATAAAAATCCCACGATGGCGGCGGCAACTCTTGTCGGCGCTCAGGCGGCTGCCATGCAGAACGCTTCTAAAAATCCCAACGGAGCCATGATGGGCTTTATGGGTATGAATATGGCGGCGGGCGCGGGCGGAATGAACGCTCAGAATCTGTATGCCATGGGAGCTGCGGCAGAACAAAGACAGGAAAATTCCGAAAACGCATGGACCTGCTCCTGCGGTACAAAAGTTACGGGCAACTTCTGCCAGAACTGCGGCAAAAAGAAACCCGAATCTGTGAATGAAAAAATATGGGTCTGCTCCTGCGGCGCCAAAGCGACGGGGAACTTTTGCCCCGAATGCGGTTCTCCGAAACCGAAGGAGGAGGGCTGGACTTGTTCCTGCGGAACTTTGAATAAAGGAAAATTCTGCCACAACTGCGGAAAGAAAAAGCCCGTCGGCGCGCCTCTTTACCGTTGCGACAAATGCGGATGGGAACCTGCCGACCCTACAAATCCTCCGAAATTCTGTCCGGAATGTGGCGACGTTTTCGACGACAACGATATAAAGTAAATTACATCAAGCAAAATTATAGCCGATTGAAAAAATTTAAGTTTATAACCTTGCCGCAAATGTCCGCGCCGGAGAAGGCGGTTTACATAGTAGATGTTCGGCTGCGGTTATAATGCAATAACGTCTTCGGAGCAAAGGTCATTGTGTCGATTGCAACCGTCAAAACGTGATAAAACTTTTTTTAACGCGTTGCTCCGATTTAAAAATAAATATCATTTCAGTGAGGTATCATTTTGGCAAACGATATTGATAAAAATATCGAAACGGAAGAAGAAGCAGAAATCGAAAGCACCCTTGAACAGACGGACAAAAAATGTCCGTCTTGCGGGGGAACGCTTGATTTTGACCCGCAGACGGGAAATCTTGTCTGTCCCTATTGCGGAAATATCGTAGAAATAGAGAAAGACGAGGAAAAGAAGAGCGCAGAAGAGCTTGACCTTTTGTCGGCGGAATTTGTGGAAAACTGCGATTGGGGCACGGAAAAGCGTGTTGTAATATGCAAATCCTGTGGAGCGGAGACGGTGTATGAAGCGTCTGCCGTTTCGGGTGAATGCCCTTATTGCGGTTCAAACCAGGTAATGGAGGCGGGAGACGACAATGTCATGGCTCCCGGCGGGGTTTGTCCGTTTTCCGTGACGGCGGAAAGCGCCGGCAAAAGCTTTATAAGATGGCTTAAAGGAAAACTCTTCTGTCCCAAAGACGCAAAAAAAACGGCAAAAGCCGGAAAGATGAAGGGGATATATCTTCCTTATTGGACATTTGACGCGGATACTCACTCTGTCTATACCGCAAGATACGGCAGGGAACGCGTTGTCCGCCGCGGGAAAGAGACGCATGTTGTCATCGATTGGCATCGTACATCAGGTTCTTATGACGAATTTATAAACGATGAACTTGTGTGCGCCACCGAAAAACACGACGAAAAGATTCTTTCTGGAATCGAGCCGTTCAATACGGAAAACAACGTCGCATACAAACCCGAATATGTAGCGGGATTTGCCTCGGAACGCTATTCGGTGGGACTCAAATCCGCGTGGGTCAAAGCAAAGGAGTTTATAAAGAGAAAGCTCCGTTCGAGAATAGAACGCAAGATAGAAAAACAGTATTCCACATCGCACGTTGACAGCGTGAATGTAAAAACGTCTTACAGTAATGTTACATACAAATATCTTATGCTTCCTGTGTGGATATCGAGCTTTACATATAAAGGGAAGATATATCAGTTTATGGTAAACGGACAGACGGGAAAAGTCAGCGGAAAAGTTCCGATTTCTCCTTGGAGAGTTCTTCTCGCTGTCCTGCTTGGCGTTGCCGTTATAGCGCTTATCGGATATTTCTTCTTTTTCTATGAAAATTCGGTAGCTGTATATTATTGATTATGAATAAAGCATGGTCTGAACTGAATAAAACTATGCAAACGCAAATTAAAAAGAGAGATACCTATAAAGCGGGTATCGATACATTATTTGATTTGCGAAAACAGTTGACGGAAACCTTAATATCATTTAAAGATGAATTAAGCAGGGAAGAGTTTGATGCAATTCCATTTATAAACGCAGACGGTTATCATAGTAAAACGATTGCATATTCAATTTGGCATATTTTCCGAATCGAAGATATCGTTGCACATACATTGGCAAGTGAAACCGAGCAGGTGTTTTTTTCGGGCAACTATCAAGAACGTATCAATTCGCCTATAATTACAACAGGAAATGAACTTGTAAAAGAGCAGATTGCAGATTTTTCAAAAAGACTTAATTTGAAAGAACTTTATTCATATATTTTTGATGTAAAGGACAGCACCGATAAGATAATCAATAGCTTATCCTATGATGAATTGAAAAGGAAAATATCAGAAGAAAGAAAAGAATACTTAAAATCATTGAAGGTTGTAAGCGATGATAAAAATGCAATTTGGCTGATTGATTATTGGTGTGGTAAAGATATCAGAGGGTTGATACAGATGCCGTTTTCAAGACATTGGATTATGCATATAGAAGCAAGTTTGCGTATAAAAAACAGGATACATTCATAATCGCAAATTACTTTAATAAAAAAGAATACCGCATTTTCGTTTTTGCGAAAATGCGGTATTCTTTGGTATAAACTTGTTTTTTTCGAACAAAATAATAAAGTCGTTTTTTCTTTGGATTTTCGGGTTTTCAACATTCGATAGCGGCAAAAACACGCTCTTCCGCTTCATCGCTCGTTATATCCAGAACGCAAGAAAGTTCTCCGAAAAGACAATGGCGCGCCGCTTTGTCGAATTCCGAATCGGTATCCGAAAAACGCTTTTTTTCATTGACTGCGTTTTTCTTTCGGTTATAAACTGTCTTTATAACCCTGGCAAGAGATTTCGGTGTTCCGAGCTTCATTGCATTTCTGTATTCGTCACGTCTCTGCTTCTCGTTTATAATATCGAGTAACGGAAGATCGGAAAGAGAAGAAATAAGTTCTGTTGCCTCACATTTTGTCATAAGCGGACGAAGCACAACCGTTTCGTTTTCAACAGGCGCATATATTATAGTACCGTTGTTAGAATCGTTAGGTTAATACATTCTCTCGTCACTTTGATTAAAAGGAGAACGGCAGATATCATTTACTTTGCAAACTCCGGCGGTCGCATAATAAACGGTTGCTCCTTTATTAAACATACTATGTTTCCTTTCCTAATTATTATATATATAAATTGTATCATAAAAAAGATTTTTTTGTAATAGGCGTTTTATACAAAATAAAAAGTTTTTTCTGCGAAAACAAGGTAAAGATTACCTCTTGATATTTTACGGGGATTTTTGAACGACTTTTAGCACTCTATATTGTAAAGTGCTAACTATTTACATTTTGTTAATGAATTTATGTATATTAGGTTACATTTTCAGGGTATTATATAATCACAAGAAAGAAAGACAAGCAAATACAAAGTTTATTTGCCAGACTTTCAAAAAATAAAAAATTAAAATAACAATAAAACATGGAGGTTTTTATTATGTTTGGAATCACACCTTATACAAGAAGAAACAATACGGAACTTTCAGGTTACAATCCGTTCAGAATGTTTGACGATTTTGAAAAGAATTTTTGGAACAGCAACGAGCTTGCCGAATTTAAAACAGATATTAAGGACAACGGCAACGAATACGTAATGGAGGCGGACCTTCCCGGATTCAAAAAAGAAAATATCAAGATCGATATCGATAACGATACGCTCACGATAACCGCCGAGAGAAAGAACGAAAATTCCGAAAAGGACGACAAGGGCAATTATATAAGAATGGAACGTTCCTACGGCTCTTTTTCAAGAAGTTTTGATGTTTCCGGTATCAATACGGAGGAAATAAGCGCGTCTTACAACGACGGCGTACTCACGCTGAATATGCCGAAAAAGACGGCGAAACAGGAAAGCGCAAGACACCTCGAAATCAAATAACACACCTTTCTTTAGGAGAAAGGTGTGCCAAAGAACTTTGCACCGACTACGCCACTTTGTTTTTGCAAAGTTTTTGAGATTCCAAAGGACTTTTTACAAAAAGTCCTTTGTGTCAGGGCTTGGGGCAGATGCCCCAACTGATAATACACGCAAAAAAGCACGGCATTGCCGTGCTTTTTATTTTACGTCATTATATGTTGGAACTGCCGTGATGGGACCTTGCTTTAAGGGGCTTTTTGAAAAAATCCCCTTAAAAATCCGCAAAACTTTCGCGCCGACTATATCACTTTATTTTTGCAAAGTTTTTGAGATTCCAAAGGACTTTTTACAAAAAGTCCTTTGGTCGGAGTTTGGGGCAGACGCCCAAACATTTAACGCTTACACGCAAAAAGCACGGCATTGCCGTGCTTTTTTTATTTTAAAAGTGCCGCGCCGTATGCTGTCGAGAAAGCGGCGCTTTGAGGTATTATAAAGTTTACACCGAAAAGTTCGTTCAGGTTTTTGAATATTTCCCCTGCCTGCGGAAGCTTTGTCATGTTTCCGGTGAGCACGATATCGCGTATTCCCGCGTTGCGTGCCGCAAATATTCCGAGCATGCCCGCTGTTTCGAAAACCATGTTTATTATTCCGAGCGCCATATCTCCATTTGTGGCGATGTCGGAAATCTTTCCGAAGTTTGCCGCAGTCATGTTTTCGGGAAGCGTTACGGTTCCACTTTTGTTTTTCGATATGTCTCTTATTTTGAGGTCTATATTGTCAAGAGTGCCTGTTTTGGCGGCTTCTATTATGTGATCGATAGATTCCATTCCGATAAGTTTTTTGGAAAGACCTATAAGCGTGCCTCCGCCCACACCGGTTCCGCCGAGGTAATTCGTAGAGAATACGCCGTCCTTGTTTTTTGCATGGACAAGCGCTGTTCCGGTTCCCATGCTGATTACGACTGCTTCCGAAAGACCGGAAAGATAAAGTCCTCCGCGGCCGACGCATGAAAACTCCGATTCGTGTATGCAGGGAAGTCCGTACAACGGTCCCTTTACAAATGACGATCCAGCGCCCGTGACGATAACTTTTTCTATATCGTTGAGTTCTATTTCGTGATCAACTGTAAATTTGCCGAAAGCGCCGTAAAGCGACGTTATGGGGTCTGTCGCATGGACAAAAGTTTCTCCGAGAACGGTACTTCCGCGAAATCCTACTATTTTGGTTGTGCTTCCGCCGACGTCTATTCCGATTATAACTTTCACTTTTATACCTCTTTTATTTGTTGTACGTAAATTTTATTTTTTATCTTTCGCGGCAAGCGCGATCGTTTCACATAATTCTTTATATGATATCCCGGCGGCTTTCGCTTCTATCGGAAGAAGCGAGAGCGGTGTCATACCGGGCAGAGTATTCGCTTCGAGTATGAAAAATTCGCCTGTTTTGTTGTCGAGCATAAAATCGATTCTGCTGTATGTCGAAAGTCCCAGCGCATGATGCGCTTTCAGAGCCAAACCACACAGCCTTTCATTTTGTTCTTTTGAAAGCGGGGCGGGACAGATCTCCTCTGTGCAGCCGCTTTGATATTTCTTTGTGAAATCGTAGAAGCCTTCGCCTTTTGGACGTATTTCGACAGGCGGAAGCGCTTTGTCGTTTAAAATTCCGACTGAAAACTCTCTTCCGTCTATTTTTCTTTCGATTATTATTTTTTCATCGAATTTTTCAGCGTCAATAAGCGCGCCTTGCAGTTCCGATATATTGTTTATCATCGATACTCCCACGCTCGAACCGCATGAGCAGGGCTTTAAAACGCAGGGAAAACCGAGTTTCAAAATATCTTTTCCGGTATTTTTTGTATCGGTATATATCCAGTCTGCCGTGGGAATATTTTCCGCGCGGAATATGATTTTGGATATGTTTTTGTCCATTGCGGTAAGACAGGCGGCGTATCCGCTGCCCGTATATTTTATTCCCAGACAATCGAGGTATGCCTGTAACTGTCCGTTTTCTCCCATGCCGCCGTGCATTGCAAGAAAGACGATATCCGCTTCTTTTACAAGCTCGTTTATTCCGTCGCCGACAAGGCGATTTCCGATTCCCGTTTTTTCTTTCAGCTCCGAAAGATCGGGCGGATTTTCGGGTATGTCGTATTTGTAATTTCCGTCTTTTTTAAATAGCTCATCAGGTGTTTTTTCTGTTCCCGTATAAACGTCCGCAAGCGCCACACTGTGACCGCTTTCCATGAGCGCGTTCGCTATAAGCGATCCCGAAGAAAGGGAAACTTCGCGCTCCGGGCTGTATCCGCCCGCTAAAACTGCTATTTTCATAAAAGACTCCTGTCGAAAAAATCAATGTTTTTGAATTTGATTATAAAAAATCGGTTTATAACTAAAATCAAGACGTCACTTATACAGAAGAGCTACGCGTGCTTTTTTCGGTTTGATATAAAGCCGAAAATTGATATGGAAAATCTCATCGAAACGCGGCATTTGTTCTTTGCTTTCCGGCAGAGCGGAGCTGTTGTGATTTTCGGTTTTGAGCTTACGCACCGAACACAATTCTGTTTAATAATCGCCATGTGCCGTCGGTCGTTTTAAACCTTTTTTCGAAAAAAGTTCGTTTTTGATTTTTGACTCTTGTTTTGGGTAAATTCCTGTCTGCTCCGATACAAATATATCGGAGCAGACGTTTTTGTTTTATACCGAGAGTTCGACTGTCGTTTTGCTTTTTCCGCCGAGTACCGGATCTATATAACCTTTTATAAATTCCTCTACCTGATGTTCGCTTCTGCCTGTGTAGCGAGAGGGAACAAGAAGTTCTTTGAGCTCATCGAGCGTTACATTGAAGGAAGGATCTTTGCATATGCGTTCGAGCATATCGTTCTTTTCGCCGTCTTCTTTTACTCTCTTGCCCGCTTCAATGGAGAGAAGGCGTATTTTTTCATGGATATCCTGTCTGTCTCCGCCGCGGCGTACAAGGTCCATCATGATGTTTTCGGAAGCGATGAACGGAAGTTCTGCCATTACGCGGGATTCTATTACTTTCGGATATACTACAAGTTCGGACGTTACATTTATGTAGATATTGAGTATCGCGTCTGCGGCAAGGAATGCCTCGCTCATGGCGATACGTTTGTTTGCACTGTCGTCAAGCGTGCGCTCGAACCACTGTGTAGACGCCGTCATCGCAGGGTTTGTGGAATCCGCGATTATATATCTTGCAAGAGAGCAGATTCTTTCACATCTCATCGGGTTGCGCTTGTAAGGCATTGCAGAGGAGCCTATCTGATTCTTTTCAAAAGGCTCTTCCATTTCCTTGAAGGATTGGAGAAGTCTCATGTCGTTTGCAAATTTGGACGCGCTCTGTGCAATTCCCGAAAGAACATTCATTATTCTGGAATCGAATTTTCTTGTATATGTCTGTCCCGAAACGGGTACGACTTTGGAAAATCCGAAGTCCGAGGCAATGCGCTTTTCAAGCTCTTTTATCTTTTCTTCGTCTCCGTCGAAAAGCTCCATGAAGCTTGCCTGCGTACCTGTTGTGCCTTTTTGTCCGAGCATTGCAAGCGAATCGATAACGAAATCGAGGTCGCAAAGATCGAGATAAAGCTCATACATCCAGAGCGTTGCACGCTTGCCTACCGTTGTAAGCTGAGCGGGTTGAAGATGTGTATAAGCAAGGCAGGGCATAGCTTTGTATTTCAATGCGAAATCGCGAAGGTTTGCAAGTACCGCGGTGAGCTTTTCACGAACGAGTTCGAGAGCTTTTTTGGAGATTATCATATCCGTATTGTCGCCTACATAGCAAGAGGTTGCTCCGAGGTGGATTATTCCTTTGGCGCTCGGACACTGGTCCCCGTATGCGTGAACATGAGACATAACGTCGTGGCGGAGCTTCTTTTCATACTCCTCTGCAACTTCGTAATTTATGTCGTCCTTATGAGCTTCAAGCTCTTTTATTTGCTCTTCTGTTATGTCAAGACCGAGGGCTTTTTCCGCTTTTGCAAGAGAGACCCAGAGAGCTCGCCATGTTGTAAATTTCATGTCCTGGGAGAAAAGATACTGCATTTCCGCGCTGGCGTATCTTCCGGAGAACGCGCTTTCATATTTACTTCTGTTCATTTTGTTGTCCTTTCGGCATTATATGTATTTATTTGAGATATGTTTCCGCACAAGCTATTTTTACGCAGAGGCAGAGAATTTCGGACGCTTTTTTAAGTTCCTCTACCGAAGGGTAAGAGGGCGCTATACGGAGGTTTTCATCATGCGGGTCTTTACCGTAAGGGAAAGTTGCACCTACGTTTGTGAGAGTGACTCCCGCGTCGCGGCAAAGCTCGTATACGCGCTTTGCACTGCCGCCTGTTACGTCAAGGCTTATAAAGTATCCGCCCGTGGGACGTGACCATTTCGCAATTCCGAGACCCGAAAGTTCTCTGTCGAATGCTTCGAGCACCGTTTCGAATCTCGGTCTTAAAAGCGCCGCGTGTTTTTTCATATGAGAAAGAACGCCGTCGGCATCTTTGAAGAATTTTACATGGCGGAGCTGATTTACTTTATCGTAGGAAATTATCTGCGCACCGATATATTTTTTTGCGTATTCCATGTTGTCTGCGCTCGTTATAAACGCGGATATGCCGCTTCCCGCATGTGTGATCTTCGAGGTGGAAGTGAACATATAGACCATGTTCTCGTTTTTTGTTCCCTTTGTAAGAGAGAAAATATTGAGAAGCTCCGGTGCGTTTTCATTGAGATCGTGGACCATGTATGCGTTATCCCAGAAAATTCGAAAATCCTTTGCGGCGGGGGAAAGAGATGCGAAGCGTTTTACCGTTTCGTCGCTGTATACAGCGCCCGTCGGGTTTGAGTGCTTCGGTACGCACCAGATTCCTTTTATCGTTTCGTCTTCCGAAACGAGCTTTTCTACGGTGTCCATGTCGGGACCGCTCTCTGTCATTTCCACGGGAATCATCTCTATTCCGAATGTTTCGCATATGGAAAAGTGTCTGTCATATCCCGGGGCGGGACAAAGAAATTTTACTTTTTCACATTTTGACCAAGGGAGAGAAGCTTCGTCTACGCCGAAAATTTCCGCGCGTGCGACCGCATCGAACATGAGCTGCAAGCTCGACGCGCCGCCGACAAAAACATTTTCCGTATCCACGTGGCATAGATCCGCAAAAAGCTTTCTCGCAGAAGGAAGTCCGCAGAGGATACCGTAGTTTCTTGTATCTGCCGTGCCATCTATGCAGTCTTCTTTATTTTTGAGGATATCGAGCATTCCGTCGGAAAGGTCAAGCTGTTCGGGAGACGGTTTGCCGCGGGACATATCGAGTTTAATCCCTTCTTCTTTGATTTTTTCATATTCCGAAACGAGTTTATTATATTCGCTTAAAAGCTCTTCGCGGCTCAATTCGGAAAAGGGTTTTTTTGACATATTCTGCTCCTATATATTTAGTTATAAACTTGATTATCGGGGATTTTGCCGTGGTGCCCCGATTAAAGAAACTTTTCGGGAAAGTTTCTTTAAAATCTTCAAAAGCTTTGCTGAAAATAAATCGGTGTGTTTTGCGCAAAGTTCTTTGGTCTGCTTTTCTTCGGGGGAAAGGTAGGGTTCTTTGGCACACCTCTCTTTTGAAAAGAGAAAAATTCCTGAAAAGCTTTTTGTGCAAAGTTCTTTGGCACACCTTTCTCCGAAAGAAGGCGTGATTTTACCTTTCTTTTGAAAAGGGAAGATTTCCTGAAAAGCTTTCAAGGGGCAGAAAGCTTTTTTGCAAAGTTCTTTGGTACACCTTTCTCCGAAAGAAGGCGTGATTTTACCTTTCTTTTGAAAAGGGAAAATTTCCTGAAAAGCTTTCAAGGGGTAGTAAACTTTTTTGTGCAAAGTTCTTTGGCACACCTTTCTCCGAAAGAAAGGTGTGTTAAATGTCGGCGTTTCCTGTTGTTCTGGGGAAGAGTTCGACGTCGCGTATGTTGGAAACTCCCGTTATATACATGATAAGTCTTTCGAATCCGAGTCCGAAGCCCGCATGGTGCGTGCCGCCGTATTTTCTAAGTTCGGTGTACCACCAGTAATCTTCGGGATTGAGCCCGAAATCCTTGTAGGCTTTTTCGAGAAGATCGAGTCTTTCTTCACGTTGTGAACCGCCGATAAGCTCTCCTACGCCGGGAACGAGCATATCCATTGCGGCGACTGTTTTGCCGTCGTCGTTGCGGCGCATATAGAACGCCTTTATCTCTCTGGGATAGTTTATGACGAATACGGGTTTTTTGAAAACCTTTTCGCAGAGGTATCTTTCGTGCTCCGTTTGGAGATCGCAGCCCCAGAACGGTTTGAATTCGAATTTTTCTCCGCTCTCTTCGAG
Organism: uncultured Eubacteriales bacterium; assembly: GCA_900544985.1. Taxonomy (GTDB): domain Bacteria; phylum Bacillota; class Clostridia; order Oscillospirales; family CAG-272; genus UMGS731. The sequence continues at coordinate 12,666 of UQXK01000034.1, forward strand.
AAGTTTTACCGCGTCTGTGTAGCTTACTCTTGCAAAATCGTTGCTTACGATGTTGTTGAGTCTTTCGAGAACGGTGTTGTCTACGAATTTGTTGAAGAATGCAAGCTCTGCCGCGCACGTTTTCAGCACGTGGGAGATGACGGATTTTGTCATTGCCTCTGCGAGCTCCATGTCGTCTTCAAGGTCGGAAAACGCGATTTCCGGCTCTATCATCCAGAATTCCGCCGCGTGACGGGGCGTGTAGGAACGTTCCGCTCTGAATGTCGGTCCGAACGTATATACGTTTGCGAACGCCTGCGCGAAGCACTCCGCGTTGAGCTGACCGGAAACGGTGAGGCTTGCCGCTTTGCCGAAGAAATCCTTCGAAAAATCGACCTTGCCGTCTTCCGTTTTGGGAGGATTATCCATATCGAGGTTCGTTACTCTGAACATCTCTCCCGCGCCTTCGCAGTCGCTTACCGTTATAAGCGGCGTGTGCGCATAAAGAAATCCGCGTTCGTTGAAAAATTTGTGAATGGCAAATGCGGCTTCCGAGCGTACGCGGAATACCGCCGTATAAATGTTTGCTCTGGGGCGAAGATGCGGTATCGTGCGCAGAAATTCGAGGGAAGTCTTTTTCTTTTGCAGAGGATAATCGGGAGTGGAGGTGCCCTCTACCGCTACTTCTTCGGCTTTTATTTCAAAAGGCTGAGGCGCATCGGGAGTGAGTACAAGTATACCCTTTACTATGAGCGCCGCGCCTACATTCTGTTTTGCTATCTCGGCATAATTGCTTATTTTATCCGCTTCTATTACTATTTGCAAGCGCGAAAATGTGCTTCCGTCGTTGAGTTCGATAAATCCGAAAGCGTTGCTTGCACGGATCGTTCTTGCCCAACCTGCTACGGTCAGGGTCTTTCCCGAAAATTCTTCGGGGGAAGAAAAAATTTCTTTTACGGTTGTTCTTTTCATAAAAACACCTTCCTTTTGTGATTTTATATTGATATCCGAATCCGCTTTTTATATTATTGTGAGAATTTTATAGGTATATATTGCATTTTTCGTAACGTTATGAAGATAACGGCAATGATAAGCACGCATAAGCGGTTGAAATGTCGTTTTTTCTCGAAATAAAAACAAAAAAGCACCTTCGGATATTTTGCAGCATAAAATTCCCTTATTTCGGGACGAATGCTGCGATCCGCGGTGCCACCCAATTTACCGTAAAATTTTTCTCCGGTCACTTTTAGTGCTTCAAACAAAGCCTTGAAGCTTAACGCGCCTCAAACGTCTTGCCTACTTTATATTTTCAGCTTGCTGCTCCGAAGTGTTATTCGCTCAAACGCCATAGCGGAACTTTCACCGTCTTCCGCTCGCTTTGTATACTCTTTTGAGTTACTTCTCTTCATCAATGCATTTATCGGATATATAATATCATATGTAGAATCTTCCTGTCAAGTGTTTTGACGGGTTTTCTCGGCTTTACTCCTATTTGTTGAGCTTTTTTGTTGACATCCGGCAGATAAAAATGTATAATCATATAAAAAGTTCTTTTTGGGAATGGTTTTTATAAACAAAAAACACGGAGGTGGATAATTCTTGGAAAAGGCAAAACTCGAAATGCTTAAAGAAAAAGCATTAAATATAAGACTCGGCGCTCTCGAAGGCATATACAGCGCATCGTCCGGTCACCCGGGCGGCTCCCTTGCCATCGCAGACATACTCTCTTATCTCTATTTTTCGGAGATGAACGTGAATCCCGAAAATCCGGCGGATCCCGATCGTGACAGACTCGTGCTCTCCAAAGGGCACACAGCTCCCGCTCTCTATGCGGCGCTTGCGGAAAAAGGGTATTTTGACAAATCCCTTCTTTCTACTCTCCGCAAATTCGGAAGCATTCTTCAAGGTCATCCCGATATGAAGCATATACCGGGAATAGATATGTCGACAGGTTCTCTCGGTCAGGGCTTTTCCGCCGCAAACGGTATCGCTCTTGCGGGAAAGATAGACAAGAAAGATTACCGCGTTTATGCGATACTCGGCGACGGCGAAAGCGAAGAGGGACAGATATGGGAAGCCGCTATGTTCGGTGCTCATTATAAGCTCGACAATCTTTGCGCAATAGTCGATAATAACGGACTTCAAATAGACGGCAAGGTTACGGAAGTTATGAATCCCACGCCTCTTGATGAAAAGTTCCTCGCATTCGGCTGGAATGTATACACTATCGACGGACACAATTTCGAAGAGATAGCGGACGCTCTCGAAAAGGCGAAGACGGTAAAAGGAAAACCCACTGCAATCATCGCAAACTGCGTGAAGGGCAAAGGCGTTTCGTTTATGGAAAATCAGGTCGGCTGGCACGGCTCCGCTCCGAATAAAGAGCAGTACGAACAGGCGATAGCAGAGCTTAAAGCAAGCGTCTGAACTATAAAGGAGTGTGATTCTAAATGGCAGATAAAATAGCTACAAGAGAAGCGTACGGCAACGCGCTCGCTTCTTTGGGAGAAAAATACACGGATTTTGTCGTACTCGACGCAGACCTTGCGGCGGCGACAAAAACGGGAGTTTTCAAGAAAAAATATCCCGAAAGATTTTTTGACTGCGGTATCGCAGAAGCGGACATGGTAGGCGTTGCGGCAGGTCTTGCCGCTTCCGGCAAAACCGTATTTGCTTCGAGCTTCGCTATGTTCGCGGCAGGACGCGCTTTCGAACAGATAAGAAACTCCGTAGGATACCCGCATTTGAATGTTAAGATCGGCGCAACTCATGCCGGAATATCCGTTGGAGAAGACGGCGCGACGCACCAGTGCAACGAGGATATCGCGCTTATGCGCACGATCCCCGGCATGACGATAGTGAATCCCGCGGACGGAATCGAGGCTGCTGCGGCAGTAGAAGCGGCTATAAATACAAAAGGACCGTTTTATCTCCGTTTCGGACGTTATGCCGTTCCGTATCTCTATGACGAAAATTATAAATTCGAGCTCGGCAAAGGCGTGAAGCTCAAAGACGGCAAAGACGTCACGATAATCGCGACGGGACTTATGGTCCATCTCGCTCTTGAAGCCGCAAATACGCTTGCCGCAGAGGGAATAGACGCGGAAGTTATAAATATCCACACTATAAAACCTCTTGACAAAGATATGGTCGTCGCTTCCGCTAAGAAAACAGGCGCTGTTGTAACTGCGGAAGAGCACAGCGTTATCGGCGGACTCGGCGGTGCTGTATGCGAGACTCTTTCGGAAAATGCTCCCGTTCCCGTACTCCGCGTAGGCGTAGAGGACAGATTCGGTATGAGCGGAAAAGTTCCGGAACTTCTTAACGAATACGGTCTTACAGCGGAAAATATTGCCGATAAGGCGCGCGCTGCCGTAAAACTCAAAACTGCAAAATAAAAAAGCGGTAAAAGCATAAAATTTTCCGCCGTTGGAAATACTTTCGGTATAACAACGGCGGATTTTTGTTAAACAGATAAATTGTGCCGATACATTTTTAATATTCGTAGGCTTGCTTTTGCTTGTCTGTGTGTTTTTTTATCATCGGGGTAAAATTCGTTTGGCGGGAAAACAGTTTGTTTTTTGCGGTATTTTTTTGTTTAATGAGCGGGGATTAAAATCTTTTTCGTTTTACTGTACATAACAACGGTTATAAAATATAAAGAAGGAGGAACATATGAAAATTCTTATGGCGACAATGTCCATGGGCTACGGAGGTGCCGAAACGCACGTTTTGGAGCTTTCGCGAGAGCTTTCTCGCCGCGGGCATACGGTTTATGTTGCTTCTTCCGGCGGGGTTTATGAGGAAGAGCTGACCAAAAGCGGAGTTTTTCATGTATATGCGCCGCTCTCTTCACGCTCTTTTTTCGATATTATGAAATCGAAGAAGATACTTTCCGCGCTTATTGAACGCGAAAGATTCGATATAGTCCACGCTCATGCGAGAATCCCCGCATTCATATGCGGAAATTTACAAAAAAAATACGGATTTATATTCGTGACCACGGCGCATTTTGATTTTAAAGTGAATGCCGCACTGAAACGCATGACGAATTGGGGAGATTTTGTTTTTTCCGTCAGCGACGATATTGCGGATTCTCTTGTTAAAAAATATAATTATCCGCGTGAATGTATGACGTCTGTTAAAAACGGCATAGACACGGAAAAGTTTTCTCCCCTATCCGACGGCAAAAAAATAAGAGAGGAATATTCTCTTTCGGATAGTCGCGTTCTTATGTATCTCGGAAGACTTGACGACGACAGCTTTCTTCCAGCGAAGCTTCTTATAGAGGCGACGCCGCGTATTCTCTCTTCATTTCCGAACATAAAGACCGTAATAGTCGGAAAGGGTAAAAATGCAGAATTTTTATCGGAGCTTGCCGAAGGAGTAAATAAAAAAGCGGGAAAAGAAGTTGTTATACTTACCGGACCGACGACAAGAACAGACGAGTTTGTCTCTTCTTGCGATGTGTTTGTGGGTCCGTCGCGTTCCGCCATGGAGGCGCTTGCAACGGGCAAGCCGACAGTTGTTGCCGGAACTTTCGGTATGCTGGGACTTTTTTCGGAAGAAATCGAACGTGAAGCTGTAAGAACAAATTTCTGTTGCCGCGACAGCGCTCTTCCCACTGTTGAAAAAATAACTTCGGAAGTTATACGCGCCCTTAACTTTACAGATAAGGAACGCGTGGATTTCGGTGCATACGGCAGAAAATTTATAGAAGAAAATTACTCTGTAAAAATAATGGCGAATGTTTACGAGAACGAATATAAACTTCTTCTTTCTAAAAGAAAAAAACGTATAGCTGTTTGCGGTTATTACGGTTACGGTAATGTCGGGGACGAAGCAATGTTGTCATCGCTTGTAAATTCTCTTTCCGAAAACGACGAAATAGGGAAGATCTCCGTTATGAGCGCGACGCCCGAGGATACCGCGCTGAAATATAATGTCGATTCCGTAAACAGATTTGATTACCGCGCGGTAAAAAGGCTTTTGTCTGCGTCTGATATAATGATTTTCGGCGGAGGAAATATCCTGCAAGATAAAACGAGCACGCATTCGCTTCTGTATTATACCTATGTTATGAAGCTTGCAAAATCTCATGCCTGCGCCGTGGCGCTTACGGCGAATGGCATAGGTCCTATTGTAAAGAAAAAAAATATTGCAAAGGTTTCGAATGCTCTCGGTTTTTCGGATTATATATCATTGCGCGATGCGGCGTCTGTGAAATTTGTAAGAGAGATTTTGCCGGAAAAAGAAGTTTTTGAGACGAGCGATCTTGCGTTTTCGGCACCGTGCGATACTTCTTCTTTTGTAAATGATATAAAAAACAGATACTTTGTAGTTTGTCCTAAAAAAATAAAAGGTTTTTCGCCCGATATACTTGTTGATTTTTGCAATAATGTTTATGAAAAATACGGCTTTGTCGCTGTCTTTTATCCCATGCACGAAAGCGAAGACGAAAAAATGTGTGAAAGGCTTTCTTTGCGTGTCAAAAATTCTCTGTTTGTCGGAAACAAAGATACGGATATAAAAGGTCTTCTCGGCAAAAGCGAATTTTCGGTCTGCATGAGGCTTCACGGAGTCATATTTTCTTTGATGGAGAAATGCCCGATGATAGGCGTTTCGGACGACGGAAAAATGTCGTCTTTTATGGCGTCTCTCGGCGTTTCCGAGTGCGCGTTCTTCCCGCCGGAGGTTTCTGCGACAGACCTTTTTGTTTCCGCGGAAAATCTTATTGCGGGCAGGGCAGACGTGCGCGACTCGCTTTCGTTTGAAGCGGCGAAGCATAAGGCTCGCGCGAAAGAGGAACTTTCAAGATTGAACGGTTTTATTGAAACCTACTTTTCCCCCTAAGAAAAGTAGGCAAGATGAATTGTCAAGAGAAGTGCAACAAATCATGAATAGAAGAAGCAAATAAATCG
>UQXK01000035.1 GCA_900544985.1 uncultured Eubacteriales bacterium
GTGCTCTTCTGCCGCAGAACAAAGCACATATCATCTTCCTTGAAGAGGAAATTCGCTCAGGCGGCATGGGAATGAACATTTCCGACGAGATGATAAGGAAAAATATGCTCTCTTACGGAAACTTCGATATAATCGCAGTCGATGACAATTTCGTTCCGCGCCACAAAGGAAAAACCATTTACGAGGACGCCGGCGTGTGCGCAAAAGACATAGAAAACACACCTTTCTTGAAAGAAAGGTGTGCCACCTACTTTTCTTGAAAGAAAAGGTAGGCAAAAGAATTTCCCACCGAACATATCACTTTATTTTTGCAAAAGCTTTTGAAATTCCAAAGGACTTTTCACGAAAAGTCCTTTGTGTCTGGGTTTGGGGCGGAAGCCCCAACATTTAACGCACACGAAAAGCACGGCAATGCCGTGCTTTTTATTTTTTCATGATATGTTGGAACTGCCGTTCCAAACCTTGCTTTAAGGGGCTTTTTGAAAAAAGCCCCTTAAAAATCCGCAAAAACTTCCCTCAAACACACCACTTTATTTTGGTGAAGCTTTTGAGTTTCCAAAGGACTTTTCCCGAAAAGTCCTTTGTGTCGGGGTTTGGGGCGGATAGCCCCAACTGATAATACTCAAAAACAGCCATTTAGAAATTTTTTCCATTTTTTACATTTAACACGTATAAAAACATTCTTCTCCGCCGATAATATCATCACAAACAAAAAAAGCACGCCGTAAGCGTGCAAAAAAAACGGAGAGATATATTATGAAGGGTTTAACGATTTTTACGTGTCTTGTTTTAATTATATGTGTTTTATGTTCTTTTCTTCCGCTTTCGGATGAAGCGGAAATATACGACAATACGGTAAGGCTCCATGTAATCGCAAATTCCGATTCCGAATATGATCAAAATGTAAAGCTCCGCGTCCGCGACGGTGTGCTCTCTCTTATAGAAGAGCTTGTAAAGGACGCCGAAAATATAGAAGAAGCGGAAAATATAATCAGAGAAAACATAAGTGCGATACGCGATAACAGCCGTGAAACTTTAAATCTTCTCGGAGAAGACAAAAGTATCGCCGTAACGCTTTCAAAAGAATATTACCCCACGCGCGAATACGAGGATTTCAGCCTGCCCGCGGGAGAATATATGTCCCTTCGTATAATGATAGGCGAAGCAAAAGGTAAAAACTGGTGGTGCGTTCTCTATCCCGAGCTTTGCACAGGCGGTGCAAAAACAGGGGAAACGCTTGTAAAAACAGGATTCTCAAAAGATCAGATAGATATACTCACGGGAAAAGACAAGCCCGAATACAAATTAAAATTCAAATTTCTTGAACTTTTCGAGAAAAGTTTTTCTCAATAAACGATAGAAGATACCCTTCCCTTACACCGCTTGCCGATACCGTCACATTCTTTGCTCCGAGAAAATCGAATATCACGTCATAGGCTATAACACCGGGAATCACCGTCGTGAGTCTGTCCGAGATAAGTTTTCTTATAGTAGGAGCGCCTGCCGCCGCATCTTCGAAAAGAAAATCTCGCATACTTTTTAAATTTGCGGCATTGAAAGTATAGCCGTCGGTGTTTTTAACGTCGTTTCCGGAAATATAGGAGTCTATCTTCGCCATGGCGCGCCCCGTGCCGCCTATAAGATATATGTTTTCGCCCTTGTTTTTAAAATCGGGAATATTTGAGATTATATCTTTTATATATTCCTCTATCTTCTCTGTTTCCGCCTTGTTCGGGAACAGAGATTTTTTTATCTCGGGAATAAAATTTCTCCCGAGCATTACGCAACCTATCGGAAGGCTTTTTATTCCTTCTGCCTTGCCGCAGGAAAATCTTATAAACTCCGTACTGCCGCCGCCCATGTCTATAACGACGCCGTTATCATACATATCTTTTCCGAAATGGGCGCGTATGGCGTCAAAATCGTACTTTGCTTCTTCCGTGCCGCTTATTATCTCTATGTCCACGCCGTATCTTTCTTTTATATTTGATATAAGCTTTACGGCATTTGAAACACCGCGAAGGCTCGCCGTCGCAAAAGCCGAAAATTTATCGCACGGATACGAATTTGCCCTTGCAAGATAATCACGTATTATGGCGGAGAGCTTCCCCGCTCCGTCCGCGGAAATATTTCCGTCTACGACATATGAAGCAAGCCCCATCATATTTCTGACCGAATCAACGGTAAAAAATTCGCCCGTAGATGTATTTATATCATATATATTCATTCGGACGCTGTTAGCGCCGATATCGACTATCGCATACTTAAAAAAATCCATATTTCGCTCCCATTTAAAAAAACAGCAATATTATTATACATAAAAATATCATTTTCTGCAATAAGGAAAGCAAAAAAACAACCCTTGCGGAATATAATGTTAGAAACGATCTAACAGAAGGTGCAATATGCCGGGATTTATTTCTTTTTTAATGAACAATTTTCTTTATCTTTTTCTGAAAGTATCATATTCGCAATCGTTTCCGCCGCCGCTTTCCCCGAAAGAAGAGGCGGAATGCTTTAAAAAGATGAAGGAAGGAGACAAAAAAGCGCGCGAAAAGCTTATCGAGCACAATTTGAGGCTCGTGGCGCACATAGTCAAAAAATATTACACCGCAAATCAAAATCAAGACGACCTTATCTCGATAGGGACGATAGGACTGATAAAAGCGATAGATTCTTTCGATTCCGAAAACGGCGCAAGATTTGCTACTTACGCAGGAAAATGCCTGCAAAACGAAATACTCATGTATTTCCGTTCCCAGAAAAAGACGTCTTTCGAGGTGTCGATAAACGAAGCTATCGATACGGACAAAGAAGGAAACCCTCTTACATACAGCGATATAATAAGCGTTGACGACACTATCGCGGACGATATAGACAGGGCTTTGCGCTCCTCCTCCGCAAAAAAAATAATACTTGAAAGGCTCGACAGAAGGTCCCGCCAGGTAATAAGTCTGCGCTACGGTCTTTTCGGAAACGATTCGCTTACGCAAAGAGAAGTCGCCGAAAAGCTCGGTATATCCCGCTCTTACGTTTCGAGAATAGAAAAATCGGCGCTTAAAGAAATTGCGATGCACATTTCGGATTACACGCTGTAATTCATTTGGAATACAGCGTAAAGTTCTGTCCTCATCGGCGTTACAGCCGAGCGAAAATCAAATGCCGCCCGCAAATTTGACGGCGCATAATTCCCTTACTTAAAAATAGTTTTCTTTATCATTCATAAATCCGGTACGAACGTCATATTTTTATATTGAATAAAAAGAAAGCCCACGCCAAAATTTCAAAAAGAAAGAGGTAATCATATGTTTAATCAAGATGAAAAAAAGAGCTGCCTTCTCCAAAAGCTTTGCGATAAGAAAGACACAAAGGAGATAAGCACGGAATACACCCTTCCCGATTATCTGCCCGACATAACAAAGCTTTTGAGAGTGAGCGCAAGAGTTGAAACTCCGTCCAAATATATAAACTCCGATTCCGCGGACTACGACGGCACGATAATCTACAATATAATCTACGCAACAAGCGACGGAGAAATAAAAAACGCCGAAATAAAAGATGATTTTTCAGGAAACATCGCGCTGAAAACGGATATAGACCCTACTGTTACGGATATGGAAATAATCGCCGAGAACGTAAACTGCCGCCTTTCCAGCCCGCGAAAGCTCACTGTAAAATCGAAACTTGTAATAGCTCTCACCGCTTTTGCGGAAAACTGCACAGAGCCGGCTATTGCAGGCAAGATGACATCGGAAAGCGCAAAATATCTGCAATACAAGAAAGATAATATAGAGTTCGCGGGGCAGATAAACGCAGACGAAAAAAATATTCCCGTAAGCGAAGACATAGAGACAGAACCGGGAATGCCTCAAATAGCGGAAATAGTATCCGTATTTTTAGACCCGACAGTAACCGACATAAAATATTCCGACGGAAAAATAAACTACATGGGCACCGTAAACGCAAACGTGATATACCTTGCGCTACCGGAAGAAAGCGACGGTGGAAAAAGAAAATATATATCCTTTACAAGAGAGATACCGATATCCGGCTCTGTCGAAACAGAGGAAGGTCTTGAAAATCCCGCGTTTTTATGTGATGTCGATATAAAAAATATATCATACAGACCGCAGACAAACGATATCGGAGACACAAAAACAGTGGAGATAGATTTCGATTACAGTGTGTATTTCAAAATATTCTTTAAAAACATATGCGAGATCACGACCGATATGTATTCTCTCGATTACGAAAATTCAAACGAAGATGAAAAAGTGGATTTCGAAACATTCGACGCATTTAAAGTTTTCAATTTTTCTTTTAACGAATCCACACCTTTCGAAGAAAAAGAATTTCCGAATATAATCTCCTCTTTTGCCTCCTCCGACATAACATCGGTAGAAAAAAACGGAAACAAAGTAACGGTAAACGGAAACGTCCTTCTCTGTCTTATACTCGGAAACGGCGAAGACGCTTACATCGGAAAAAATTATACGCTTCCCTACAAAGCCGAGACAGATATGGGAAAGATATCCGAGCTGTTCAGTTTCCTCGGAAAATCATATATAAACAACCTTCAAACAAGGATAGTAGAAAACAAAATATACGTCGACGCGGAAATAACGGTTTCTCTTCTGATATTGGGAGATAAAAATGCGGATATACTCAAATCCTGCACGCTTTATTCCGACCGTCCGATTACAATAAAAAACAATTCGAATATAGTTCTTTATTATCCCTCCAAGGGAGATGATCTTTGGAATATAGCCAAAAGATACAATACCACCGTCGAAAAAATCACGTCGGCAAACGGTATTTCGGGCGACATAAAAGAAGCCGGCGTTATAATAATACCGACGGAAAAACCGAGATCCAAATTTATAAAAACAAAATAACAGCAAAACGGAGCGGCTTTTGCCGCTCCGTCTTTTTAATAAGGGTCTTGCCCTTTATTCAACATAGCAAGGGTCGGAAGAAACAAACTTTCCTCTATATGGGAATTTGTATTCCTAATAAATGAATCAATCATGTCCCGCCTATTACAGGCGGGGACATCCTGCCTGAGTTATAGAGAGCTTTTCCTTATTTATTAAAGATCTTATCCTTATTTCATGGACTGTTCGTAGGACTGGATCATCTTTTTAACCATCTGACCACCTACGGAACCGGCCTGTTTAGCTGTGAGATCGCCGTTATAACCCTCTTTGAGGTTTACGCCGACTTCTGTTGCAGCTTCCATTTTAAACTTGTTAAGAGCTTCCTTAGCTTCGGGAACAAGAGACTTGTTGTTAGACATAATTTATAATTCTCCTCATAAATTTTGAAGATCGTAAAATACAGCATTCATCGGATTGCGTCCGCCGACAGCAAAAGCAAACTTTCTTTTCTTCTGTTTGCGTCCATCATCGTCCGAACACTCTTTTTCGATTTGTTTTATTTTAATTTATCCGATAATTTTAAAATGCTTTGTTTAAAGCTTTTATCGGCGAACGCAAAACACTTTTGTTTTTCGTTCTGGTCTTATTATAAACGATGTCTTGCTTTTTATGAATGGGAATTTTTCACTGTAATTTTAAAAAAAGAACTCACCTTTCCATCTAAGAAAGGTGAGCCAAAGACTTTTATCAAAATATATATATAACTTATACTTTAACTCCGCAAATCATACTTATTTCAAAAAAACAACTTCAATAAAAACGTACGTGATTAAGTTTTTATGTTCTAAAAAATTTATGATTTTTTATTTCGGTGCGGGAGTTATACTTATTGTATTTTATGCGTTTATTTAAAATCAATAATTCTTTTTTCTTATTATATCGATAACGTCGTTCGCGTAATTTTCACATGATTTTACGCTGCTGCTCTCTACCATTACCCTTATAACAGGTTCCGTTCCGCTCTTTCTCAAAAGTATTCTTCCGTCGTTTCCGAGAATCTTTTCTATTTCCCCTACTTTTTCTTTTATATCGCTGTCGCCAAGCACTGCGTCTTTATCGGAAACAACGATATTTTTCGTTACCTGAGGATATATTGTAACGGGAGAAGCGAGCTTAGAAAGCGAAAGCTTGCTGTCTATCATCTCCTCCGTGAGCATTATGGACGTAAGGATTCCGTCGCCCGTCGTCGCATATTTGTAGAGAATGATATGTCCGGACTGCTCGCCGCCGAGCTTATATCCGTTTTTCGCCATATTTTCGTAGACGTATCTGTCTCCGACCTGCGTTTTCTCGTAACCTATTCCCTCTTCGTCAAGAGCTTTGTATAATCCTATATTCGACATAACGGTAGTCACTATTTTTCCGCCGTCAAGAGCATTTTCTCTTTTGAGTCTCTTTGCAAAGATATAAAGTATCTCGTCCCCGCATACAACATTTCCGTGTTCATCTACCGCAAGACATCTGTCCGCGTCTCCGTCGTATGCAAATCCTACGTCCAAACCGTTTTCGACAACAAATTTTTGAAGTCCTTCCATATGTGTCGAACCCGCGCCGCGGTTTATATTCACACCGTCAGGGGAAGCATTTATAACATAAGTCTTCGCGCCGAGCGCGTCAAAAACCGATTTTGCTATCATCCATGAGCTTCCGTTCGCACAGTCAAGTCCGATCTTTAATCCCCTGTAAGAATTTGACGCAATGGATATAAGATATCCTATATATCTGTTTCTTCCGGAAACATAGTCGACTACCTTTCCTATATCTTCGCCTGTCGCATAAGGAATGTCACAGTTTCCGCATCCTGCTTTATCAAAGTCCCCGTCTATATACGCCTCTATCTTCTCGATCGTCTCATCGTCCATTTTCTCTCCCGCGGAATTTACAAGCTTTATTCCGTTGTCGCAGAAAGGATTGTGAGAAGCGGATATCATAACACCGCACGAAAAATCGTCGAGTCTTGTTATATAAGAAACACTCGGCGTTGTTGTAACGTGCATTATATATGCGTCAGCTCCCGATGCGATTATCCCGGCAGATATCGCATACTCAAACATATAGCTTGAACGTCTTGTGTCTTTACCTATAAGTATTTTCGCCTTGTGCGCCAAATTTCCGTTTTCATAGCGGCTGTAATACCAGCCGAGAAATCTTCCGACGGTATATGCGTGATTTGCGTTTAAAACTTTATTCGCTTCTCCGCGAAAACCGTCCGTTCCGAAATATTTTCCCATAGTTTTTCTCCCTAAAAATAAAATAGAATTAAAATAGCCGCTTTTGATAAGACAGAATCTCTGATTTTTCAAGGAAAAAGCAAACCCTTGAAAAACACGTCCGTCTTAAATATTTATTACAGTCCGCGGCAAAAAAAGTAATAAACTCATATAATAATATGTTACAGGTTATTATATATTATTTCCACGATATTGTCAATATAAAATATATTATATAGACAAAGCAAAAAGACTATATGTATCTTTTCTTTTCAAGAATATTTTTTACATTCCGCAAAAAGTATTATTTTTATCTGTTTTTATCCGTTTTTTATAAAAAAACAACAATTTTTTTGTCATTTAAAACAACAAAAAAACTTTTCGCCCTGGTCTTGCCGTGGCAAAAGGATATATAAAACATATAATGTAATGCGGAAGATATTCCGCGAAATACTTTTGAGGGATACCCGTATGGAAGGAAGAATAATAGTTACGGGTTCGCAGACATCCGCAATCAAAGCAAAACGACTGCTTGAAAAAAGCGGCATACGGGCAAGAGTAGTGCGTCCGCTCTCCGTTTCCAAAGACGGGTGCAAATTCGGTATAGAAATAACGATGCAAGAACTGCCTTACGCATTATCAGTGCTCGGCGAAGCCCGCATAAGCTATTCAGATATAATAAAATCATAGCGAAAGGTATTTTCAAATGATATATTTTGACAACGCCGCGACCACTTTTCCGAAACCCGCGGAAGTTATAAGATCCGTTTCGGACTGCTTGAAAAACTACTGCGGAAATCCCGGAAGAAGCGCACACAAGCTCTCCCTTGCAGCGGCAGAAGCAGTATACGATGCGAGATGCGAAATTTCATCGTTTTTCGGTTCGACAAAGCCGGAAAATATAATATTTACGCAAAACGCAACTCACGCACTTAATATTGCGATATTCGGAATTGCAAGGCCCGGCGACCATATACTGATTTCAAATCTTGAACACAACAGCGTGCTGCGCCCCGTCGCCGAGCTTTCACGGCGCGGTGTTGTCAGCTATGATATTTTTGACGCCCTCGGAAGCGATGACATAACGCTTTCAAATATAGAAAAATCGATAAGAAAAAACACCAGGATAATAATAACAACACATATTTCCAATATCTGTCCAAAAAAACTCCCCATAGAAAAAATCTCCGAATTGTGTAAAAATAAAGGTATCACACACATTGTCGATATATCCCAAAGTGCGGGACTGTACGATATAAATATGACCGACGGATATTCCGTGCTTTGCGCCCCAGGACACAAAGGACTTTACGGACCGCAGGGCAGCGGATTTTGCTTATTTTCCGACGATTTCGATTTCGAAAGATTGCGCCCGTTCTCTTACGGCGGAAACGGCGTGGATTCAAAAAAAACATCTATGGGAAGTTCCGCCCCCGAATCGTTCGAAGCGGGAACGCTTGCAGTGCCGAACATCGTCGGACTTTCAAACGGAGTAAAATTCGTAAAAAACAAAAGCATATCAAAAATACGCGCTCACGAAGCCGCCCTTTCGGCAAGAATAAAAGAAAAACTTTCGGAAAGAAAAAATATAAAAATATATATGCCCGACGCGGAAGATATGAGCACGCTTCTTTTCAATGCGACAGATCTTACAGGATCGGAACTTGCTGGAAAGCTTTCAAAGTCTGGAGTATGCACGCGCGCGGGACTTCACTGTTCCCCGCTTGCACACGAAGCTCTTAAAACCGGCGGAGATGCCGTAAGAATAAGTTTTTCCGCATTCAATACTTTTTCGGAATGCGACGAATTTATAAAAATACTCGATATGGCTTGCTTTTCTTTCAAAGAAAGGTAAGCCCAAGAACTTTGCACCAAATACGCCCACTTTATTTTTGCAAAGCTTTTGAAGTTCCAAGAAACTTTTCTCGAAAAGTTTCTTGTGTCCGGGGTTTGGGGCAGATGCCCCAACTGATAATGCACACAAAAAAACGCGGTTTACACCGCGTTTTTTATATTGTCATAATGTGTTGGAACTGCGTTCCAAACCTCCTTCTCTTACTTTTCTTTCGGAGAAAAGTAAGCAAAAGAACTTCGCACCGACTACACCACTTTATTTTTGCAAAAGCTTTTGAGTTTCCAAAGGACTTTTCACGAAAAGTCCTTTGGTCGGGGTCCCACGGCGGACAGCCCCAACTGATAATGCACACAAAAAGCACGGCGTTGCCGTGCTTTTTTATATATGTCTCATTTGCTTTTAAATATCGGTTGTATTTGCCTTTCCTCGTAAGCCGCTTCCATCGTATTTTTCAGTTCACCGAAATCGCAAACAAGAGAGTTCGGCTTTTTTTCGGTATCGTCCTGATAGAGCGGTACAAAATATATATTCTTTTTTGAAACGAGTTTTGCTATGTTTTGAAGATTCGACGATATCGCGTCGTTTGTAGCAAGCGCTATAACAAGCGGTCTACCAGTGCGAAGATGAGATTTTGCCGCCATTGTCACGGAAGTATCCGTAATTCCGGAGGCTATCTTTGCAAGTGTATTTCCCGTACAGGGGGCAATCACAAGCATATCAAACATCTCTTTCGGACCTATCGGCTCGGCTTCCGTTATTGTATGGATAACAGGACGCGCGCACATACTCTCTATTCGTTTTCTTATATCAGATGCCTTTCCGAAGCGAGTATCCGTATTGTAAACGTTTTCGCTGAGTATCGGCTGTATTTCTATTCCTTCGCTCAAAAGAGAATCGAGAACGTCAATCGATCTTGAAACAGTGCAAAATGACCCGCAAAAAGCATATCCTATCATATTTTTTCTCCTTATGACATCTCGGAAAGTGTTTTATATATTATCATTCCTGCGGTTTTCGGAGTCACTCTTCCGGGAAGAGACGGCGCGTCTACAATATTTATCCCTATGCTCTTTGCCGCCTCTCTGTCTATTCCGCCGGGAGAAGAAGCAAGTTCTATAATGGGAGTATCGGGTTTCAAAGCGGCAAGGGAATCGCCGAAAAGCACGGTATGCGGAACAGTATTGAAAACGCAGTCAAATTTATTGGCATTATTTTTAAAATCCGCAAAGTCAAATGTTTCACAAAAGTAAGTATCGCCGATAGCTTTTGATTCGGCTCTGCCCGCAAAGACAGAAACATCGGCGCCGAGAGAGACGAGAGATTTTGAAAGCACACGTCCCACACGGCCAAAGCCAATGACCGCCACCCTCATTTTAAATATTGTCATAGACGTTTCTTTTATTGCAAGCATCATTGCGGCTTCCGCCGTCGGCACGGCGTTTCTTATTGCAAAATCGTCTCTTGCGGCGTAATCGTATATTTCTCTTTTATATATGCCGGTTCCGACCATTCCGCCGTAAATTTTGGTTTTCTCGGAAATTTTTGAAAGAACATCTTCCGCATATATCTTATTTTCCGAAAACGGAGCGACAACGCTTTCTTTATCCCTGCTCATGGGAACGGGAAAAATAATTTTATCGGCTTCCTCCAAAACAAAATCTATATCATCGGAAAAAATGATTCCGTCCGGTCTTTTCTCCGCTTTCTCAAATCCGTATACAAAAACACGTTTTCCCTCATGCAGAAAGTGTTCCGCGGCATATATCATACGGATATCTCCGCCGACAAATAAAATCTTTTCGTTCGACGTTTCAGACATCTCCTCTCTGTAATTTTAATCGGAAAAAGTTTCTCCGTTATCATGATATGCAAAATCAGAAAAAACGACAAAAGAACACACCTTTCTTTCGGAGAAAGGTGTGCCAAAGAACTTCCCATCCAACACACCATTTTATTTTGGTGAAGCTTTTGAAGTTCAAAGAAACTTTTCTCGAAAAGTTTCTTGTGTCGGGGTTTGGGGCAGACAGCCCCAACTGATAATGCACAAAAAAACACGGCGGCGCCGTGTTTTTTATTTTTTCGTCAACAGTTGGAACTGCCGTTCCAAACCTTGCTTTAAGGTGCTCCCCCTAAAAGCACCTTAAAAATCCGCAAAACTTTCCCACCGACTATACCACTTCATTTTGATCGAAGCTTTTGAGTTTCCAAAGGACTTTTCGGGAAAAGTCCTTTGTGTCAGGGGTTGGGGGCAGACGCCCCAACTGATAATGCACGCAAAAAAGCGGACGCCGTAACGTCCGCTTTTCATCGTTTTTTATTATTGTGCAGGTTCTTCCGTTTCGGAAGTCGTATTTGTGCCTAAAAGATAATCAACATAGTTGTTCAAATAAGCTTTTGTAAACATATTAACTCCCCAGAAATTCGTTGAGATTTCGGAAAGACCGCTTGTTACATAAGCATCGGAGTTAAAGATAACGGGAACAACGGGAGCGTCTTTTATAAGCAATTCTTCTGCTTCATGAAGTTTGGCTGCTTTTTCTTTCTGATCGGTAATACCGAAAGCTTCCGCTATAAGCGCGTCATATGCTTCGTTATAGTAACCTGTTACATGAGGAAGCGCGTTGTATATAACGCTCGAATCGGTGTCTTCTTCCGATACTCTTCCGCTGTAAGCTTTTGCAAACGGAGCAAGGTTGTATATAGGATAAGCAGACATCATCTGATAATCAAGACCTATAACATCATAGTCGCCGGACTTGTAAACTTCCGCATATACATCGGCGGGAACGCCTTTCATTACGACCTTGAAACCGAGCTCTTCCCAAGCTTTTTTAGCATAAGAAGCAACCGTTTTTTCCTTGCTCATATATCCCCATTCAGCAGACTGATAACTGTCGTTTACGGAATCGGATATATAATAAAGATAGATTTCTTCATAAGTAGAAGGATCTATTCCCGCTTCTGCGAGGATATTCTTAGCTTCGTCTATCTTTGCCGAGGAAGAAAGTATGTCTCCGCCTTTTTTGCGGAACGATGTTCCCTTTTTCGTATTGAATATCATACCGGGAATAAGACCGGTAGCCGCATCGGCACCGCCGCCGACAGCCTCTGCAATAGCGTTTCTGTCAAGCGCAATGGAAAGCGCGTAACGTACAGATGCGTTTGAGCCTATCGCGCTGTTTGTATTGAAATAATAAGAATATGTAGATGCAAGATCGTTATATTTTACACTTGAAGATTTAAAGTTAGAGAGTACGGGAGATGTGAGGTTCGAAGCGTAAAAGAGGTCACGCGAAGAAAGCATCGAGATTATATCCGTTGTAGCTTTTTCATCGTATACGACCGCTCTGTCCAGAGGAGTATCGTAATGGATAATGATCTGATAAGGCGTTACGTACTTGTCTATATCTTCATTATTGGCTATCTGTGAGATATAGTAATATTTCGATCTTTCGAGAACGATGTTTTCGCCTGCCTCGCCGCTGAAACGTCTTACTCTGAAAGGTCCGTTTGTGGAAAGGTCGCTGCTCTTCTTAGACCATGTGTCGGGGTAGGATTTAAGCTTTGTTTCACGAACGGGAACAAGGGCAAGACTTGCAAGGTTGTATAAAAATTCGTCTATGTCTGCGCCTTCTTCAAACTCGACGACCATTTCGTCTTTGGAAAGCGAATATACACCTATATCGTCTTCGCCTATCTCACCCATTTTACGTGCGTGTGCGCCCTTTACTCCCATAAGAAGAGATGCCGCCTCACACTCGAAAGCAGGATCGAGTATACGCTTCCATGCGTATATTATATCGTTTGTCTGAACAAGAGAACCGTCGCTCCAATACGTTGTATTGATGCTGAGCTTCATGCTCTTTTCACCGGTTTTTTCGTCGGTGATGATCTCGTACTTATCCATAAGAGCATTGGAAAGCTTTCCGTTCTCATCGATCTTCATAAGTCCTTCGAAAATAAGACTGAGGATTTTCGACGTATTTTCGTCCGTATATGCAATAGCCGGATCGAGGTCGTAGACCTTCGTTCCGAGATATATGTCTATAACAGCGCCGCTTCCGTTAGGATCATCATCTTCTATTTTGGTACAGCCTGCAAAGCAAAGTATGCACATTGCAAGAGCCAAAGCGAAGGATAATATTTTCTTCATTTTATGAACCCTCCAAGTTTTTGCCAATACCGTTTAACGGTGGGATTTTCATCTTTTCCGTATCTCGATTATTTGTCTTTATAATTATATCACTTCTCACCCCTATAAATCAAACCTTATTTTTATAAACTTTAATATTTATTCACTTTGACCAATTTTTCATCGTCTTATTGTGTACTTTTTACAGTCAAAAAACATTTTTTGATAAAAACATCCTCTTATTTTTTGTAAATTCCGCTATTTTTAACTTGCACATATAAAAATAATGTAGTATAATATATTATCGTGTAAGAAATTTTATATAAATTAAAACATCGTACAGAACACAATTCGGAGGAAATCATGACGCAATTAAAGCAAAACATAGCGCTTTCGATAGAAAAAGCTTTGTCGGAACTATGCCCTTCCGCTTCTCTTTCGGAAAAAGATATATATGATATGTTGGAATACCCTCCCGACGACAGTATGGGAGACATTGCATTTCCCTGCTTTAAACTTTCAAAAACAATGCGCATGGCTCCCCCTGTTATAGCGGAAAAGCTCTACTCTTTCATTGAGCAAGCGCTTCCTTCCGGAACATCAAAGGCGCAGAAGATAGGCGGATATGTAAACTTTTTCGCCTCCGATGATTTTTATAAAGACACGGTAATAAGCGATATAGAAAAAAAGGGGGCGGACTACGGCGCGTCCGACGAAGGAAAAGGAAAAACCGTCGTTCTCGATTACTCTTCCCCTAATATTGCCAAGCCTTTTCATATAGGTCACCTCGGAACAACGGTCATAGGTCATTCATTAAAACTTCTACACCAATATCAAGGATATGAATGTGTCGGAATAAACTACCTCGGCGACTGGGGAACGCAGTTCGGAAAGCTCATAACGGCATACCGCCTGTGGGGAAAAAAAGAAGATATAGAAAACGGCGGCATAGACAAGCTTGTGGAGCTTTACGTAAAATTCCACGCCGAAGCGGAGAAGGACGAAACTCTCAACGATAAAGCAAGAGAAGAATTTTCAAAGCTCGAACACGGCGACGAAGAAAATATCGCTCTCTGGAAATGGTTCAAGGAAATAAGCCTTGCCGAATATGAAAAAACATACAAGCAGCTCGGCATAACTTTCGACAGCTACAACGGAGAAAGCTTCTATACCGACAAGATGCCCGAACAGGTCGAAATGCTTAAAGCCAAGAACTTATTGAAAATAGATTCGGGCGCTTCCATCGTCGATCTTTCGGAATACAATATGCCCCCTTGCCTTATACTCAAAAGCGACGGTTCGACGCTGTATCCCACGCGCGATATAGCAGCCGCCGTATACCGCGACCGCACGTATCATTTCGACAAATGCATTTATGTCACCTCTGCGGGACAGTCACTCCATTTTGCGCAATGGTTCAAGGTCGTGGAGCTTATGGGTTACGACTTCTACAATAAACTTTATCACGTTCCTTACGGCACAGTCAGCATAAACGGAGAAAAACTCGCAACAAGAACGGGAAACGTTATACTTCTCAGAGATCTGTTCTCGGTTGCAGTCGAAAAAGTCCGCGCGATAATGGAAGAAAAAAATCCGAACATGCAGAACAAAGACGAGTCTGCGGAAGCCGTAGGCGTCGGCGCGATAGTTTTCTACTATCTTTCCAACAGCAGGATAAAAGATATCAACTTTATAATGGAAGACGCTCTCGATTTCAACGGCAATACAGGACCTTACGCGCAGTACACTTACGCAAGAACTTGCAGCGTGTTGAATAAGCTTTCGGATGAAGCAAACGTTTCCGTTCCGAAAGTCAGCCTCACTCTCGAAAAAGCCGAAAGAGACCTTTCAAAATCGCTCTCGCTCTTCCCCGAAAAAGTCTCGGAAGCGATAAACGCGATGGAGCCGAGCACGGTAACAAGATATATCCTCGACCTTTGCGGAGCGTTCAACCGCTTCTATCAGTCTTGTGCCATATCCTCCTGCGAAGACGCCGACAAAAAAGCCCTTCGTATCGCGCTCACGCGCTCGACGAAAAACATACTCGGCAAAGCGCTCGAACTCATATGCGTAAAGCACCCC
Organism: uncultured Eubacteriales bacterium; assembly: GCA_900544985.1. Lineage (GTDB taxonomy): Bacteria > Bacillota > Clostridia > Oscillospirales > CAG-272 > UMGS731. Next base: position 15,217 of record UQXK01000035.1, read on the forward strand.
GAAAAAATCTGATATAAATCAAATCAGTAAAATAAAAATAAAATTCATCTGTTTTCAAGGAGAATTATCATGTCAGGACATAGCAAGTGGCATAACATTCAAGCAAAAAAATCAAAAACAGACGCAGCCCGCGCCAAAATATTCACAAAAATAGGTAAGGAAATGATGATCGCCATAAGAGAAGGCGGTCCCAATCCGGAATCAAACTCCAAGCTCCGCGATCTTATCGCAAAAGCAAAGGCGAACAACGTTCCCAACGATAATATCGAAAGAACGATCAAAAAAGGCTCCGGCACAGACGCGGTAGCATATGAAGAGCTCGTATACGAAGGATACGGTCCTTCCGGCGTTGCGGTAATAGTCGAAGCCGCAACAGACAACAAGAACAGAACGGCAGGAGATGTGCGCCATTACTTCGACAAATTCGGCGGAAACCTCGGTCAGACCGGCTGTGTCGGATTCCTGTTCTCCCAGAAAGGCGTAATTATCATTTCAGAGAACGACGAATACGGCGATAAAGTCGTAGACGGCGACAAGCTCATGGAAGACGCGCTCGAATGCGGCGCCGCAGATTTTGCGGAAGAAGAGGGATACTACGAAATCTACACAGAACCCGATGACCTTTCCGCAGTATGCGAAGATCTCGAAAAGAAAGGCTACAAATTCGAATCCGCAGAAGTAGCAAAAGTTCCCTCAACATACGTTTCTCTCGAAAGCGAAGACGACAAGAAGATGATGAACCTTCTTATAGAAAATCTCGAAGAAAACGACGACATCGTAAACGTATGGCACAACTGGGACGAAAACTGAAATCAGTTAAAATTATTTAATTTCCCATAAACAGAAAGGCAATCAAAATGATCACCGACAACAAATACTCTCTCGCTTTCCGCAGTATGTTCCGCGAATACGATATCCGCGGCAGAGTAAACGAAGAGGAGCTCTGCCCCGACAACGTATACAAAATCGTAAGCGCATACGCAAAATATATTAAAAGAAGAAACATTCTCCGCTCTGTCGTAGGATACGACAGCCGCTCTTGCTCGCCCTCCTTTGCAGAAGCCGCAACAAAGGCGCTCATAGACAACGGAGTAGACGTATTCTTCACGGGACTCACGCTCTCTCCCGTAACATATTTCGCACAGTACCACCTGAGCTGCGAGGGAGCTGTTATGATAACAGCAAGCCACAACCCCGACGGTTGGTCAGGTTTTAAATTCGCAAACGGATATTCCAAAACGCTCGAACCGGACGACATAAAAGAAGTATACTCTCTTCTCGACGCTCCGAACGATTCCGATAAAAAAGGAATATACACGGAGGTAGACGTCCGCGACGCGTATATAGACGCGATAGTTTCAAGAATACACATGGGGCCGAAAAAGCCGAGAATCGTTATAGACGCGGCAAACGGCGGAGCCGGACTTTTCGCATACGAAGTATTCCAAAGACTCGGCTGCATGACATTCCAGCTCAATATAGATCCCGACACAACATTCCCCAGATACTTCCCCAACCCCTCCGATATAAAGGGACGTGAGCTTCTCCGCAAAATGGTTCTTCATCCGTATGTTCACGCGGACATCGGTCTTTCTTTCGACGGAGACGGAGACAGAATAGGCGTTATCGACGAAAAGGGCGAAAATGTTTGGAGCGACACTGTTCTTGCACTTCTCGCAAAACAGCTTCTCGAAAAAACTCCCGGCGCCACTGTAATCTATGATGTTAAATGCTCAAAAACACTTACGGACGTCATAGAACAAAACGGCGGACACCCCGTAATGTGGAAAACAGGTCACTCCTACATAAAAGCAAAAATGCACGAGCTCCACGCAGAGCTTGCGGGAGAACGCAGCGGTCATATATTTATAGGCGGAGAAGATTGGTACGGATTTGACGACGCCACATTCGTTGCGGCAAAGCTCCTCGAATTCCTCTCCTACTCCGAAAACACGGTTTCCGAAATAATCGACACATTCCCCAAGTATATAACTTCTCCCGAAATAAAGGCTTTCTGCCCCGACGAAAAGAAATACGGTATAGTTGACGAAATCACCGAAAAATTCAAAAAAGAATACCCCAACAAAGTTTGCGATGTAAACGGCGCGCGTGTTCAGTTTGAACATGGCTGGGGACTCATAAGAG
>UQXK01000036.1 GCA_900544985.1 uncultured Eubacteriales bacterium
AAAGGACTTTTCACGAAAAGTCCTTTGTGTCGGGGTTTGGGGCAGACGCCCCAACTGATAACGCACACAAAAAGCACGGCAATGCCGTGCTTTTTAATTTGTCAAAGTATGTTGGAACTGCGTGAGGGGACCTTGCTTTAAGGTGCTTTTTGTAAAAAGCACCTTAAAAATCCGCAAAAACTTCTCAACGAATATTTCATTCTTTCGGGAAAAGCGAGTAAAATTCATCGCGGAGTATAGCGTATATTTTTATCGTTTTAAATTCACCTTTTACAAGTAAAGAAGACACAAGTGTCCCCTCATGGCGCATTCCGCATTTTTCTGCGACTCTTTCGCTCTGATTATTGCCGTCCATTATTCTCGCGTATATCCTGTTCAGGCGAAGCTCGCCGAATCCGAATGACATAACACGCTTTACCGCTTCCGCGGCAATACCATGACCCCAATACGCGGGATTTAAAACATACCCTATCTCGCCCGCATAATTCTCCTCGTCGATAAGTGTAAAACCGCAGGTCCCTATCATCTTTCCGCTATCTGTCAGAGTCAATGCCCAATCGAAAAAATCTCCCGAAGCATATTGCGTTTTTATATATTTCAGATATGAATGTGAAAATTTCACATTCGGATGAGTGTTCCACAAGAGATAACGCGGCACAATCGGATTTGATGCGTATTCATACATATCATCCGCATCCGAGGGCATCATTTTCCTCAAAGTAAGACGCTCGGTAGTAAGAACCGGAGGGTTTTTAAAAATATCTTTCAAAAATTTTTCCATAAAAATCACCTTTTAAACAGAAAAGGGTATATAATAGATTTACAGATGTAAAAATATAAAAAGTACAATTTCTTATAAATTCTTATATTGCGACAAAAAATATCGTCAAGCGGAAAATTTCATTTCATCGTTACTAATTATACGACGCAAAAATCGATAATTCAAGAAAAAATAAAAACTTATTTACATGAGAGAAATTCAGAGTTCAATTATTCTTAACAAAATGGCATTATTATAAAAACAGTAAAAACGCAAAGGAGATTTATTTTATGTGGTCATTTGACGACAACGAAAATCAAAACAATAACAGCTCGGAAGACAACGGCAATATATACGCTTCATATACAGATAAAAGCGGCGGCAATTTCAGCGAAGGCAGCAAAAACAAAAAATCCGGCGGTCCGAAAAAATATCTGGGACTTATAATCATTCTTTGCGTGGCTATCGTCGCAGGCACGCTGTTTGCAGGATACAGAATGGGACTCGGAAAGGTCTCGAATAACGACGGCACAACTCTTGCCCCATCGACAACAGATCCAACCGACAGCACCACCGCTCCCGATTCCACGACGGCGCCGAATCAAACGGCTCCGGGCGCAATAGGAACAGGCTCTCTTGCAACAGAGGGCAAAGTAGAACAGATAGCCGAAAAATGCCTTAATGTAACGGTAATAATAGAAACCTCCACAGGTGCCGGAAGCGGCGTAATATACACCGCCGACGGATATATAGTAACAAACTACCACGTAGTAAGTGCCGATTCCACCGACATAAAAGTAACGCTGTTTTCGGGCGAAACGCTCCCCGCAAAATATATATACGGGGACGAAAGCCTTGATATAGCCGTAATAAAAATAGAAAAAACAGGTCTTATGTTTGCCGAAATATGCTCTGATCCCGTAAAATACGGCGAGCAGGTCATAGTTATAGGAAACGCCCTCGGAAACGGTCTTACGCTTACGAGCGGATATGTCAGCGCCCCCGAAAGAGAAGTAACAATATCGAACGAAACAATGAAGCTTATCCAGATCGATGCTGCCGTAAACTCCGGCAACTCCGGCGGCGGTCTTTTCAATACGGCAGGTCAGCTTGTCGGTATAGTAAATGCAAAATCGAGCGGAACCACATCGTCGGGAGCATCTATCGACGCCACGGGATTTGCCATTCCGATCTCCACGGTCCTCCGTTGCATAAATGATCTTAATGAATACGGTTACGTCACAGGCGTCGCACGTCTCGGCGTAACGGTTTCAAATTATCTCGAAGTCGGCGGTTACAGAATATCCGGATATATCGTCATAAACGGAATTTCCGAAAACGGAAGCGCGGCGCGTTCGGGACTCCAAATAGGAGACATCCTCTACAAATTCGAAGGAACGACGCTCGATTCGTTTGCAACGCTTAAAAAGATGCTCACGAAATACTCGATAGGCGATACGGTAGAGCTTACCGTTCTGCGCCCCAATGAAAAAACCTCAACCATAACAAATCCGACATGGTATCTTCGCGAATGTGAAGAGATAACAATAAAAATAACATTCGTCGAATTCAATCCCAATGCTTAAATAAAGCTTTTTCCCTTCCATAAATATATGATAAAACAAAAAGACCGATGCCGTAATCCTGCGGAGCGGTCTTTTTGTTTTGTCTGCAATAAAAAGCGGCAAAACACTTTCCGACAGCCGAGAAAAAAGAAAATAAAACTTTTCTCTTTTGCTCTAAATAAGTTGACAACAATACGGAAAATAATATATAATATATTTATTATTTATTATTGTGTGAAAATATGCCCATACAAAAAACGACACTTACCCGCGGTTTGAATCGTCGCAAATCGTGATAGCTCGCTTTATTGCGTTTTGACGATTAAAACTGCCGCATAAACTTTGTTCATAAGACATTTTGTGAGGGATTATAACCACCGATAAAAGCTACAACGGAACGCCGCCTTTAAGGACATCTGACATTTGCGACAAGGCCATTATAGCCATATATCAGCGCCGAAAAGCAAGACCGCAAAAGACGTTCCGAACAAATTTCCATGATAAAAAAATACAGGGAAAGGCACCGAAATTTATGATAAGAAGTATGACAGCATTCGGAAGAGCCGCAGGAAAGGCACCCGGACGCGACATAACCGTAGAAATAAAATCGGTAAACAACAGATTTTTCGATTGTCAGGTAAAATTGCCCAGACTCTTCTCTTTTCTTGAAGAAAAAGTCAAAAAACATATAAGCAGCCGCGGTATCTCACGCGGAAAAGTAGATGTATTTATAACGATAGACGTTACGGATTCTGCGGGAATCGAAGTAGAACTCGACAGAACATACGCGAAAAGCTACATAGACGCTCTGAAAAAGTTAAGCGAAGAATTCGGTCTTCATGACGATATAACAACAATGCGCGTCGCACAGAACCGCGACATCTTCGCCGTAAAAAAGGCGGAAGAGGACACGGAAGCAGAATGGGAAGCACTCCGCCCGTTCCTTGACGAAGCGCTTGACGTATTCATAGAAGCAAGAAATGCAGAGGGCGAGAACCTTCGAAAAGACATCACAGAGAAAAAAGAGCGCGTAAAAGAGCTCGCCGCGCTTATTCCTCCGCTTTCCCGCGAAGATGTAAAAAAGCAGTACGAAAAGATGACGGAGCGCATAAAAGCGCTTGTGGGAGACACGGTGCCGCTCGATGAATCAAAGCTCATAACGGAATGCGCCGCCTATGCCGACAAGATAGCGGTAGACGAAGAAACAGTCCGCCTCGATTCTCACTTCGGCGCTTTCGACGAGATACTTCGCTCGGAAGAACCCGTCGGAAGAAAGCTCGACTTTCTTTTGCAGGAGATGAACCGCGAAACAAACACGATAGGCTCCAAGGTCTGCGACGCGGAAATAGCGAGAATAGTCGTTGAAATGAAATCGGAGCTTGAAAAAATAAGAGAGCAAATTCAGAACATCGAGTAATCCCGAAAGGATATTTTATGAAATTTATAAATATAGGCTTCGGCAATATGGTGGCGTCTCACAGGGTCGTAACGCTCGTAAGCCCCGACTCCGCGCCGATAAAAAGACTTATTCAGGACGCGCGCGACACGGGAAGAGTCATAGACGTATCCTGCGGCAGACGCACAAGATCCGTAATAATAACGGATTCCGAACACGTCATTCTCTCCGCCATTCAGCCCGAAACAATAGCCACAAGACTTAACGGTCAAACGGACAACGACGAAGACGACGATATCGCGGAGGAATAAGATGAAAAAGGGAATTTTATTCGTCATATCGGGACCCGCGGGAACGGGAAAAGGCACTGTGATAAAACATCTTCTCGACACAGGAGAATTTTTCTATTCCGTCTCGGCGACAACACGCACCCCACGTCCGGGAGAGACAGACGGAGTAAATTACTACTTTATCTCCCGCGAGGAATTTCTCCGCAAAATAGAGCGCGGAGATATGCTCGAACACGCGGAATACGTCGGAAACTTCTACGGCACGCCGAAAGACGCCGTGGAAAAAGCGCTTGACAGCGGCAAAAACGTAATACTCGAAATAGAGACGGCAGGAGCATTGCAGATAAGAGAAAAAATGCCGGAAGCAGTGCTCATACTGATACTGCCGCCGGACCTCGATACGCTTCGCGCACGCCTTACGGGACGCGGAACCGAAAGTGCGGAGGTAATAGACCGCCGCATGGAGAAAGCAAAAAAAGAACTTTCACTTTTCCCAAAATATGATTATGCCGTGGTAAACGAAAACGACCGCGCAGAAGAAGCCGCAGAAAAAATATACGGCATATGTAAGGCGGAGCACCTTAAAACCGCACGAAACATTGAACTTGAAAACAACTTCAAAATATAAATAAAAATCATCGGAGGAAATAAAATTATGATGATCAATCCGTCAATAGATCAGCTTACACATGGAGGACAGATCAACCGTTACGAGCTTGTAATAGCTACATCGAAGATCGCCCGCATAATAACTGATGAATACTGCGAACAGCGCGAACGCGCAGAGCTTATGATAAGAAACAACGAAACGGACAAAAGTCTCGCTTCTCTTATCAAAGGCAATATACGCGACAGAAAAGCGGTGGAAAACGCCGTTTTCGCAATTGCAGACAACGAATTTGAAATAATAGTTCCGAAAGAAATAACAGAATAAGACGCAATGGAGCCTTATATAAAAACTGTCGGAGTAAGAATTCTCGATATCCCGTATTATCTCGATATAGAGTACACTTACTATATTCCCGACGGATTTTCACGCGAGATTTCGCGCGGAACTTTTCTTCTTGTGCCGTTCGGTGCCGGGAATAAAAAGCTCAGTGCGGTCGCGATCAGTCTGTCGGAAACCGCGGACTATAAAAATCTGAAACCGATATACTCCGTTTCCGAAAACGATATAGCTTTATCCGAAAAAATGTTGCGCCTTGCCGATTTTCTCTGCGGGCGCACGTTCTGTTCTTTCGGAGATGCCGTAAGACGTCTAGTGCCGTCCGACCTTATATTCCAGCCGAACGAATATTTTGTACTGTCTGAAAATGCCGATCTTTCGAAGATAAACGAAAAAACAAAGAAAATAACAGATTATCTCTTTTTAAACGGCGCCACAAAGAAAGAAAAGCTTATGGAGAAAACAGGGTGCGATTCGCAGGAAGTTCTCTTGAAGCTTGTACGCGACGGAATACTCGAAAAAACAGCTTCGGGAAAAATAAGCGACGGCGCGGAAATAACCATGGTCTACCCCGTCGAGGACGCGGACATTTCTCTTCTCGACGCGCCGAGAACGCCCGATTCATATGCGGAGCTTTTTTCCGTAATAGCCGAATGCGGCGCGATAGAGAAAAAAACGCTTCTTTCGGAAGGATTCAAACCTTCGCAGATAAAAGGGCTTGAAAAGCGCGGTCTTATAAGAACGGAAAAGATAGAATATCTCAGAAATCCCTATAAGGATATCCCCGCGGAAGATAGAGAAATAAATCTTTCCGAAGTTCAAAAAGAGGCACGCGACTCTCTTCTATCTCTTATGGACGGAAAACCGCACGCGGCGCTTCTTTACGGCGTCACCGGTTCAGGCAAAACAAGCGTGATACTCTCTCTTTGCGAAGAAGCCGTAAAAAAAGGCGGAAGCGCGATAGTTCTCGTTCCCGAAATCGCGCTTACATGGCAATCCGTATCGCTTTTTGCGGGAAAATTCAAAGACCGCCTTGCCGTAATCCATTCGGCTCTTTCCGAGGGCGAAAAAGCGGACACATTCAAACGCATACGCGACGGAGAAACAGACGTCGTGCTCGGCACGCGCTCCGCGATCTTCGCGCCGCTTTCCAATATATCGCTCATCGTCATAGACGAGGAGCAGGAGCACACATATAAATCCGATATGTCCCCGAAATATCACGCGCGCGACATAGCGAGGTTTCTCTGCGCGGAACACGGGGCGCTGATGCTTCTTGCAAGCGCGACGCCGTCCGTCGAAAGCTTTTACAAGGCAAAAAGCGGGATATACTCGCTTGTAAAGCTTCCCTCCCGATACGGGAACGCAAAAATGCCCGATATTTTCATCTCCGATATGAAAGAAAATACAGACTTATCCGAAAAAGCAAATATCGGAGACGAGCTTGCCGCCGAAATCCAAAAAAATCTCGACGACGGATTTCAGTCCGTTCTGTTTTTGAACAGAAGAGGCTACAACAGCTATTTTTCCTGCCGTTCCTGCGGAAAAACAATGCTATGCCCGAACTGTTCCGTCGCTCTCACATATCATATATATAAAAAAAGCGGCAAAGGATACCTCCAATGCCACTATTGCGGATACAGGATCCCGACGCCGTCTCTCTGCCCTTTATGCGGGAGCGAACACATCTCCGGCGGCGGATTCGGAACGCAGAAAATAGAAGAAGAGCTTCACGAAAAATTCCCGTTAGCGAGAATATCGCGCCTTGACGCCGACTCTACAAGAACAAAATTCTCCCAGGATAAGATCCTCTCCGATTTCAGAGAGGGAAAAGCGGATATACTCATCGGGACTCAGATGGTGACAAAAGGTCACAATTTCCCGCGGGTCACGCTTGTCGGGATAGTTTCGGCGGATAATCTTCTGTTCATGAACGATTTTCGTTCGGGAGAGCAGACTTTTTCCGTTATAACACAGGTAGCGGGAAGAGCGGGAAGAGGAGATTTTCCCGGAAGAGCAATGATACAGACTTTTGATCCCGAAAATGAGATTTTCACGCTTTCCGCCATGCAGAACTACGAAAAATTTTACGAAAGCGAGATCGCCATGCGTAAAACTTTTGTTTTTCCACCATTCTGTGACATGGCGATGATAAGCCTTTCTTCGTCGGAAGAAACCGTTCTCGGAGATTTTTCCCGCAAGATTTCGGACGATATAAAGAAAACCCAAAGCGAAGATTTTCCCGATGTTCCGATAATGATGTTCGGACCGTTCGACGCGCCCGTATACAAGATCGGCGGAAAATTCAGAAAACATATAATGATAAAACACAAAAATACTTCCCGCTCACGCGAGCTTTTTTCGATGATATTAAAAAAATACGGAAAGCTCTCGCGCGGGAAAATAACAATATCGATAGATATAAACCCGACCTCCTCCATGTGAGCGTCGAAAAGGAGATTTTCAAAATGGCAAAACTTCACATTCTTCACGACAATGATCCCACACTCCGCAAAAAAAGCAGAGAAGTAGACGAGATAACCGCGAGAACAAAAACGCTTCTCGACGACATGCTCGAAACGATGAGAAAAGCCGACGGCGTAGGTCTTGCGGCTCCACAGGTAGGAGTCCTTCGCAGGATAGTCGTAATAGAAGTTGAAGAGGGAAACGTCATAGAGCTTATAAATCCGGTCATAATAGAAAAAAGCGGTTCGCAGACGGGATATGAAAGCTGCCTTTCCCTTCCGGGAAAAACAGGAATATGCACACGCCCGAATTTTGTACGCGTAAAGGCGCTCGACAGAAACGGCGTTGAGAGAATATACGAGGGAAAAGAGCTTCTTGCGCGCTGTTTCTGCCACGAGATAGACCATCTCGACGGCATTCTCTACCCCGACTGCGCCGAAAGAATGCTCACCCCGGAAGAATACAAAGATTACATGGAAAGCTAAGGCAAAACACACATTTCGCGCCGTTTTCTCTCCCGAAGAGAAAACAAAATTATAAATTTTGATTTTTTCCATGGTAATGCGCGGTGCGCTTTTTCCCTAAACATTTCATATGCATAAATAAAAAATGAAAGAAATTATAAAACGATGAAAATTCTTTTTATGGGAACTCCCGATTTTGCCGTAACGGCGCTTTCGGCGATCTTTTCAGAATATAAAAACGATCTTATCGGCGTTGTTACAAAAACAGACACGCCGAAAAACCGCGGCCATGTCATGCTTCCGCCTCCCGTAAAAGTTGCGGCAGAAAAAATGGGTATTCCCGTATTCCAGCCGCAAAATCTGAAAGAGGAAAATTTCGGTGAAACTTTAAGATCTCTTTCCCCCGATGTGATAATCGTCGCCGCATACGGAAAGCTTCTTCCGAAGTATGTTCTCGATTTTCCGACATACGGCTGTATAAACATTCACGCGTCCCTTCTTCCCGAATACCGCGGTGCCGCCCCGATAGCGCGCGCAATAATGGACGGCAAAAAAGAGCTTGGAATAACCATAATGTATATGGAAGAAGGACTCGACACGGGCGACATGATAATGTCCTCCTCTCTCACTTTTGAAAACAAAGAAAACAAGGGAGAGATAGAGCAAAAGCTTTCCGAGCTCGGTGCAGACATGATAGTCGAAACGCTCGGAAAACTTTATCGCGGAGAAAAGCTCGAAACAAAAAAGCAGGACGACGAAAAATCGAACTACGCCGCCAAAATAGAAAAATCCGACTGTGAAATAGATTTTTCAAGAAGCGCTACGGAAATAGAAAACCTCGTGCGCGCCCTTGCTCCCGCGCCGTATGCCTTTACGACTTTAAACGGAAAAAATATAAAAATAGCAAAAGTCCATGCCGAAAATGACGGAGCTCATACAGATTACGGCACTGTCACCGAAACAAACGCAAAAGGCGACGGCAAAATCAAAGTCGCCGCAAAAGACGGCTCCGTATTCATCGACAGGCTCATTCCCGAAGGAAAGAAAGAGATGTCCGCAGGCGATTTTGTCCGCGGCCGCGGAATAAACACGGGCGACATACTCGGCAAAAAGGAGAAAGAATGAACGCAAGAGAAGCGGCTTACTCCGCACTTTTAAGATATGAGAACAACGCCTCGTATTCAAATATAGAGCTTGACGGAACGATCAAAAAATACGGTCTTTCAGGGGTGGAAAAATCGTTTTTCACCGCGCTTTTCTACGGAGTTATCGAACGCACAATAACTCTCGATTACTATATATCGGCGCTCTCCGAAAGAAAAATAGAAGAGATAGACAAAAACATTCTCGTTACTCTCAGAATGGGTATGTACCAGCTGATCTATATGACAAAAGTCCCCGAAAGCGCCGCCGTAAACGAGAGCGTCACGCTTGCGCGCCGCTTTTATGCAAGAAAAAACAGCGAAAATTTTGTAAACGCCGTCTTGCGCACGTTTATAAGAGAAAAAGGCAAAATAAAGTTGCCCGATAAGCAAAAAGAGCCGATTAAATATCTCTCCGTAAAATATGCAATGCCCGAATGGATATGCGAAATATTCAAAAGAGATTACGGATATGCCCGCGCCGAAAAAATACTTGACAGCATGAACTCATCTCCGAATATAACTCTTCGTGTGAACACTCTGAAAACGACAAGAGAAGCGCTCCGCGAAAAGCTCGCGGCGGACGGAATAAAAACGGAATTTACCGAATTTTCAAAAAACGGGCTTCGCCTTTCAAGCTCCGTGCCGTACTCCTCCATATCAAAATACGAAGATGAATTTTTCGTACAGGACGAAGCGTCCCAGCTCTGCGTAGAAGCGCTTGACGCAAAAGCGGGAGAAAAAATTCTCGATGCGTGCGCCTGCCCCGGAGGAAAGAGCTTCGGAATCGCAATGCAAATGGAAAACGACGGTGAAATAATCTCCGCCGATCTTCATAAAAACAAGCTCTCTCTTATAGAAAAAGGAGCAGAAAGGCTCGGAATTTCCATTATCCGCACAAAGGAGAGAAACGCCGCCACCGCAGAAGAAGAAAGCGAAATATACGACAGAATATTACTTGATGTTCCTTGCTCCGGTCTTGGCGTTATTGCAAAAAAGCCGGATATAAGAAGGAAAAATGAATCCGATATAGAAAGACTTCCGGAAATTCAGAAAAACATACTCGAAAACAGCGCGGGGTTATTAAAAAAAGGCGGAACACTTGTATATTCCACCTGTACGATAAACAAACGCGAAAACGCGGATATAATAGACGCTTTTCTTAAAGAACATAAAGAATTTTCCCTCGAACCGTTCGCGCTCTCCTCTCTTTCTTTCGACGGGAAAGCGGAATTTTTACCCGACGAAAGAGAAACAGACGGATTTTTCATCGCAAAACTAAAAAAGGCGAAATAAACATATGGACACAATGACAAAAGTAGATGTATTAAGTCTTTCCCCCGACGAACTGTCTTCCTTTATAGTATCTCTCGGAGAAAAAAGGTACAGAGCAGACCAGATATACACGTTTCTCATGCGCGGCGCGGGCGATTTTTCGGAGATTTCCAACATACCGAAAGCTCTCATAGAAAAACTGAAAGAATATGCGTTTCTGCCCGCGGTAAAACAGGTTGACAAGCGCCTTTCCCGCGACGGAACGGCAAAATACCTCTACGAGCTTTACGACGGAGAGGTAATAGAGAGCGTCATAATGAGATACCGCCACGGAAATACGATATGTATCTCCTCAGAGGCGGGCTGTCCTATGGGGTGCGCATTCTGCGCCTCCACGCTTAGCGGTCTTTCAAGAAAACTCCTGCCCTCGGAAATGCTCTCGCAGGTCATAATGACGGCAAAGGACATAGGCGAGCGAATAGACGGCATAGTTCTTATGGGAATAGGAGAGCCGCTCGACAACTACGACAACGTGATAAAATTTCTCAGGCTTGTAAACGAAGAAAAAGGACTTAATATCGGATTCCGCCACATTTCGCTTTCCACCTGCGGAATCGTACCGAAGATATACGACCTTGCAAAAGAAGAGCTGCCGATAACGCTTTCGATATCTCTTCACGCCTCCGACGACGCTACGCGCTCTTCCCTCATGCCGGTAAACAAAAAATGGGGGATTGCGAAGCTTCTGCCTGCGTGTGCAGACTATTTTGCCGCGACGGGAAGAAGGATATCATTCGAATATACGCTCATAAGAGGCAAGAACGACAACGAAGAAGCGGCAACGGCGCTTGCGCATGTACTTAAAAAATATTGCCCGAATATGCCGATACACGTAAATCTGATTCCCGTAAACAATGTCGAAGAACGCGGATTTTCTCCGAGCTCTCCCGACGGAATAAAAAAATTCGTCGCAACACTTGAAAAAAATCACATCGTCGCGACGGTAAGACGACACCTCGGTTCTGATATAGACGCGTCCTGCGGACAGCTCAGAGCCAAAAGAATAAAAGAAAACTGAAAGAACATATCTTTCGAGAAAGGAAAAGACATATGCTGCTGTACTGCGGAAAAAGCGATATAGGCATGAAGCGCAAGATAAATCAGGATGCTTTTTCGGTAAAACCTATATGGAACGACGACGCTCTTCTCATGGTCGTATGCGACGGTATGGGCGGTCACAAAGCGGGAGATACCGCGTCAAAGACCGCCGTTCAGAAATTTATATCCGTCGTGTCATCGCGTCCGTGCAAATCGGAAGACATGACAATACGCACCGAAAATATAAAAAACACGCTTGTCGCCGCCGTAAAAGAAGCAAACGAAACCGTTTACAGGCTTTCTTTAAGCTCCGATGAATATACGGGCATGGGGACGACGCTTGTCGCCGCCATAGTTTCGCGCGGAATGCTCTATGCCGTAAACATAGGCGACAGCAGACTATATATAATCACGCGCTACGAAGCAAAGCAGATATCGCGCGACCATTCGTTTGTACAGTTTCTTATACAGACAGGGCAGATAACTCCCGAAGAAGCGAAAAATTATCCGCGCAAAAACGTTATAACGCGCGCCGTCGGCGTCGCGTCGAAAACGGAAGTGGACTTTTTCAGCATAAACTTACGCAAATGGGGAAGCGGATACATACTTCTCTGCACAGACGGACTTACAAACTATCTCGACGACAAAACGCTATACGAGCTTCTCTTCCAGAGCCGCGAAAAAGTAGCCCCTACTCCCGAACAAGAGCTTTCAAAAAAAGCCGATACGCTCATCTCCTACGCCAACAAACAGGGCGGCAGCGACAACATTACGGCGCTTCTTGCAAAATTTTAAGTAAACGAAAGGATATGTAACCATGGACGATCCCAAACAGTACATAGGCGAGGTTTTAGACAGACGTTACAGATTAGAGCGTCCCGTAGGCGTCGGCGGCATGGCTTTCGTTTACGAATCCACCGATATCGTAAGAAATCAGAAGGTGGCAATAAAGCTTTTAAAGGACAAATTTTCCGACGACACGCGCGCCGTAAAAAGATTTATAAACGAATCAAAAGCGATAGAGATGCTCGATCACCCCAATATCGTAAAGGTATACGGCACATCTTACCAGAGCGAGAAGAAATATATCGTAATGGAGCTTATAAACGGTATAACTCTTCGCAAATACATGAACTACAAACACCCGATAGACTGGCGCGAAGCGCTTGAATTTACGGAACAGATACTGCTCGCTCTCGATCACGCGCACACAAAAGGAATAATCCACAGAGATATAAAGCCGCAGAACATCATGATAGTAAAAGGCGGCAAGATAAAGGTGATGGATTTCGGCATTGCGAAAATACCGAAAACGGAATCCCTTACGCTTGCCGAAAAAGCGATAGGCACTGTATATTACATAAGCCCCGAACAGGCGAGCAGCAGAAAGATAGACGCCAGAACAGATATATATTCTCTCGGCGTAATGCTATATGAAATGGTAACGGGAAATCTTCCGTTCACAGCGGACGCCCCCGTATCGGTGATATACAAACAAATAAACGAAGCTCCCGTGTCGCCGTCAAAGGTAAACCAGAATATACCTAAGGGTTTGGAACAGATAATTCTTTGCGCAATGGAGAAAAACCCGCAAAACCGCTATCAGAGCGCGGCGCAGATGCTCAGACACATAAGAAGGCTGAAAATGGAGCCTTCTACGGTCTTCCGCCAACCAAAACCCATACCCCGCACACCTACAAGCGAGATGGTAATAAACCGCACGGCAAGGGCGACAAGAGACACCACGGAATTCGATTTTGCCGTAGACCATCGCGAACGCGAGAACATAATTCCCCAACCGACGGAGTTAAAAAGACCGAATCCTCCCGTACATCAGTACGTAAGAGAAGAGCCTGCCGAAAAGAATCCCCAAAGATACAAAGAACCCCACCCGTATCAGAACGAAGCCAAAGAGATCCGCTCTCCGAAAATAACGCAAAGCTCTCTTCCAAACAGGGCAAGAACCGTCCCGCCGCCTGCGGACAGACCCTACCGCCCCGTACAGTCATCACGAAACGGAGCTTACAATATCCCCGAAAGAAAGCCCCAAGCGAGTACAAACAGAACAAGGAAAAAAGTCCCACAGAGAGGCAGAAAATCATCCTCTCAGGCGTCGTATTCTTCCGCCCTGCTTATCCTCGCGATATTTCTCATAGTGGCAATAGCGGGCATAATTTTGCTGTACAACGTACTGTTTGATATAAAAGTTCCCGAAAAAGCGCCCGTCACAAAAGAATTTTCCGAAAACGACAAGACTGTTCTTACGGATAACAAATCGGATAAATTCGATTTTTCCGATTTGTTTTATAACGGCAAAACACAGATTTAAAGCGCCGCAAAACGCTTTAAATCGGCTCGGCAAAACGAAAAAATTTACGTTTCGGGCATTTCATGTAACATAACGGCAATGCCGTCTAAACTATCTTTAATGGTATTTATATGACAGAAAAGACTTACGGAATCGTTATATCCTGCATAGGCGGGCTTTACACCGTCAGAAACCAAGACGGAGAAAATTTACAGGCGCGGGCAAGAGGAATCCTTCGGCATGAAAAAAAATCTCCGCTTATCGGAGATACCGTCTCCCTCTGTAAAGATAACGGCTCTTATGCGATAGAAGATGTAAAAGAAAGAAAAAATTTTCTTATCCGACCGCCGGTATCGAATATAGACACACTTTTTATCTCATTTGCGCCTGTCTCCCCCACGCCGAACACGTTTTGTATAGACAAGCTCATATCGATAGCGGAAGCGGCAAATGTGAATGTCGCCATTGTGATAACAAAGTGCGATCTCTCGCCTGAAAACGCAGAAAAGTATAAAAAAATCTACGCTTTTGCCGATCTTCCCGTTTTTGTCACGTCTTCCGCGGATATGTCGGGAACCGAAAAAATCAAAAGCTTCATGGAAAACGGCGGAGAGGGAAAAATATATGCCTTTGCAGGCGCCTCCGGAATCGGAAAATCCACGCTTGTAAACACGCTCTATCCGTTTTTATCTTTAAAAACGGGGGAACTCTCCAAAAAAACAGAGCGCGGCAAGCAGACCACAAGAACATCGGAGCTTTTCCCTGTTCCCGGCAAAGACGGAAAAACGTTTTTCGTAGCTGACACTCCCGGTTTTTCGTCGCTTGATTTTTCCTCTGTCGCAGATTTCAAAAAGGAAGAGCTGGCGTCCACTTTCCGCGAATTTTCAAAATTTACGGACAAATGCCGCTACCGCGACTGCACCCACACGAAAGAAAACGAGTGCGGCATAATATCCGCAGTAAAACGCGGGGATATCGCAAAAAGCCGACATGACAGTTTTCTATCTATGTATGAAGAGCTTTCGGCAAATCAATATAAGAAATAGTATAAAGCCCCTGACTCTGCCGTACATTATAATAAAAGTGCGACGTTGCCGCGTGTCTTACAGAAGGAAGTAAATTGAACAATTCAGAAAACTCAACTTGTGAAAAAGTTGAGTTTTCTTTACACAATCGATAAATAAGGAGTTAAAGAGATAAAATCATGGGCATTAAAATCAGATATATGGAAAACAAGGACAGGCAGCAGGTTCTCGATATGATGAGAATATTTTATTCATCCGATGCAGTTTTCAGTAACGGTTCGGAAGAAATATTCAATACGGATATAAACAATTGTATCGATGGCAACCCATATATAGAGGGTTATGTTTTTGAAGACGGCGACAATATTCAAGGATACGCGATGTTAGCAAAAAGTTTCTCGACAGAATTCGGAAAACCTTGCATCTGGATTGAAGACATATATATTAAAGACGAATACCGCGGTTTGGGAACAGGCAGCCTTTTCCTTAAATTCATTGAAGATAAATATCCTCATTCACTATTTCGTTTAGAGGTCGAAGCCGAAAACGAGAGAGCTGTAAATGTTTATAAAAAATGCGGATACGATATACTGCCGTATATGGAAATGAAAAAATAATTAAAGTTGCCGTATTGATAAGATATTTTTAAAATGGCAGTAAATACTTCTCAAAAGAAGCGGTGTGTTTAAAAAAGCTCTCGGAATATATCCGAGGGCTTTTTTATATGCGAATTTTTCTTTTATCACATACCCGAGAGCGCGGGAATAAAATTCGACGCAAACGAGAAGTATACGAGAAGCGATATAGTATCGACTATCGTCGTTATAAACGGGCTTGCCATAACGGCGGGGTCAAGGTGCACCGCCTTTGCCGCAACGGGCAGAAGACAGCCCACAAGCTTTGCTATGCACACGGTTATAAGCAACGTTGCCGAAACCACAAGCGCTATTGTAGCTCCGCCCTCGGCAGAATGAAGACCGTCCACAAACATAACTTTCAGAAACGTTATAGGGGCAAGAGTTAGTCCGCAGAGAAGCGATACCCTGCACTCCTTCCATATTATACGCAAAACGTCTCTTGTCTTTATTTCCCCTATCGAAAGTCCGCGTATTATCGTAACGGAAGCCTGGCTTCCCGCGTTGCCACCCGTGTCCATTATCATCGGTATAAACGAACTCAAAACGATACAGGCGGAAAGCGCCGCCTCAAACTTCCCTATTATTTTAGATGTAAAAGTGGCAGTAACCATAAGGAGAAGAAGCCACGGTATACGCTGTTTCCATATCGAAAACACGCCCGACTTTATATACGAACGCTCCGTCGGAAGTATTGCCGCCATTTTCTGGATATCCTCCGTCGCTTCATCCTCGATGACATCGATAGCGTCGTCTATCGTTACTATTCCGACAAGCTTATCTTCGCCGTCCACAACGGGAAGAGCAAGAAAGCCGTATTTCTTTATCTGTCCCGCGACGAATTCTTTGTCGTCAGTCGTTTTTACAAAAATGAAATTCTCATGCATTATATCGCCGATTTTTTTATATTTGTCGGCTAAAAGCATCGATCTTACGGATACGACGCCTATAAGTTTTCTTGCTTCCGTTACATAACAGGTATATATGGTCTCTTTATCCGGTCCCTCCAAACGTATCCTGTCAAAAGCTTCCGCTATACTCATATCGGCTTTCAGGGAAACATATTCCGGGGTCATTATGCTCCCGGCGCTGTCCTCGGGATAAAGAAACATTTCGTTTATGAGCTTTCTTGTGTCGGCGCTTGCTCCGCGCAAAATACGCGAAACAACATTTGCGGGCATTTCTTCTATTATGTCCACAGCGTCGTCGACGCCCAGCTCCTCTACAACGTCGTGGAGCTCTCTTTCCGTAAATCCTTTTATAAGTGTTTCCTGCTCGTCTCTGTCCATAGAAACAAACGTGTCCGCCGCATCATCTTTTTTCAGAAATCTGAATGCGAGCGCAAGCGCTTTGTCGTCAAGCCCGTAGAGCGCTTCCGCAATGTCGACAGGGTTTTCCCCGTCAAGCAAAGCCTTTAATTCCTTGTACTTTTTTTCCGCGATAAGTTCTTCTATCTTATCGTGAAGAACCATTGTTTCATCCATTTTTTCTTTTTGCGATATTTTCAGCATAAATGCAAAAAAATAATCGCCCTCCTCTCCTATAAATTTTAAAGAGGCAGAACGATATGCGCACGAAAAAACGCCGCGATCTAAATTTCTGTATTTTTCTCGGCAAAAAAGACAGAATCATATATAAGCGTTTTACTTCGGGCGCAAACTGTACTGCCGTTACCGGAATCCATCTTTTTCACCTCTTCTTTATTTTATGTTTTATGTGAAATTAAATTCACTTACCATATTTTATACTTGCTTTTAAAATTTGTCAATAGAAAAAAACACGGCAATGCCGCGTTTTTTGTGTGCATTGAGTGTTGGGG
>UQXK01000037.1 GCA_900544985.1 uncultured Eubacteriales bacterium
ACCTTGCTTTAAGGTGCTTTTTGTAAAAAGCACCTTAAAAATCCGCAAAAACTTCCCTCCGAACACACCACTTTGTTTTAGCAAAAGCTTTTGAAGTTCAAAGAAACTTTTCCCGAAAAGTTTCTTTGTCAGGGTTTGGGGCAGACGCCCCAACCTATAACACACAAAAAAAATCCTGCTTAGAAAGCAGGATTTTTTATTTTTATAAATAAAATAACACACTGTCGAATATTATTTAATGTCTTTAAGTTTATCTATGCAATTACGACAGATAAGTTTTCCTTCAAAAGTGGTAATTCCATCGGCATTACCGCAAAAAAGGCACGCAGGTTCATATTTTTTCAGTATTATTTTATCGTTTTCAATGAATATTTCAACAGCATCTCTGTTTTCAATATCCAAATTTTTTCTGATTTCGATAGGAAGAACAATTCTTCCAAGCTCGTCAACTCGTCTTACGACACCTGTCGATTTCATATTGATTCTCTCCTTTTGCCAAAATGATTTTGTTACATTCATAATACCACTTATTTACTTTTATGTCAACAATAATAAACAAATATTTACATTTCATCTACATAAAGGACATAATGCACATGATTTCCAAAATATTCGCCATAATGTGTTCGATATCGCTTTTTTTCGCTGTTATAGAAGGTCGTGTAAACGAACTTGCGGTAGCAGTACTTGACGGTGCGTCAAAAGCCGTCACGCTATCCATAGCCCTTGCCGGAATGATGGGACTTTGGTGCGGGGCAATGAAAGTTCTGCAAAAAGCAGGGCTTTGCCGTGCGGTAGCCAAAATCATATCCCCTCTTTTGCGCATAGCATTCCCTCAAAGTTATAAAAAAGGCATAGCAACGGAAGAAATCGCCGCAAACATAAGCGCAAATATTTTAGGGCTCGGAAATGCGGCGACTCCGTTCGGAATAAAAGCAATGGAAGCGCTCGCAAAAGATAATCCGGATAAAGAACGCGCGAGCGACGATATGATAACATTTGCGGTCATGAATACCGCGCCGTTTTCATTTATGCCCACAACGCTGATAACACTGCGCTCCGCCTGCGGAAGCGCAAATCCGTTTGAAATAATAGTCGCCGTATGGATATGCTCCGCGCTCTCTATGGCGGCGTCGATATTCTTCTCACGTATAGGGAGGCTCTTTTCGGGATGAAATATATTCAATATGTCTGCTCTCTTGCGATTCCCGTAATAATCTCTGTCGTGGGAATAATAATATTTTCCTCGCGAAAGGCGAATTTCGACGACCTGTCCGAAGGAGTGAACGAAGGTCTTTTCGTAACGCTGAAACTTCTGCCCACGCTTATAGTCCTCATGGTCGCGGTGTCCATGCTTTCAGCCTCGGGAGCTGTGGATTTTCTTGTAAGAATACTTTCCCCCGTAGGAGAAAAAATAGGAATACCCGTAGAAATTCTGCCTCTTGTAATAATGCGCCCTGTATCGGGAAGCGCGTCAAACGCAATGATAGCCGAATTATTCGAAAAGTACGGTCCCGACAGCTTCGCCGGACGCACAGCGTCTGTTCTTCTCGGCTCTTCGGACACGATAATCTATGTCTTGGCAACATATTTTTCCGCTGTCGGAATAAAAAAGACAAGGCACGCGCTCCCCGCGGCATTTCTCACTATGATATTCTCAATATTCGTCTCCTGCGCCGTATGCCGTATAATGTTTAAATAAAGACAAATATTGAATTTTTCACGGGAGAATTTTTTGTCAATCTTTAAGCATTTTTTCTGCGTCTTTGTAATCCGGCATAAATCTTTCCACCGTTTTCCAAAAATCCTTTCCGTGATTATGATGAAGTATATGAGACAGCTCATGCACAACGACATAGTCGATAGCTTTTTCGGGATACATCATAAGTCTGTAAGAAAAAGAAAGCGAATTTTCGGAAGAACATGAGCCAAATCGCGTTTTTGCTTCGCTTATCCTCACTTTCGACGGAAAAACGCCCATTATTTCCGAATAATATTTTACTTTCGGAAAAATCACCTCTTTTGCCCGCAGTTTCATGTTATCTTTATCTACATCAAAGAGCTCTTCTCTTTTTGATTTTTCTCTTCTCTTTTCAAGATGAGTTTCAAGCCATTCTCTGTGCTTTTCCGTAAATTCCGCTATTTTTTCTTCGCTCATGCGGTACGGCGCGCGGACTATCGCCTCTCCGTTTCGTGTGACTTCCAGAGATATCGTCCTTCTGGCGGAACGTATTATTCTTATTTCGAAAATTTTTTCTTTCATTTTTCGCCTCTTTGCATACCGTAAGAACAAATAAAAATTTTTGTTTACATTTTATATATTGATACGGCAAAAATAAGTCTGTATAATATGTAATATAAGAAGGAAAAAATACTGTTTTGGATACAAAAACAGGTCTTAAATAGCCAAACATGTCGATCGGAGGAAAAACATGGATCTTATATATATCGTACTCGTACTGCCTGCCGTTTTTTTCTCGCTGTGGGCAAGCATAAAAGTAAATACCACATTTAAAAAATATTCGTCGGTCAGAACAGCAAAAGGAATGACGGGAGCCGAAGCCGCGCGCGAAGTTCTGGACGCAAACGGACTTTACCACGTCAGAATAGAACACATTTCCGGAAATCTCACAGACCATTTCGATCCAAGGGAAAATGTAATACGCCTTTCGGATAATGTTTACGGCGTTTCATCGACAGCCGCCGTCGGAGTTGCAGCGCACGAAGCGGGACACGCCGTGCAGTATGCCAACGGATATATCCCCCTGAAACTTCGAAACGCCATAATTCCCGTGACAAACATAGGTTCAAGGCTTTCTATGCCGCTGATACTTTTAGGACTTATATTTTCAAGCTTCGGTAGAACGTTCATATATATCGCATATATAGGCGTTGCCTGCTACGGTCTTTGCACGCTTTTCCAGCTCCTGACGCTCCCCACGGAATTCAATGCGAGCAGAAGAGCTATGGCGGCTATCGAAAAATCCGGCATATTGTGCGAAAGCGAACTGAAAGGCGCAGGAAAAGTTCTTTCAGCCGCCGCCATGACATACGTCGCGGCTCTCGCCGTTTCGATAATGCAGCTTCTTCATTTGCTGATTATAGTCGGCGGAGGAAACCGAAGAAGATAACAAATAATTTTTTATCCCCGCGAATTTTCGCGGGGATATTTTTGTATACAAATTCGGGTAATTAAAAAAACAATTTATTATAAAACGGTCATTATAAATAACATTGAAACGAGATAAAATTGAAACTTTATTCTATCGATTTCAGCGATTCCGCCATGTCGATACGGTCTATTTTTTTCCTCATGAAAAGTTCTACTATAAATGCAAATACAAACGTAAGGACCACAGAGAGTATATAGCTCACGGCGGCTATTCTTACATTAAAGGAAACAAGGTCTATCTTTATCTGCGACATGACAAATCTGTGAAGCAAATATCCGAAAGGAAGCCCTACAAGAGAGCCGAGCAGAGTCAAGACCATATTTTCTCTGAAAACATAAGAGGAGGTTTCCCTTCTGTAAAATCCGAGGACTTTTATCGTGGCTATCTCTCTTTGGCGTTCCGTTATATTTATATTGCTCAGATTGAATAAAACGACAAATGCAAGAGCGCCAGCAGATATTATAACGAGCCATATGATATAGTTCATACTTTCCATCATGCCGCTCACGCGGGAAAGAAGGTCTTCCGTGACGGAAATATTCGCAACGCCGGAAAGGCTCAGTATCTTCGCCGATACACCGTGAATGTCATTCTTGTTTTTCGCCGTCGCAAGAACGGTATTATACGTAAGCGGCTCGGAAATACAATCCTCATACGTTTCGGCGTTTATATACACATAACCGTAAACATAATTTTCACATATACCGGAAACAGTCGCGTCAATCCTTTTTGTGTCGTCGACAAATACTGTTATCGTATCTCCAACGGAAAGTCCCATTTCCGACGCAAATTTTTCCGTCAAAACAGCTTCTCCCTTCGAAGGGTACGCTATTTTCTTTTCACCCATATGAAGATCTATAAGAGAAGTGATATTCTCATCATCGGAAACGATAAGGTTTATATTCTTAAAGCCTCCCGATTTTGCAAGCGCCCTTACAGATGTTTGTTTTATAAACACGGTCTTTTCGAGAATGTCGTTCGTGTTTTCTTTAAAATACTCCGTAAACTCGCTGTCCGCCTGCTTTTCAAGCGTAACGGAATAATCGTATTTGAGTATGTTGCCATACTGGTCTTCGGCTATATTGCTTATCGAATCCCCTATTCCGAGCCCTGTAAGTACAAGCGCCGTACAGCCGCCTATACCGAGTATCATCATAAACATTCTCTTTTTATATCTGAGTATATTCCTTGCGGAGACCTTGTGCAAAAACTTCATTTTGCCCCAGATAAATCCGATTTTTTCGAGGAATATTCGTTTTCCGGGCTTCGGCGCTTTCGGGCGCATAAGCACCGCTGGCATTTTGGAAAGCTCTTTTCTCACCGATATATACGCCGTAACAACGGAGCATATAAGAGAAACAGCAATCGATATCAAAAGAAGCGTCGGCTTAAACACAAACTCGATATTTGCAAAATCATAGAGCATATTGTAGGCTTTCCATATCGCCGCCGGAAATAACCACGTGCAAAGGAAAAATCCGAGAAGGCAGCCTATCACCGCGGCAGACCCGGAATAGAAAATATATTTCCATGCGATAGAAGAGCTTCTGTACCCGAGCGCTTTAAGAGTACCTATCTGCGTTCTCTGCTCTTCGACCATTCTTGTCATGGTTGTTATACAAACAAGCGCGGCAACCATAAAGAAGAACAGCGGGAAAACTTTTGCGATCCCGTCTACTATCGACGAATCGTTCTCGTAACAGGCATATCCCGTATTTTCGTTTCTCGTAAAGACATAAGTAAACGGAAATGTGATAGAATCTATCTTCTCTTCCGCTTCGTTTATCTCTTTTTCGGCAAAAGAAAGCTCCTCTTCCTTGGTTTTCAGTTCATTCTTGTATTCAAGTAGCGCTTTTTCGGAAAAATCTATTTTCTCCTTTATTCCCGACAGCATTTCTTCCGTAGCCATACCCGACGCCGCAAGCGCATTATACTGTTCTTTCGCCTTTTCAAGCTCCGCCGTCTTTTCATTTAACGACAGCAAAGCCGCTTCATACAAAGACTTCGCATTCTCAAATTCTTTTTTTGAAGATTCTATTTTTTCTCTCGCGGAAGAAACGATGTCTTCGTACCGCAAAGCCGCGATCTCTTCAAGCGCCGACGTCACATTTTCTTTATTTGAGGATATTAAAAAATCGTATTTTTCACTGAATATCTCGGCTTTCGAATCGAGCGTCAAAAACATCTCCGTGTAAACGTCAAAATCAAGAGCGTCCTCCGTCATATAGACAAAACCGCTCACGGTTCCCCCGGAAAGAGACGTCGTCCCGCGCTCTACATTCAGGTAATATACGGAATTGCAGGTGCCGACTATCGTGTACTCATCGTATTTAAACACGCTCTTTGTACTGTCCGTATTTTCCGCGGACACCTTTATTGTCTTTCCTATATAGCTGTCAGAAAAAATGTGCGCGTCGACTATGACTTCATTCCCTTTTTCGGGAAGTCTGCCGCTTACGACACTCAGTTTATTTATATTTTTATTCATCAGGTGCGCGCGGAGCACACCCGTGTTTTTCCCCTCCGCAGAATAAAGAAAGTCGGAGAAAAATCCACCCTCGGCATACTCTACGCCGTCAAGTGAAGCGAATTTTTCCGCGTCCTCAGCTGTAAATCCCAGCCCCGATATAAGCCTGAAATCATACATATTTTGGTTTGATATATACTTATCTCCCGTTTTCACCATCGCGGGCTTTGTGTTTTTCAGTCCGGAGAAAAAACCCACTCCCAGGGCGATTATTGCGATTATCGCAACATATCTGCCGAAATTATTTTTTATCTCACGAAGAGTGCTCTTTTTAATAGCAGAACGCATTTTTACCCTCCCGTAAAATCACCATTCAAGGTTTTCTACCGGTATTACATTTTCATTCTTGTTTTCGGATATGACAGTGCCGCTCTTGACTCTTATGATTCTGTCCGCCATAGCCGTAAGAGCCGAATTGTGCGTTATGATGACGACAGTCATTCCGTCGCGCCTGCTCGTATCCTGCAAAAGTTTAAGTATCGTTTTCCCGGTTTTATAGTCGAGCGCTCCCGTCGGCTCATCGCAAAGAAGAAGTTTCGGCTTTTTTGCAAGAGCGCGCGCTATCGCCACCCTCTGCTGTTCTCCGCCCGAAAGCTGGGACGGAAAGTTCAAAAAACGTTCTGAAAGCCCCACCTTTTCCAAGATTTCTTTTGCGGGAACGGGATCACTGCAAAGCTGTGCCGCTATCTCCACATTTTCAAGAGCCGTAAGATTCGGTATAAGATTATAAAACTGAAATATGAAACCTATATCGCGGCGGCGGAAAGTAGCGAGCTTCTTTGCGTCGTAGCCGGATATCTCGTCATTCTCCAAAAAGACTTTCCCGCTCGTAAGCGTATCCATGCCACCGAGAATATTCAGAAGCGTCGTCTTTCCCGCGCCGGATTCGCCTACAATGACACAGATTTCACCTTTTTCTATTTCAAAAGAAACATCGTGGAGCGCGTTGACACTCACATCTCCCGAATGATATATTTTCCCCACGTTTTCGAACTTAACAAACGCGCCCATATCTACCTCCGAATAAAAACAAAATCTTATTATATTTATTATAATTCCGCTTTATGAACAATTCAACCGATTAAAAATAATGACAATCAAATTTTACAAATTGTTGATTTTTCGGACAGAAAGAATTATATTATTAGTTGGTAAATATTTTTTTGAAGGAGTAATATAAATGACACTTTCCGAAAGATTCTTAAAATATGTTTCTTTTCCGACAATGTCGGATGATTCGAGCGATACTGTTCCCACAACAAAAAAACAGCTTGCGCTCGCAAAAGAGCTTACCGACGAGCTTCTCTCTCTCGGACTTTCCGACGCACACACAGACGACTACGGATATGTTTACGCAACGCTTCCCGCAAACACTGATAAAAATGTTCCCGTAATAGGATTTATCGCTCACATGGACACTTCCAACGCCGCCGCAGATTCTCCGATCACACCCAAAACAATAGAATACAACGGCGGAGATATTCTCCTTAACGAAGAAAAAAATATCGTTATGTCCGTTTCGGAATACCCTTATCTCGAAAATTACCGCGGCAAACATCTTATCGTAACAGACGGCACAACGCTTCTCGGCGCCGACGACAAGGCGGGTGTTTCCGAGATAATGACAATGATAGAGGACCTTGTTTCAAGCGATAAAAAACACGGAGAAATAAAGATAGGATTTACGCCAGATGAAGAAGTCGGCAGAGGAGCCAATCACTTCGATGTAAAAAAATTCGGCGCGGATTACGCCTATACCGTAGACGGCGGAGCTCTCGGAGAAATAGAATATGAAAACTTCAACGCCGCCCACGCCACAGTAGAGATACACGGCGTATCGATTCACCCCGGATCTGCAAAAAACAAAATGAAGAATGCGATAACCATCGCCATGGAATACAACTCTATGCTTCCCCCGATGGAAGTGCCCGAAAAAACAGAGGGCTATGAGGGATTCCACAATCTCCACAAAATGACGGGCGAAACAGAGCTTGCAACAATGGAATATATAATACGCGACCACGACAAATCCAGAATAGACGACAAGAAATACGGATTTTTAAAGGCGGCGGAAGAAATAAACGCAAAATACGGTGAGAGTACCGCAGTGGTCGAGTTAAAAGATTCTTACCGCAATATGAAAGAGATAATAGAAAACCATATGTATATAATAGAGCGCGCAAAAGAAGCCATGGTAAAAGTCGGCATAGAACCGCGCATCGTCCCCATAAGAGGTGGAACAGACGGCGCAAGACTCTCGTTCATGGGGCTTCCGTGCCCAAACCTCTGCACCGGCGGCGAAAATTTCCACTCCCGCTTTGAATTTGCCTGCATAGAGGACATGGAAAAAATATCAGAGCTTCTTATCGAAATAGCGACGCAAAACGCGTAAAAGCTCAAATTCAAATGCAACATTATCACAAAAGATATAGCTTATCACATAAAAAAATACCGACGAAAATTATTCGTCGGTATTTTTATTTGATTTGATGTAAATCGGTGCAAAACATTAAAGCAATAATAATTGCAACCACAAAAATCCCTTTGCTCCGAAAATATTCGGCGTGGGATTATAACCATACAGGACATTTCAAATGTAACTCCGCCCAAAAGGCAGATACATTTGCGGCAATATCATATCTGTTTTTATGCCAATATATTCTTGCAAAACACCGCAATAATTATTTTGTCTTTATATACTCATCTATCGCGGCGGCGGCACTCTTTCCCGCACCCATTGCGAGAATGACGGTGGCGGCGCCCGTAACGGCGTCTCCGCCGGCATAAACGCCGTCTTTCGACGTCTTGCCGCTCTCGTCTGCAACGATACAGCCGTGAGAATTTACGTCGAGCCCTTTTGTCGTATTCTTTATAAGCGGGTTGGGCGACGTACCGAGCGCCATTATAACGCTGTCGACGTCGAGCATAAAGTCAGATCCTGCTTTTTCGACAGGTCTGCGGCGTCCCGATGCGTCAGGCTCTCCGAGCTCCATTTCGACGCATTTTATTCCGCAGACATTTCCTTTGTCGTCTCCGACGATTTCTTTCGGATTGCAGAGGAATTTGAATATAATTCCCTCTTCTTCCGCATGATGTATCTCTTCCTTGCGCGCAGGCATTTCTTCGCGTCCGCGGCGGTAGATTATATAAACATCTGCGCCAAGGCGTTTTGCACATCTTGCGGCGTCCATTGCGACGTTACCGCCGCCTACGACGGCGACTTTGCTATGCTTCTTTATCGGAGTTGCAAAATCATCACGGTAAGCTTTCATAAGATTTATTCTCGTCAAAAATTCATTTGCGGAATAAACACCTAAAAGTCCTTCTCCCGGTATTTTCAGGAAAGAAGGAAGACCCGCGCCCGTTCCTATAAATACCGCTTCAAAACCTTCGTCTTTCATGAGCTCGTCTACGGCAACAGCGTGACCTACAACGGTGTTTGTCTCTATCTTTACACCGAGCTTTTTAAGAGATTCCACCTCACGGCGAACAATCTCCTTCGGAAGACGGAATTCCGGTATGCCGTACATAAGGACGCCTCCCGCGACATGGAAAGCCTCAAATATCGTTACGTCATACCCAAGACGTGCAAGATCTCCCGCACACGTAAGTCCTGCGGGACCTGCGCCGACAACGGCGACCTTGTGTCCGTTGGGAGTGATCTCTATATTATCCTCTTTTCCGTGTTTCATATGGTAATCGGCACAAAAACGTTCCAATCTGCCTATTGCCACAGGCTCGCCCTTTATGCCTCTTACGCACTTGCTCTCGCACTGGCTCTCCTGCGGACATACACGGCCGCATACGGCGGGAAGAGAGCCCGTTTCTCTTATCTTATAATAAGCTTCGTCAAATTTTCCTTCTGCGACAAGCGCAATAAATTCAGGAATCTTTACGTTTACGGGACATCCGGAAACGCACGGATGATTCTTGCATCCGAGACATCTTTTCGCCTCCGCCATAGCCGTTTCGGGCGTATAGCCGAGAGATACTTCATCAAAATTCTTATTTCTTACATCGGGTGCCTGTTCGGGCATGGGATGTTTGTTCAAGGACATATCCGGCATAGTCGTTATTCCCCTTTCTCTTTCATATTCATAAGACGGCAATGCTCGTCGCGCGCCTTTGCTTCTTCATCGCGGTACATTGCGGAACGCTTTATTGCTTCGTCAAAATCGACAAGGTGACCGTCAAAATCAGGTCCGTCGACACAGGCAAACTTCGTCTCGCCTCCCACGGTAAGACGGCAGCCGCCGCACATTCCCGTTCCGTCTATCATTATCGGATTCATGCTGACGATGGTCTTTATACCGTATTCTTTTGTAAGCTTGCATACAAATTTCATCATTACAAGAGGACCGATGGCGATGACCTCGTCGTACTTTTCGCCCGCTTCCAAAAGCTCTTTGAGTTTATCGGTGACAAATCCCTTGTGACCGTTGGAGCCGTCGTCCGTCATTATGAAAAGTCTGTCGGACGCTTTTGTCATCTCGTCTTCGAGGATAACTATATCCTTGTTTCTGAAACCGGCAATTATATCAACATTAGCCCCTAAGGAGTGGAGCTTTTTTGCCTGTGGATACGCTATTGCGCATCCAAGCCCGCCGCCTATAACGGCGACCTTTTTTATTCCGTCCGTATGAGACGGTGTTCCGAGAGGTCCTGTAAAAGCATAAATTTCATCGCCGACATTCATTTCTGAAAGAACAAGAGTCGTTGCCCCCACCGTCTGGAAAATAATACTTATACTGCCCTCTTCACGGTCGTAATCCGCTATTGTAAGCGGGATTCGTTCGCTTTTTTCGTTCGGCATTATCATGACGAACTGCCCCGGCTCGGCTTTTTTCGCTATGCGTGAAGCGTCTACCTTCATATACACAACATTCGGTGTAAGCACGCGTTTTTCAAGAATTTTATTCAAATCCAAAACCTTCTTTCTTTTATTTTATAAATTTATTTTAACAATGCGCAATTCGTTTTTCAATATTTTTTTGTGAAATTGTGCTATGTTATTTGTGCATAACGGATATATCAGAAAATCAAATCGATCGGAAATGTTCCTCCGCTTTACCTTTGTGACAATATATTATTGCAAATTTTCCCATTCGTGAAATGACCTGACAAAAATTTGTCTATATCATAGCGTCATAATTTCATCTGCAATCTCCCGAACGGTTTTATTGCCTGTATCGATTTTAATTGTATCAAGAGCCTGATACATGGGGATTCTTGCAATGCTTCGACCGATTACATCGGCGGTGCGGACGCCGCCTGCAACATCTGCCGCCAATCTTTTATAAAGTTCCTTTTCATCGGCAATGAGCGAGATTTTTTTGACATCGCAATTTTCTATATCAATTTTCTCCAAGATACAATCGATAATAGATTTCTCATGCATCACCCAGCAAAAAATTATATTTTTATAAGCGGAACAGTGAAGAAAACTATTGAGTAAAAAGCAAATATTATTTATAACCATCTCTTTTGTTTCTTCGGTTACTGTAAAAGGATCGGCGTCCCAGCACCAGTCGCCGTCAAGAAAAACGCTGTCCGGCAGATCTTTTTTAAGCCTCCTGCTTACCGTTGTTTTGCCGACGCCCATTGTCCCGCCGATTAAATATAATGTTTTCATATCTATCCTCGCAAATTCCGATTTATAAGATCCGCTTTTTTTATGTCGATACGAAAGATAAAATGGAGAATTTTTTCCGGTATATTTATTTTTTACTGTTTTTATGGTAAAATAAAAGCGAAAAAATCTATCATCAGGAGACATAAATGAATATACTTGCAACGCTCAACAGCGGGTATCTTTTTCAGCTCGCCGTAATGTTACGCTCTATAACAGAATCGACACCGGAAGAAAATCTCGACGTATATATAATGAACCGCTCCCTTGATGAAAGCGAGTTTGAATTGACAAAAAGGAGAGTGGGAAGCGACCGCGTCCGCCTTATAGACATAAAAACAAACGAAAAAGAGCTTGAAGGCGCTCCCGTCACATCAAGATACCCCGCAGAGATGTATTTTCGCATATTCGCAGCAAAATATCTTCCCAAGAATATAGACAAGATACTGTATCTCGACCCCGATCTTGTCGTAATAAACGATATACGCCCGCTGTATAACACAGATATAACAGGGTATTATTTAGCCGCCGCATCCCATGTTTTCGGTCCCATGCAGACGATAAACGAAATAAGGCTGAACATGGAGGAAAACTCCCCATACATAAATTCCGGCGTAATGCTGATGAATCTGTCTCTTTTACGCGAAAAGCAAGACATGAGCAATGTTTTCGAATTTATCAAAAACAACAAACAACGCCTGATACTCCCCGACCAGGACATAATAAGCGCGCTCTACGGACCTATGATATTCCCGCTCAATCCGTATAAATACAATATGACGGAAAGGCTATTGTTCCGCGGAGGTATCGGCAACAATATCGACTGCGACTGGGTGGAAAAAAATTCCGTTATAATTCACTACCTCGGAAGAAACAAACCGTGGAAAGAGCACTATATCGGCAAAATGAGAAAATACTACACGGATATCGCCGAAAAGATAAAATAGGAAAACCGCCGAAAAAACCGGCGGTTTTTTCCTTAGCCTTATTTAATCATCGTTCTTTTCGAAAATCGAATAGTCGCGTTCGAAAAGAATATCGCACATCTGCTCTTTGAGCTTTTTGCCGTCGACTTTTTGAATCAGAGTATCCGTCACAAATTTTCTGCTCTTGCCGC
This sequence comes from uncultured Eubacteriales bacterium, assembly GCA_900544985.1. Taxonomy (GTDB): domain Bacteria; phylum Bacillota; class Clostridia; order Oscillospirales; family CAG-272; genus UMGS731. The sequence goes on from UQXK01000037.1 coordinate 12,447, forward strand.
GGTACGCGGGAAGAGAGTTTTTCTTCATAAGAGAAGAAAGCTCCGACCGCCACATAAACGACAGCTGCGAGCGTATTTTCACCTTCGGATTTGCCGACGGGGCGCGTAATTCCCTTATTATCGGCTCTTCCTCCGTCTGGTCTGCATAAAGTATGCCCCAATAGGACGGGATATGCTCTTCCGCGTGTTTTTTGTGGCTCTCTCCGATGAGGATATAGTTCTCGTCGAAATACCTGTCATAGCTTTCGACCTGCCCCGACAGCCGCGTATAACTGTCCGCGTCGCTCTTTATTTCAACGCCGACTATCTTGTCCGGGAGAAGAACCACCACGTCCGAGCGCGACTTTCCGACAACTTTTTCCTCGAAAGTGCGTACTTTCGCATATGTAAAATCGAGATAATCGAAAAGAAGAAGCCTTATATCGGCGTCAAAAAGAATCGGTCTCTCGTCCCTTTTCATATCAGAACGGACTTATGGCAAGGGACTCGTCGTCCTTGCCCTTTTCTATCGATTTTATAACCGCATAATAGCTGTACGAATCGTTCACCCTGACAAGGACGCGGTCCCCCGTGCTCTTTCCGAAAACGGCTTTACCGAGAGGCGATTCCTTGCTGACAAATCCGTTTGTGGAATCCTGCCTTAACGTTGTGACGATAACGATGTCCATATCCTCATCGTCCTCTTCGATGTAAAGGCGGACCTTGTCAAAAAGTCCTATTTTGTCCTTTTCGGAATCGAGATCGACGACGACCGCCGTAGCTATCATTCTTTGAAGATAATTTATCCTGCTGTAATTTCTCGAAAGCTCACGCTTTGAAGATTTGTATTCGAAATTTTCGCTCAGATCCCCCTGCGCGCGCGCTTTGCTTAGTTCTTCCTTCAATTTGGGAGTAAGCTCTTTTACCCTGTAATCGATCTCCTCCTGCATTTTCTTTATGTCTACTTTTGTAAGTTCGTCATGCATTTGAATTTCTCCTTTACAAGCTTTTTCCGCTCAAAAATCCTCTTTAAATCACCGCAAAATCTCTTTGAAGCCGCGGACATTTACTGCAAGATTATATTTTAAGTATCTCTTTGATTTTCTCCCCGAAGGCGTCCGCCATATATCTGTATCCCATATCGTTCGGGTGGCAACCGTCGAACGTGCATTCGTCGCGAATGTCCTCCGGATATATTTTCGAACCGTCGATAAAGAATATATTTTTATCCCCATTCAAAACAGCGCGCTCGTAATTTTTCATTATAAGCTGACGACGGCATTCGTTTTCCGCAATATCCGTTCCGACCGTCTTTACATTGGAGAAATAATAGTCGGGCTTCGACGCCATTATAACAGGCGTCTCCGGTCTGATTTTCCTGAATATCTCATATCCGCGGTAATGCGTCTTTTCGAGGAATTCCACCGTCGGAGCGTTGTAGTCGTAATCATATACGAATATGCTCATCGGAAGCGTCGCGATATACTCCATAAGCGGTATCTCCGCCCTTGCATTCCCCGAAAAACCGAGATTCATAAACTCCGTATCGAGTCTGTGCGATATTATGGAGGGATAAGCCGCGCTCGGTCTGGACGCGCCTATGCCGTGAACGATAGACGATCCGTAGAACACAACAGGCGTGGTATATTTATAGTCGTCCGCGCTTTCGAGAATACATCCGTCGTCAAGACCTATGTAAACAGAGGTAAAATGCGCATTTATCGGAAAAGAGATAAATACCTCGTGCATATTTCCGTCAAAGAGAATCCTGCTCTCCACATACCCCTTGCCCGCCCCCTGTGAGGGTTTGAAAATTCCTTTGAAAATAAATTTTCCGTTTTCCCTGAAATAAATATCGAAACTCGTATCGGCAAACTCCGATGAATTTACGGCACGGTCGCAAAAATCTATATCCCCGTGAACGGAAATATATTTTGAATTTGTACGAAAACTTACGCGTCCTCCCGCCGAAAAGCACGAAAGCCTTGACACAGCCGGGCTTGTAACATCGGCGATACCCTTCGGAACGCGGCGGAAAGGCTCGCAAAAACCGTGTAGTTTAAACGGCTCTTTTGTAACATCCATATACACGTTTGACGGCATGGTCGTGTCGGAGAGCACCGCGCCATCATTCTTTGTAATCTTCATGACAAATCCCTTTCAAAAAATATATTCGTTGTAGTTCCATCTTTCCGCTTTTTTCGGCGGCGTATGATTTTATATAAACAAAAACAAATTATTTTTATATCTGAATATGATATCACATTTCCCTTTTAAAAACAATATGTTTTTGAAATAAAAAATCGTTTCATTGCATTTTTATACAAAAAAACCGCCGTTTTGTTCGGCGGTCTCTTTTTGTATTTTCGAAGCACAGAAAAATCAGGTCACGTTTAATATAAAATCTTCTATTATCTCTGTCATATGAACGGGAGAAACATCAAGCTCATTGCACTTTTCGCAAAGCTTTGTCACTTCCGCTTCATCGACAGAAATATCGGAAAACGAAAATTTTTCTCCCTCATCGAAGGATGTGCTCTTTATCCCGAAAGTTTCATATACCCCAATATCTTCGGAACAGAGCTTTTCTTTAAATACAACATATCTCTTCATCAAATCACACCTCCGTCAAAAATTTTAAGTGTCAACCGTAAAGTCAAAACACACATAGATTTTACAAAGCAGATCTTTATATCCAAATAAAAAAGCAAAAGAATAATCGACGAAAATGCGATTTTAAACAAAATCATTTTTCCATTTTTTTCCTTAATGTTTGCTGGAATATTTTACCAACAACGGAGATTTATAAAAACGGTCCAATAGTTCGTATTTGTAATTTTTTCAAATAATTTGAAAACAAAATCTCCATTTCAGGAATTGCACTTCCGGAAAACTCACGGGAATATGTCCTTTTTTATTAAAAGAAAAGCATAAATACATAACCGTTCAATAACCGTAATTTAACAGTTGGCGTATATTTTGACTTTTTATTTTGTTAATATGTATGAAACTGTTGTTACACTGTTATTTAAAGGGGTTTTTATGCCGACGAATAAAACGCCGTTTACATTCAATATTAAAGAAGAATATCTGGAAAAAATGCGCTTCATCGCAAAACGCGAAACGAGAAGTTTAAGCAATCTTTTGGAACATCTTTGTAAATCATATATAGAAAAATACGAGCAGGAAAACGGAGAAATAGAATTAGAAGATATTTATGTTATTAAATGACGGGATACAAAAAGATGTTAGAGGATTTGAAATATAATACAATAAAAGATAATGCGCGCTCTTACCATATAATGCTGCTTCGCGAACAGCATGGAAAATCATTCTCCGATATTTCCAAAGATTTAGGATTATCGAAAGCAAGAACGGCGCTGATATATTCAAATTTGAAATCCAAGCAGATAAAGCTTTACATAAACCATATTTCGATAGTCCTCGGTTACGACGATATTTCTCAGATAAGTAATATTTTTTATACGGCATACGAATGTTATCAGGACAAAGTATACGCCTGCGCTTACTTTGAAAAGGAATATAAAGACATTCTTATAAAATACAGAAACGGAGAGCCCGGTATGACGGAGGAATTTCTCGCGGTGCTCCCGCCTCTCACACCACCGCTTAGCAAAGAAAACATCGCCCGCATAGTCGAATTGAAAGAAAAGAAAAAAGCTAATTTCTCTAAAATAGCAAAAGAATTCAATATCACAAAACAAAAAGCAGAGCGCACATACAACACATATTATCATAAACTGACGCTTGAAACCATAAAAAAATTATACGCAAAAACAGAGGGCAAAGAGGAAAAAGAGGCGATATGGGATTATTGCTTCCGCAACAACTACTCTGCGAAAAAGCGATATGATATGCTGATTAACAGCGATATTTATAAAAACAGTCTTTAAAATATAAAAAGCCACAATATGATATGCAAAACCTTTCCCCTCAAATACACCACTTTATTTTGGCGAAGCTTTTGAAGTTCCAAGAAACTTTTCTCGAAAAG
>UQXK01000038.1 GCA_900544985.1 uncultured Eubacteriales bacterium
CTTTCCCTCTATGAGTTCGTGTATCGGGATCTGCTTCATTTTTGCTACTTTGTTGCGCTCGTTCTGCTTTGTCGGCATGAAACTGCGCGACCATGTAGGGGTATATTTTATAAACGGACGCGCGAACGGGACATGGCTCTTATTGGCGTAGCCTATTGCGTGGGGAGTGCCTGAATCGGGAACTCCGCCTATGTAATCCACATTTTCGGCGTTCTTTTCTTCTTCGTCGTGTTCAGCCATTATTTCGCCGTTTTTACAGCGCATTACCTCAACGTTAACGCCTTCATATGACGATGTGGGATATCCGTAATAAGACCACAGGAAAGAGCATATTCTCATCTTTTCTCCCGCGGGAGCGAGAACTTTTACTTCGTCGGCGCTTATACTTACTATCTCTGCGGGGCCGAGCTCTTTATATATTTCATAACCGAGTTTTTGCGCAACGAAGGATTCGAATGTGACGCAATATCCGTCTTCGCCTTTTCCGACTATTATCGGGAGTCTTCCCACTTTGTCGCGTGCGGCGATGATCTCTCCGTCGTTTTTGAGTATGAGTATGGAAGCGGTACCTTCTATATTTTCCTGTGCGAATTTTATTCCGTCAACAAAATTGTCTTTCTGGTTTATAAGAGCGGCAAGAAGTTCTGTCGAGTTTACGGCGCCTCCCGTCATGGCGTTTAAATGACCGTGAGTCGAAAGATATTTTTCTATGAGCTTATCGGCGTTATTTATAATACCGATCATGCATATGGCGTATACTCCGAGAGGGGAGCGTATTATAAGCGGCTGCGGATCGTAATCGCTTATACAGCCTATCGCCGAATTTCCTTTCATTTCCTCAAAGATGTGTTCGAATTTTGTTCTGAACGGCGAATTCTGGATATTGTGTATATCCCTTTGCATTCCTGTTTCTTTATCATATGCAGCCATGCCGCCTCTTCTCGTTCCGAGATGAGAATGATAATCCGTTCCGAAAAATACGTCTGATATGACATCGCGTTTTGCCGCGGCGCCGAAAAAACCGCCCATAAAAGTCCTCCGTTTTGGTTAAAAAATGACTGCAAAATATTTATATAACTTTGTCGCAAATGTCGCCTGCCTTTTGCGGCAGGTTTCATATCGGACTTTCAGCTGTGATTATAATCCCCGACCGAACGTCTTCCGGGCAAAGCTCCTTGCGGCGGTTGCAATCGTCATGGCGTAATAAAGTTAGCTTTTACGCTTTGTTTCGATTTAAAAAGTCCGCCGATATATGTTTTCAACAAGAATCATCTTTTTGATTTTATCAATACAAACACTTTGCGTATGCTAATCCATTATACCATAATTTTATTTAAAATCCATAGGAAATTTGCGTTTTTATAAGATTTTCCAACATTTTTTATGCGGTGGAAAATGCAGAAAACGTTCGTTTTTCCATGGCGCTTTCAAAATCATGAGAAAGCGTGGCTGAAAGAGCAATGACGATTATTTTCCGCTGCGAAGAAAATTTCATCGGAGATAGAATTTTCGGTAATTGAATAGAAACGGATATAACGCGGCAGTGTACACGGCTCGCCGTTTTGCTATGGAAGCAATGTGGAATTATTTGTTGTTTTTTTGTTTTCTTGAAATGAGGGAGGAGGAACGGAGGCAATATGATCGGGAGCGGCGACTCGCCGCAAATAATTATTTTTATGTTGACAAAAAATATCTTTCGGTTTATAATAAAAAAGTCCGATTTCGGACAAAGAGGTGAATATGAATAAAAACATATTAAAAGAACATCAGATGGAAATAAATATGATCGAAAAAGAAATTTCGGATTTTTACGGACGGATTTCAAGCGGTTCGGTGTTTTCCGATTCTGCGCTTTGGATACTTTATTTTCTGCGGCTTACGGGAAAACCGCTTACTCAAAGTGAGATTTGTACAATGATGTTTCAGTCGAAGCAGACTGTAAATTCCACTCTCAAAAAGCTTTGCGACGAAGGGTATATAATTTTTAAATCATCTGAAAAGGACAAAAAAAGAAAGCCTATCTATCTCACGGAGAAAAGCGAGCGCTTATGCGCCGATAGCGCCGATAAGGTCATATCCGCGGAAACGGCGGCGCTCGAATGTTTTTCCGAAGAAGAGCTGACGGCGTTTATATCTCTTCATAAAAAATATTTTGATAATTTAAAGGAATCATTTTCTCTTATTTACGGTGAATTAAAATGAAAATCAAACTTTCAAGTCATTTCAGCTATGGAAAAATATTAAAATTGGTCGCTCCATCGATAGCTATGATGGTTTTTGTATCGATATACGGTGTTATCGACGGGCTTTTCGTATCCAATTTTGTGGGCAAAACGCCTTTTGCGGCAGTCAATCTTATAATGCCGTTTCTCATGGTACTCGGCGCACTCGGTTTTATGATAGGCACAGGCGGTTCTGCTATCGTATCCCAAACTCTCGGAGAAGGCGACAAAGATAAAGCTAACAGATATTTTTCTTTTCTTGTATATGTAACTTTTATTCTCGGTGTTGTCCTTGCCGTTCTCGGAGAGATATTTCTGCCTGATATAGCGCTCTTTCTCCGTGCCGATGAGAGTATGTTGCCGTACTGTGTTTCCTACGGAAGAATAATTATATTGGCGCTTCCGTTTTTTATGCTGCAAAACGTTTTTCAGTCGTTTTTTACAACTGCCGAAAAACCTGCTCTCGGATTTATAGTGACGGTTATAGCCGGTTTTACGAATATTATTTTCGATGCCGTTTTTGTCGCGGGACTTAGTTTAGGCGTTGAGGGTGCCGCTGTTGCAACATGCATGAGCCAGGCTGTCGGAGCTTTAATTCCTATCGTATATTTTTCCCGTAAGAATAACAGTTTGCTTCGTATCGGTAAAACAAAATGCGAATTTAAAATGTTTCTTAAAACGTGTGCAAACGGCTCTTCGGAATTTGTAACCAATATATCTGTTTCTGTTATAAGCATGATATACAATTCCCGTCTTATGGATATGGCGGGTGAGAACGGAGTTTCCGCATACGGCGTTATAATGTATGTAAACTTTATTTTCATCGCCGTGCTGTCCGGCTATGCTATTGGTATTGCTCCGGTTATAGGATATAACTACGGTGCAAGAAACAATGATGAATTAAAGAACGTATTTAAAAAGAGTCTTTTTCTTATGGCGGTATTCGGCGTTGTACTGACTCTTCTTGCGGTCGGATTTGCTCATCCTCTTGCAAAGCTTTTTGTCGGATATGACGAAAGTCTTTTTATCATGACGAAAAATGCTTTACGAATATATTCGATAGGTTTTATTATAATGGGATTTTCTATATTCGGTTCGGCGTTCTTTACGGCTCTGGGCAACGGCATTATATCGGCGCTGATATCGTTCCTTCGTACATTTATATTCCAGATAGCGGCGGTAATAATTCTGCCGATGATACTCGATCTTACGGGAATATGGCTTTCCGTTCCCGTATCGGAGCTTTTCGCTTTCCTTATAACGGTATTTTTCTTTGTAAAGATGAGGAAAAAATACGGATATTGAAAATAAAAAACGCGGTCATCCGATGACCGCGTTTTTATTTTACTTTTTGTTCTTGTTTTCCGATATCTTGCATTCAAAGCGGCTTTTTCCGTCGCCCTTCGGTATATCGGTGGGGTATTTCTCGTCGAAGCAGGCAGAACAGAAATCTCCGCATTTGCCCTCTCCCGCGATCTTTAAAAGATCTTCTTTTTTCAAGTAGCCGAGAGAATCCACTTCGAGTATCTTTGCTATTTCGTCTAATGTGTGATTGCAGGCGATGAGGTTGTCTTTGGAATCTATATCCGTTCCGTAGTAGCAGGGAGCCACAAAGGGCGGGGAGGATATACGCATATGTATCTCTTTTGCTCCCGCTTCGCGCACGAGCTTTACAAGCCTTGCGCTCGTCGTGCCGCGGACTATCGAATCGTCTATGAGAACGACTCTTTTTCCCTTTATCGCCTCGGCGATGGGATTTAATTTTATCCTCACCATATTTTCGCGCATTTTTTGTCCGGGAGAAATAAACGTCCTGCCGATGTACTTGTTTTTTATAAGCCCTATTCCGTAGGGAATACCGGAGTATTCGGCATAACCTATCGCGGCGTCGATTCCGGAATCCGGAACGCCTATTACTACATCCGCGTCGACGGGGTATTCTTTTGCAAGGTACATTCCCGCGTTTTTGCGGGCGTGGTGAACAGAGACGCCGTCTATAACCGAATCCGGACGCGCAAAATAAATATATTCAAACACGCATTGCGAACGCTTTTGTTTTCCGCAATGTTCCTTTATCGACGTTACTTTGCCGTTGTCGGAGAAAACGACTATTTCGCCCGGTTCTATATCGCGTATGAATTTTGCGCCGACGGCGTCGAGCGCGCAGCTCTCTGAGGAAACTATATAGCTCCCGTCGGGAAGCGCGCCGTAGCACAGCGGACGAAATCCTCTTTCATCTCGCACGGCGATGAGCTTCGAGGCGGACATTACGACAAGGGAATATGCTCCGACGAGTCTGTACATGGCACGGCAGACCGCCTCTTCGATAGAGGAGGAACGAAGCCTTTCCTGCGTGACTATATAGGAGATGATTTCCGTGTCGCTTGTTGTGTGGAAGATAGAACCGCGAAGTTCGAGCTCGCGGCGAAGCTCATATGCGTTTGTGAGGTTGCCGTTGTGGGCAAGAGCCATGGGTCCTTTCACATGGTTTACCTCTATGGGCTGGCAGTTTAAGCGGTTTGTCGCTCCCGTCGTGCCGTAGCGGACGTGTCCTACCGCCATATTTCCTTCGCCGAGGGAATCAAGCCTTTCTTTTGTGAAAACTTCGTTTACGATTCCGAGGTCTTTATATGAATTGAAAAGCCCGTCGTCGTTTACGACGATACCGCAGCTTTCCTGACCGCGGTGCTGCAATGCATAAAGTCCGTAATATGTTATTGCCGCGACATTTTCTTTTTTTGTGCAGTAGACTCCGAAAACGCCGCATTCCTCATGCGGTTTGTCGTTATTTTTGTTCATGTTTTTCATCTCCGCATTTGTGGTTTATCGCCGCTTTTACAAGACCTGTAAAGAGCGGATGCGCGTGCGTCGGTCTGCTTTTGAATTCGGGATGAAACTGTACGCCGACATAAAAATCGTTTTCGGGAACTTCTACTGTTTCGACTATGGTTCCGTCCGGGGAAGTTCCGCTTATTTTAAGCCCTGCGGCGGCAAGCGTTTCGCGGTATTCGTTGTTGAATTCGTAACGGTGGCGGTGGCGCTCGGAGATAAGCTCTTTTCCGTAGCATTTTTCCATCATCGTTCCGGGTGCTATATGACATGGGTACGCTCCGAGCCTCATAGTGCCGCCTTTTGCCATGCTGTCGTTCTGGTCGGGCATGAAATCTATTACATTGTATTTGGTGTTTTTATCGAACTCGCCCGAATTTGCATTTTCCATTCCGCAGACGTGGCGTGCAAATTCTATAACCGCTATCTGCATGCCGAGGCAAATTCCGAGGTAGGGAAGATTATGCGTTCTCGCGTATTCGGCGGCGGCGATTTTTCCCTCTATTCCGCGGTTTCCGAATCCGCCCGGTACGATTATACCTGAAACTCCCGAAAGGATATCTCCTGCATTCCCGCGCGTGATGTTTTCGCTGTCTATCCATTTTATCGAGACTTTTGTGCCTGTTTCATATCCCGCGTGATGGAGCGCTTCCACTATGGAAAGATACGCGTCGTGAAGCTGTACATATTTTCCGACTATTGCGATAGACGTTTCTTTCGTTCTGTTTTTTATTCTTTCGACCATGTCCGTCCATTCGGTAAGGTCGGGGGCTTTTGTTTCTATTCCGAGTTCGCGGCATACTATATCGGAAAAATGGTTCTTTTCGAGCATAAGCGGCGCTTCATAGAGAACGGGGATAGTCATGTTTTCTATTACGCAGTCTTCTTTTACATTGCAGAAAAGAGCGATCTTTTTGAATATAGAGTCTTCGAGCGGCTCGTCACAGCGAAGCACTATTATATCGGGGCTTATGCCCATGCCTTGAAGCTCTTTTACGGAGTGCTGCGTAGGTTTTGATTTATGTTCGTCCGAACCGTGAAGAAAAGGCACGAGCGTTACATGAATAAATAGGGAATTTTCATGTCCTACTTCGAGAGCGACCTGGCGTATCGCTTCGAGAAAGGGCTGACTCTCTATATCTCCCGTAGTGCCGCCTATCTCCGTTATAACTATATCTGCGTTTGTTTTCTTGCCGACGCTGTAAATGAATTCCTTTATTTCATTCGTTATATGGGGAATGACCTGTACCGTCTGACCGAGATAGTCTCCGTTTCTTTCTTTGTTCAGCACGTTCCAATATACTTTTCCTGTTGTAAGATTGGAGTATTTGTTGAGGTCTTCGTCTATAAAGCGTTCGTAGTGACCGAGGTCAAGGTCCGTTTCGGCGCCGTCCTCAGTAACGTAGACTTCGCCGTGTTGAAGCGGACTCATTGTCCCCGGGTCTACGTTTATATACGGGTCGAGCTTTTGCGCCGCGACGCGAAGCCCGCGCGCTTTCATAAGTCTTCCGAGACTTGCCGCGGTGATTCCTTTGCCGAGTCCCGATACAACGCCTCCGGTTACAAAAATGTATTTGGTCATGTTTCCCTCCGAAAAAATAAAGAATGTGTTATATAAATCCGGCGTTTACGGCAAGATTGCCTTTGGGGGTATCGGCTCTGCGATGGTATTTTGCAAGGCAGAAGATACAAAGCCCGATATCGGTGCGGCTTGTCTTTTACGTCGATTTTTATATTCAGTTTTCGTATGTTTTGATTATATTTGCGGCGACTTCTTTTTTGGGCATTCGCATATCCATCGCCTGTTTTTCTATATATTTGTGCGCGTCGCTTTCGGACATTCCGAGGTTGGAGATAAGCACCCATTTTGCGTGGTTTACCACTCTCAGCTCGTCCTCGCGGTTTTCAAGTCTTTGCGCTTTTTTTTCGGCTATTTTGAGCCTTGCTCTCATCGCCGCGGCGAGCCTTACGGAGCTTGAAAGCAGGCTCTGGTTTATCGGCTTTGAAAGGCAGACGACGCCGTTTGTTTCGAGCATAGGAGAAAGTTCGGCGAAACTTTTTTCGCCCATGAGAAGAATGATACTTGACGAAGTCCTGCTCACAAGGTCGAGCGCAAGAGCGTCGCCTCTTTCATCGGAGAGCGGGGCGTTTATTATGATTATATCGTATTCCGAAGTGAGGAGAAGCCTCTTTGCGTCAAGGCACGTAAGAACTGTATCTATCGGAGCGAACGTATACGGCGGCAGCGCGTCGGAAAGAAAGCTCTGTATCTTATTTGATGACGTCACGATAAGTATGCTGTTATGCGTCTTTTCCGATATCATTCTTCATCGTCCTTTCTTTTAAAATTGAATGTTAGGGCATAGGCTGTGGGTCCGACAAAAGAAACTTTTTGAAAAAAGTTTCTTTTGAATCTTCAAAAACTTCGGGGAATTTGTTTATATTTTTGATCTAAATTTTTTTGCCTAATTTATTTAAAATTTAGTCGAAATTTTATTAGCCGTTCGGTACGAAAGTTCTTTTGCCTACTTTTCTTTCAAGAAAAGTAGGTCAAGAAAGGGAAGAGTAAACGTCGATTATGCGCTTCGGGAGCTTTTCGCGGATAAAATCGCTCTTTGCCATGATTGAAGCCGCCTCTTTGAGAGTTGACGGTAGCTTTTCGAGCTTTTCGGTAATGTCGGCGTTGGCGCTGTAAAGATTTATGTCCGTGCTGGCGGGCGGGGTAAGTCCCTTTTCCACACCGTCGAGTCCCGCGTAAATGAGAAGCGCATATGCAAGGTACGGGTTTGCCGTGGGATCGGGAGAGCGGAGCTCTATTCTTGTTCTGTCGTTGCTTGCCGCCGGGATTCGGATAAGCTGAGAACGGTTTTCTGGAGACCATGTTATATATTTTGGCGCTTTGTCCGAACCGAAACGCTTGTAGGATTCTTTCGTGGGGTTGAGAAAAACGGTCATTTCGCGAATGTGGGAAAGTATGCCCGCCATAAACGGCATAAATAATTCTTTTCCGTCGACGGAGCTGGGGGAAATGTTTATATGCATACCGTTTCCGCTTTTTATGTCTATCGGCTTCGGAGAAAACGACGCCACAAGACCGTTTCTTGCCGCTATATTTCCCACGGCGTTTTTAAAAGTTATTGAATTGTCGGCGGAAGAGAGCGCGTCGCTGTATCTGAAATCTATTTCGTTTTGACCGGGACCTTCTTCGTGGTGAGAGCTTTCCGGTTTTATTCCCATGCTTTCGAGTGTAAGGCATATTTCGCGCCTTACATTTTCCCCTTTGTCAAGAGGGGAAGTGTCCATGTATCCGGCAAAATCGAGCGGAACGCCCGTAGAATTGCCGCGTTCGTCGGCGTGGAAGAGATAAAATTCAAATTCAGCTCCGAAAAAGCACATGACGCCTTTCTTTTTTGCCGCGTCGATTGCTTTCTTCAATATATATCTTGTGTCAAATTCGCATATTTTTCCGTCGGGATGTTTTACCGTGCAGAAAATTCTCGCGACTCTCCCGTCGGAGGGACGCCACGGCATGACCGCAAATGTAGACGGTTCGGGGAAGAGGAAAAGATCCGATTTTTCCGCGTCTCCGAATCCGCGCACTGCGGACGCGTCGAAAGAAATGCCGTATTTGAAAGCGCGTTCGAGCTCTTCCGGCATTATCGCTATGTTTTTCTGAACGCCGTATGCGTCGCAAAAAGTCAGGCGGATGAATTTTACGTCTTCCTCGCGAACATAGTCTATGATCTCTTCATAGGTGTACAGCATTTTTACTCCTTTTTAAAATCGAATCGATTTTTTGTTGATATATAATATCGTAGATTTTTTCTTTGTTATAAAAATAAAAAAGCAAAGGAAAGCCGCGTATGTAAAAAGGGTAAGAATCCCTCCTTGCTATACGAACTCCTTTGTTCCGATAATATTTTTATAATGTAAGTGAAAATGCTTGCTTGCAAGGGCATTTTCGTGTAATTTTCAATATAAATGCGTTTTTCGAAGGAAAAACGAAGCGGCGAAATGCCGCAAAACAAAAATCTCATTTTTGTTCATTTAAATATTATAATAAAAGCGAAATTTGCTGTAAGCGCGGAGCATTTACAAGCAAATAAGCGAAAATTCAAATATAAATGCGTTTTTCGAAGGAAAAACGGAGCGGCAAACTGCCGCGAAACAAAAATCTAATTTTTGTTCATTTAAATATTATAATATAAAAAAGCGTTTGTCAAGGGAATTGAAAAAAGTTTTTTTGTCGAGAAAAGAATTTTTTCAAAAGATGTTGACAAACCGTAAAAGGTGTGATAGAATACGCAATATGAGAAACGGCAAGGACGCCGCGAAACCTTTCGCGTTGTCTTTGCCCTTTTTGTTACTATCAAACTTTTTTCAGAGGAGTGATCGCAATGAAAAACATACCTGAGCTTTTCGGCAGTCTTGTTTTTAACGACACTGTTATGAAGGCTCGCCTTCCCAAGGAAACATACCGCTTGTTAAAACGTACAATGGCGGACGGCAAGCATCTTGACCTTTCCGTTGCAAACGTAGTTGCCAATGCCATGAAGGATTGGGCTACCGAGAACGGAGCAACACACTTTACGCATTGGTTCCAGCCTCTTACGGGCGTTACGGCAGAGAAGCATGACAGCTTTATCGCTCCCGCCGACGACGGCAAGGTAATAATGGAGTTTTCCGGTAAAGAGCTTGTCCGCGGAGAGCCGGACGCATCGAGTTTCCCCTCGGGCGGACTTCGTTCCACATTTGAAGCGCGCGGTTATACCGCTTGGGATCCTACATCTTATGCTTTTATAAAAGACGACACACTCTGTATTCCCACGGCGTTCTGCTCCTACGGCGGAGAGGCGCTCGATAAAAAAACACCGCTCCTTCGTTCGATGGAAGCGATCAACAAACAGGCGCTTCGCGTTCTTAAACTTTTCGGTTCCGATGCGACATCGGTCAAAACGACAGTCGGACCCGAACAGGAATATTTCCTTATAGATCAGAAGGTAGAGCGTCCCGACCTTATATATTGCGGCAGAACACTTTTCGGCGCGAAACCTCCGAAAGGTCAGGAGCTTGACGACCACTACTTCGGTTCCATAAAACCGAGAGTAGCCGCTTTTATGAGAGAGCTTGACGAAGAACTCTGGAAACTCGGCGTGCTTGCAAAAACAGAGCACAACGAAGTCGCACCCGCTCAGCACGAGCTTGCTCCCATATTTGCCACGACAAATATAGCATGCGATCACAACCAGCTCACAATGGAGCTTATGAAGAATATAGCGCGCAAGCACGGTCTTGTTTGCCTGCTTCATGAAAAACCGTTTGCCGGAGTAAACGGAAGCGGCAAGCACAATAACTGGTCCATTTCTACAAATACAGGAGTAAACCTTCTCGAACCCGGCGAAACTCCTCATGAAAACGCACAGTTCATTCTTTTCCTTTGCGCTGTAATAAAAGCGGTAGACGAATATCAGGATATGCTCCGTATATCCGTCGCTTCCGCAGGAAACGACCATCGTCTCGGCGCGTCCGAAGCACCTCCCGCAGTGGTTTCCATATTCCTCGGAAGCGAGCTTACGGAAATACTCGATTCCATGGAAAATGATTCTTCTTACGACGCAAAAGAGAAAACTCCTTTGAGGATAGGCGTTCACGTTCTTCCCAAATTCCCGAAGGATACGACAGACAGAAACAGAACGTCTCCGTTCGCTTTCACCGGAAACAAATTCGAATTCCGTATGCCCGGTTCGTCTCTTTCCGTCGCAGGAGTCAACGTTGTTCTCAATACAGCTGTTGCAAAAGAGCTTGAAGGTTTTGCCGATGTTCTCGAAGGCGCAGAGGATTTCCAAAGCGCGCTCCATGCACTTATCGCAAAGACCATAAAAGAACACAAGAGAATAATCTTCAACGGAAACGGTTACGACGACGCGTGGATCAAAGAAGCGACGGAAGTTCGCGGTCTTTCCAATCTCAAAACGACTCCCGATGCCATAAGTCACTTCCTTGACAAGAAGAATGTTGAACTTTTCACATCTCTTAAAGTTTTCTCTGAAACTGAGATGAGATCCCGCCGCGATATATTCATGGAAAACTATTGCAAGATAATCAAGATAGAGGCTCTTACAATGGTAGAGATGGCGGAAAAACAGTTTATTCCCGCAATGTCGAAATATACAAGGTCGCTTTCTACGACGGCTCTTGCCAAAAAGTCGTTTGTGCCGAGCGCAGACTGCACATTTGAAGAAAAGACGGTCACAAGACTTTCTTCTCTTACTTCAATTGCTTACAGCGAAGTAAACGACCTTTCTTCCGCAATAATGGCGCTTAACACAATAGGAAATGTCACGGAAGAAGCGTTCTACATAAAAGATAAGATAGTTCCCGCAATGAATGTTCTCCGTGCCACGGTAGACGAGGCAGAGACGATATGCGGCGCGGAATATTGGCCCGTTCCCACATACGGCGAGCTTTTGTTCAGCGTAAAATAATTTAAAATATTTGTCACCGCGATGAAAGTCGCAGAATACAAATAAAATTCGGGGAAATATTTTCTCCGAATGCGGCAGAATCCGTATGATTTTACTTTTGTTACGGATTTTGCCCGAAACAAAAAGGCATTGATGAAGAAAAGTAAGGCGAAGATTCCTCAAAGAGAGTGCGCAGACGGTGAGAGGCGCGCAGGATAAACGCACGAAAGAACACTTCGGAGCCGCAAACAGAAAATGTTTTGTTGTTATCAAAGATATAGATATTGCGCTTTATACGGCGTGAGAAAGATGTCTTTTTCACGGCGGAATTATCCGCCGCCGAGATTTTGAATAATTGTGATAACTCCGATTTATTCAAGCGTATAAATGACAAAACATGAGTAAGGGCGCCGTAAACCGCGCGTGAGACGGCAAGGGTCTTCGCTTTTTGCGAGTACCTGAAAGTGACCGCTTTTTGGCGGTAAAATAGGTGGTACCGCGGACACAGCTCTGTTCGTCCTATTTTCTTAGGAGACAGAGCTGTGTTATTTTATTATTAAAAAAGAGGTATTGCTTATGTGTGCTATTATCGGTTTTGAAAAGTATTCTCATTCCAAAGAGGAATTTATGCGCGGCTTTGCCGCAACTGTATCGCGCGGTCCCGATATGTCCCGCGTCATCGACACCGGAAACGGTTATCTCGGATTTCACCGTCTTGCGATAATGGGTCTTGATGAAAGCGGTATGCAGCCGTTTTCTCTTGACGGCAACTATCTTGTCTGCAACGGCGAGATATACGGTTTTCGCAAGATAAAAAAAGAGCTTGAAAGCGAATATACTTTCAAAAGCGAATCGGACTGCGAAATACTTCTCCCGATGTATGAAAAATACGGTCTTTCGATGTTTGAGAAGCTCGACGCGGAGTTCGCGCTTATAATTTACGACAAAAAGACAGGGAAGCTCATCGCCGCGCGCGATCCGATAGGTATTCGTCCGCTGTTTTACGCCGTCGGCAAGGACGGAGAAATGATGTTTGCTTCGGAAGCAAAGAACCTTATAGGTCTTTCCGACAAAATCATGCCTTTTCCTCCCGGTCATTATTATGCGGACGGAAAATTTGTATGCTACAACGATATCGCAAAGCGCGAGACTCCCGTTTCCGATGACATAGATACCGTCTGCCGCAAAATCCATGACAAACTCGTAGCGGGAATAGAAAAACGCCTCGATTCGGACGCTCCTCTCGGATTTCTTCTTTCCGGCGGACTTGATTCGTCTCTTGTCTGCTCGGTATCTTCTAAATTGATGAAGAAAAAGATACGCACCTTCGCAATAGGAATGAGCGAGGACGCGATAGACCTTAAATACGCAAAAGAGGTTGCGGACTATATAGGCAGCGATCACACGGAGATAATAATAGACAAAGACAAGGTCATATCGTCTTTGGAGGAGGTCGTAAGCATTCTCGGAACTTATGACATAACTACGATAAGAGCGAGCATGGGAATGTATCTTATCTGCCGCGCGATACACGAAACGACGGACGTGCGCGTTCTTCTCACGGGGGAAATTTCGGATGAGATATTCGGATACAAGTATACGGATTTTGCGCCCGATGCCGAAGCGTTCCAGAGCGAGGCGGAAAAGAGACTTTCGGAGCTTTATATGTACGATGTTCTCCGTGCCGACAGGTGTATTTCCGCAAACTCCATGGAGGCGAGAGTTCCGTTCGGAGACCTCGATTTTGTAAAATATGTAATGAGCATACCCGCGTCCATGAAGATGAACACCTACGGAAAGGGAAAATATCTTCTTCGCCGTGCCTTTGAGGGGGATTATCTTCCCGAAAACATACTCTGGCGTGAAAAAGCCGCATTCTCCGACGCGGTAGGTCATTCCATGGTCGACTATATAAAGGAATACGCCGCGTCCCTGTACACAGATGAAGAATTTGAAGAGAAGCGCAAAAAATATACCTTCGCCGCTCCGTTTACGAAAGAGTCGCTTCTTTACCGCGAGCTTTTCGAAAAATATTATTCCGGACAGGCGGAAATGGTAAAAGATTTCTGGATGCCGAACAAATCATGGGAAAACTGCGATGTAGACGATCCGTCGGCAAGAGTTCTCAAAAACTACGGCGCGAGCGGAAAATAATAAGAATTGTTGAATATAAACAATAGTGTTGACTGATTTTGAAATATATGGTATACTTATAACAGTAAATGTTATGAGAGGTGATATCATGTCTTCAAAAGCAAAAAGATTTTTATGCATTGTGATAGTGTTGCTTGTTATAACAAATATTATCACTCTGGGCTTTCTGATTTCAAGCCGTCGGAATTTGAAATCCGAACATGAATTTCACGAAATCCGTTTTTGGCAAGCTTATCAAGAATTGTGGAGCGTTATAAGAGTATACTGCTCGTCGGACGATTATAAAGATGAGACAGAAATGTTTGCTTACACATACCGTTTAAAACTGGCGATGGAAACTCCTTATACTTATTCCGTTGGAAGCGAACAGATGTACCGCCGCAATGTCACGGATACTCTTTGCAGGTGGGCATATGACGGAACCTTGAAGGAAAACTTCACCGACGAAATGCACGCTCAGATGACGGAAGTCCTGAATTTGCATTTGCAGCATATGGATACACTTGAAGCTTTCAAAAAGCTTTCCGAAATGGTCTTAAAGTAAAATAATAAAAAACATTCGGATTTTTCCGAATGTTTTTTCTTTTTGCCAATATATATTTAGAAGCAACATATCATTTTTCCGTTTTTTCAGAGGTGGCGCATGAGAAAGAGAGTATATTTGTTTCTTTTTTTGTTTTTGATATTGTTTTCTCTTGTGTCGTGCGGAGAAAATAATAAATCCACATTTGATATATCGGTCAGGGTTTCCGAAAAATTCCCGTTCAAATACGGTAAGGTCTATTCGGACGAGTTCGAAAAGGAAGACGAATTTTATTTCGGCGACGATTTGAAGAAGATTATTTTCGGGGATAACTTCGATAAATTTACATATATAGAATCGGTGAGCGGGTACTTTTCGCGCGATATGGTGTCGGGTTCGGAATTTATTGCGGTGAGACTTACGGACCGTTCTCACAGGGCGGAGATAACGGCGTGTTTTTACCGCAGGGCGGCTCTCAAAACCGATATGGAAACGCGCGTCATATGCGAAGGGAATTTTGTGTTTTTCATATGCGATAGATATGCCGAAAATATATCGAAATACGCTGTTTCTCTTGTGTAGTGGCGAAGATTTTTTATAATATAAAATTTTAAGATAAAATTTTATCAATTTTTTTAAAATTCCACTTGTTTCGTCAGAAAGTTTATGGTAAAATATGGCAGATACTTAAAAAGTGTCAAAAAATATTTTATTCAAGGAGAAAAAAATGAACACAGAAATAGTCAGAAGGCTCGATGAGCTAAACAGGGTCGTTCTACCGACGGACGCAAGAAAGGCGGTAAATATTGCCGGTACAGACGCGGTAAAAATTTCATGGGACGAGGAAAAAATCATAATAAAAAAAGCCTATCCCACCTGCAAATTATGCGGAAGCGAGAATGGCTTGAATGAAAAGCTTGGAATATGCCGCGAATGCATTGAAAAGATAAAAGCAGAATAAACCCGAACGCCCCCCGAATTTTCTCCTGATAAAAATCCCCAAACCAGTTGACAAAATATTATTTTCACTATATAATATTATCATAAAAAAATAGGCGGCTTGCCATACTGCAAATATGACAAGACCTGCATAGACGTGTTAGAGGCACACCTATACAATCGGAAAACCGACGCCCGGGATTATTGTAACACAATCCCCTGTATTTTTCAAGAGTTTTCCGCAAAAGCATAGGTTTTTTCAAGTACGCAATTTTTCATTAAGTTTTTGATGAAACGAGCCGTGCCGAGACACTTTCGAAGTCTTTGGTGCGGATTTTTTATTTGGAAAGCCTGATGAAGAACAAAAGCCGCACTGTTGAACGCTTTTTAACAGTGCGTTTTGTTTTTTTCATATATTTTTAAGAGGTAGGATATGAGTAAGATTACAAGGCGAAAGCCGTACAGTAAATGTTTGAAAATATATTCCGGTATCGAATTTAAGGTTTGAAGTTCTCTGGTTGGAACAGAAAAACCGCCGGGGCTTGTGCATGCTGCAAACATCACAAGCTCGTACAGGGTGTTAGAGGCACCTTATACGCATACGAACGAATTCGTCACCGGAGGCGTTGACAGTATACCACATTTTCACCTCTCTTTCAAGGGGGGTAGAAAATTTTTTACTTACAACGCCGTACCAAAAGTACAATGTAGATGTCGAAATGCGTTCAAGCCGATGTGGAATTACATACATGTAATGCCGCGCGTATAGGGAGCTGTTGATAAAATCAAAAGGGACGGTTTCCGGTTTTCGGAAGGTTTCAGGGACGGTTTCCGGTTTTCGGAAGGTTCCCCACTTGGCCTATTATTGGTCTATTACGATCGCTCGATATTTGTTTTGTCGGTTCCCTGACGCGTGGTGTTTTGTTTCAGGAGGGCTTATTGTCTACCGCTTCGTGCATGGTTTTTTCCATGCACGGAGCACCCGGCAATTATTCCCGCAAGGTAGCAGTAGGCGCTCTGAAATTCAGTTTATATATATCCCTTCGCCACAACTATATCACTTTATTTTGGCGAAGCTTTTGAGATTCCAAAGGACTTTTCACGAAAAGTC
>UQXK01000039.1 GCA_900544985.1 uncultured Eubacteriales bacterium
AAACCTCCGCTTTAAGGGGCTTTTGAAAAAGCCCCTTAAAAATCCGCAAAACTTTCGCACCGACCATACCACTTTATTTTAGCGAAGCTTTTGAAGTTCCAAGGGACTTTTCCCGAAAAGTCCCTTGTGTCCGGGTTTGGGGCGGAAGCTCCAACTGACAACACTATCCCGGTTTTATCCCCGACGTAACAAAAAGGCGACTTTTGTCATATTATGAAAACAGTACAAAGCCGCATATATAATCTGTTGACACAACACATGGCTTTGTCACTATAAGTTTTACAAAAGCAGGTATCGTAAAATGGTTTCATGGTTTTCTTCTCTTGCGCACCCTTTGCAGGCGCTTATAGCAACAATATTCACATGGGGAGTCACTGCGGCGGGTGCGGCATTTGTATTTTTCTTTAAACATATACACAAAAACGTTCTCGATTCGATGCTCGGTCTTTCTGCGGGAGTTATGATAGCCGCGTCATTCTGGTCGCTTCTTCTGCCGGCGTCGCAAATGTGCGAAAACATAGGGATATCTCCGTTTTTCACTCTCATTTCGGGATTTATACTCGGCGGCGGCGTACTTTTTGCGGGAGACAGGATCTTTTCCGCAATATCGGACAAAAAAGGCGGCGTATTAAGCGAAAAAAAGCGTTCTATGATGCTGATATTTTCGATAACACTGCACAACATCCCCGAAGGGCTTTGCGTCGGCGTCGCATTCGGCTCTCTTGCATACGGACTTGACGGAGCAACACTCGCATCCGCGAGCCTTCTCGCGCTCGGAATAGGACTTCAAAACTTTCCCGAGGGAACAGCGGTAAGCGTTCCGCTTCGCCGCGAAGGCTTTTCCCGCGGAAAAGCTTTTTTCTGGGGACAGATAAGCGGAATAGTCGAACCGATAGCAGGCGTTCTCGGCGCATTTCTCGTCGTCGGTGCAAGAAGACTTCTTCCGTTTCTTCTCGCGTTTGCCGCAGGGGCAATGATATATGTCGTTGTGGAAGAACTGATACCCGAAAGTCAGTCTAATGAGAAAAAAGACATAATGGCATTTTTTACCCTCTTCGGTTTTTCGCTCATGATGCTGCTCGATATGATATTTTCATAAAAATCCGATAAATCTATTGACTTTTTCAGAAAGAGATTCTATAATCAATGGTAATTGATACAATAAATGCGATGACGGAAAAAATATCATACTGCATTCCGCAAAGAGAAGCGGCGCTTTGGTGAAAGCCGTAAGGAATAATATGAGAAAGATCCTTCCCGAGCAGGCTTCTGAAAACAAGAGTAAGCAAGCACGCACCCCGCGTTAAAAGGGACACATATAATGACGTATGTGAAATAATGTATTGAGTGGTACAACGGAATTTTTATCCGCCTCATTTTAAATCAGAGGCGGATTTTATTTTTTGGAGGTCACATGCTTACTATCGATAAAATATACGACGCGGTTCGCGTCCTTGAAGACGTGGTACGCCACCCTCAGCTAATAGAGGCGCCCCGACTCAGTTCGGAGGGAAAAATATTTTTAAAGCCCGAGAATCTTCAACTTACAGGTTCTTTTAAGGTAAGAGGCTCCGCTTACAAAATATCAAAGCTCACCGATGAGGAAAAAGCCCACGGCGTTATCGCCTGCTCTGCCGGAAACCATGCGCAGGGCGTTGCCCTTGCGGCGACAAAACACGGTATAAAATCCGTAATATGCCTTCCCGCCTCTGCTCCTATCTCCAAGGTAGAAGCGACAAAACGCTACGGTGCAGAGGTTTGCCTTGTAGACGGTGTCTATGACGACGCATATGCAGAGGCCATACGTCAAAGAGACGAAAAAGGATATACGTTTATCCACCCGTTCGACGACGAAGACGTTATAGCGGGTCAGGGCACAATAGCTGTTGAAATACTGAAAGAAATGCCCGATGCCGACGCGATAGTAGTTCCGATAGGCGGCGGCGGTCTTGTATCCGGCGTTGCATTCGCCGCAAAAGCGATAAATCCGAAGATCAAAGTATACGGCGTACAGGCGGCAGGCGCTCCCTCTATGTACAATTCCATAAAAGACGGAAAAGCGGAAACGCTCTCTTCCGTATCCACATTTGCCGACGGTATCGCGGTAAAAGCGCCGGGAGAAAACACTTTCAGATATTGCAGAGAATTTGTAGATGAAATAGTCACCGTAACAGAGGACGAAATAGCGGCGGCAATACTTCATCTTATAGAAAACCAGAAACTCACGGCAGAAGGCGCGGGCGCCGTTTCCGTCGCCGCGGCAATGTTCGGCAAAGTCTCCGTTGCAGGCAAAAAGACGGTTTGCATAGTCTCCGGCGGCAATATCGACGTTACGATACTCTCCCGCGTTATCGACAGAGGTCTACATAAGAGCGGAAGAAAGTGCACGCTTCTCATAGAGCTTATAGACAAACCCGGACAGCTCGAAGCAGTATCCAGAATAATAGCAAAATCCGGCGGCAACATCGTATCCGTTCATTACGAACAGGGAGAGGCAGACGCCGTAAACGGATGCTTCTTACGCATATCTATGGAAACGAAGAGCTTCGACCACATAAACGAAATACGCTCCGCTCTTGTCGGCGAGGGCTTTAAACTTATTTAAAAAATCAGGAGGTAATAAAAATGGCAAATGTAATCTACACAAAAAACGCGCCCGACGCAATCGGTCCTTATTCGCAGGCAATAGTAACGGGAAACCTTGTTTTCACATCGGGTCAGATAGCAATAAATCCCGCTACGGGAAACGTTGAAGCGACCACAATAGAAGCTCAGACAGAGCAGGTATGCAAAAATGTCGGCGAAATACTCAAAGCGGCGGGAACTTCTTTCGACAAAGTGGTAAAAACCGTATGCTTCCTTGCAGACATGGGCGATTTTGCCGCTTTCAACGCCGTATACGGAAATTATTTCGTATCAAAACCCGCACGTTCCTGCGTTGCGGTAAAAACGCTTCCCAAAAACGTACTTTGCGAAGTTGAAGTTATAGCAGAGATATAAAAACGGTATATTCGACCGAAGTTTTTGCGGATTTTTAAGGGGCTTTTTAGGGGCAAGCCCCTTAAAGCAAGGTCCCCTCACGCAGTTCCAACATATTACGACAATTAAAAAACGCGGCAATGCCGCGTTTTTTATGTTCGTTGTCAGTTGGGGCTGTCCGCCCCAAACCCGGACACAAAGGACTTTTCGTGAAAAGTCCTTTGGAATCTCAAAAGCTTCGCCAAAGTAAAGTGGTGTATTCGGTGCGAAGTTCTTTGGCGCATCTTTCTTCGAAAGAAAGGTGCGTTTATATATTGACAAACATATATTTTAATGGTATACTTTACAGAGTAAATCTTTAAGACGGTACCGTGAGACCGGTAAGATTGAATAGCTCATAATACATTAAAATGCTATTTTTATGTCTTGCCGCGCGGTGGCAGGACTTTTTTTATACAAAACACAAGGAGACGGCGATGCAGCTAATACTCAAAAACGGCAGCGTATTCACAGACGGCGAAACAGTCGAAAAGGATATCCTTATCGACGGCGGCGTAATAGCAAAGATATCGTCCGATATAAACGAAGAAGACGCGAAGACAATCGATATTCGCGGTCTTTCCGTTTTTCCCGGTTTTTCCGATGTCCACGTACATCTGAGAGAACCGGGTTTTTTGTCAAAAGAGACAATCAAAACAGGAACAGCGTCAGCTGCCCGCGGAGGATACATAAACGTATGCGCAATGCCGAACCTTTCCCCCTGCCCCGACAGCACGGAGCACCTGAAAGAAGAGCTTGACGCAATAGAAAAAGACGCAGTGATAAATGTCTTTCCCTACGGAACGATAACAAAGGGGCAAAACGGAAAAGAACTCTCTGACATGGAGGATATGGCGCCTTTCGTCGCAGCATTCTCCGACGACGGACGCGGAGTTCAAAATGAAGAAATGATGCTCTCCGCCATGCAGAAAGCAAAATCGCTCGGCAAAATCATCGCCGCGCACTGCGAGGACAATTCGCTTCTTCACGGCGGATACATACACGACGGCGCATATGCAAAAGCGCATTCTCACCGCGGGATCTCTTCCGAAAGCGAATGGAAGCAGATAGAGCGCGATATAGAGCTTGTGAAAAAGACAGGCTGTGACTATCACGTGTGCCATATATCGACAAAAGAGAGCGTAGACCTTATAAGAAAGGCGAAAAAAGACGGTCTTCATATCACCTGTGAAACAGGACCGCACTACCTTGTGCTCACGGAAAACGACCTATGTGAAGACGGCAGATTCAAAATGAATCCGCCGCTTCGAAGCGAAGAGGACAGAAAAGCGCTCATACAGGGACTTCTCGACGGAACGATAGATATGATAGCGACAGACCACGCCCCGCACACGGCGGAGGAAAAAAGCCGCGGTCTTGAAAAAAGCGCGATGGGCATAGTTGGACTCGAAACGGCATTCCCCGTTCTCTACACCTCGCTTGTAAAAACGGGAATCATTCCGCTCTCACTTTTAATAGAAAAAATGAGCATAGCGCCGGCAAAGCGTTTCGGGCTTCCCGAAACGGAAATAGCGGAAGGAAAAAAAGCAAATCTTTGCATTTTCGATTTAAATAAAGAATACAAAATAGACCCGTCGGAATTTTTATCAAAGGGGAAAGCCACTCCCTTTGAAGGCATGACGGTAAACGGGCGTTCAAAAATGACAATTATCGGAGGTAAAATAGTATGGCAGGAAAAATGAACAGAAAGATCGTGCTCGAAGACGGCGCCGAATATTGCGGATACGGATTCGGCGAGAACACTGACCGCGTCTGCGAAATAGTATTCAACACATCCATGGTGGGATATCAGGAGATAGTCTCCGACCCGTCATATACATATCAGGCTGTCGTAATGACATATCCGCTTATCGGAAACTACGGTATAGCGGACGACGACTTTGAGACGAAAACTCCCACGATAGGCGCGCTTATCGTCAGAGAGTACAACGATTTCCCTTCCAATTTCAGATATACGAAAACGCTCTCCGAAATACTCGAAGAAAACCACATTCCCGGCATTTCCGGCGTTGATACAAGAAAGATAACACGCTCCATAAGAGACCTCGGAAGCCGCAAGGTGCTCATAACCGACATAGACACACCGCACGAAAAGGCTATGGAAATACTCAAAAACACAGATATTCCCAAAGACGCCGTAAGCCTTGTCAGCTGCAAAAAGAGATGGTATTCGAGAACGGCAAACCCGAAATACTCCGTCGTCGCCATCGACTGCGGAATAAAGCTCAATATAATCCGCTCTCTCAACAAAAAAGGCTGCAATGTAACGGTAGTGCCGTACAACACGCCCGCTTCCGTCATCGAATCTATGAAACCGGACGGCATATTCCTTTCCAACGGTCCCGGAGACCCCGAAAACGTAACGCCCGTTATCGAAACGGTAAGAGCGCTTCGTGGAAAATATCCGATATTCGGCATCTGCCTCGGGCACCAGATGATAGCGCTTGCAAGCGGAGCGAAAACGTATAAATTAAAATTCGGTCACCGCGGCGGAAACCACCCCGTAAAAAATCTTCTGAACGGCAAAATAGAGATAACGAGCCAGAACCACAGCTATGCCGTAGATGAAAAATCCCTCGAAGGAACGGGACTTACCGCAACGCACATAAACATACTCGACGGAACGGTAGAGGGAATGCAGTGCGAAAAGGACAGAATGTTCAGCGTTCAGTATCACCCGGAAAGCGCCCCCGGACCGCAGGACAGCACATATCTTTTCGACCGTTTTATAGATCTTATGAAGGAGGCAAAATAATATGCCGAAGAGACTTGATTTAAAGAAAATACTCGTCATCGGTTCCGGTCCTATCGTAATAGGTCAGGCAGCGGAATTCGACTATGCGGGAACACAGGCGTGCCTTGCGCTCAAAGAAGAGGGATACGAGGTAATTCTCGCAAACTCCAACCCCGCGACGATAATGACAGATACGACTGTTGCAGATAAAATATACATGGAGCCTCTCACGCTCGAATACATGGCAAAGATACTCCGTTACGAGCGCCCCGACGCGATAATCCCTGGACTTGGCGGACAGACCGGTCTTAACCTTGCAATGCAGCTCGAAAAGAAAGGCGTTCTTCACGAATGCCAGGTAGAGCTTCTCGGCACGAGCAGTAAAAGTATAGAGCAGGCGGAAGACCGCGAGCTTTTCAAGGACCTTTGCATAGAGATAGGAGAGCCTACGCTCCCCTCCGAAATAACGCACTCGATAGAAGAGGCAAAAAAGGCGGCGGAGGATATAGGCTATCCCGTTGTTCTGCGCCCCGCGTTCACACTCGGCGGAACGGGCGGCGGTTTTGCCGACAATGAAGAAGAGCTTGTAGAGATAATGAAAAACGCTCTCCGTCTCTCCCCCGTCGGACAAGTCCTTGTAGAAAAGAGCATAAAAGGATTCAAAGAAATAGAATACGAAGTTATCCGCGACAGAAACGACACCGCGATAACTATCTGTAACATGGAAAACATCGACCCCGTCGGAATACATACGGGCGACAGCATAGTAGTAGCGCCCAGCCAGACGCTCACAAACAAAGAGTATCATCTGCTGCGCGACAGCGCGCTTCGCATAATACGCGCGCTCAAAATAGAGGGCGGCTGCAACGTACAGTTCGCGCTCGACCCGCAGTCTTTCCAATACTATGTTATAGAAGTAAACCCCAGAGTTTCCCGCTCCTCCGCGCTTGCAAGCAAGGCGAGCGGTTATCCGATAGCGCGCGTATCCGCAAAGATCGCCGTAGGCATGACGCTCGACGAGATAAGAATAGCAAACACCCCCGCGGCATTCGAGCCGACGCTCGACTACGTCGTAACAAAAATGCCCCGCTTCCCGTTCGATAAATTCGCCGATGCGAACAACAAGCTCGGCACGCAGATGAAAGCGACGGGCGAGGTCATGTCCATAGGCAGAACGCTCGAAGAGAGCATACTCAAAGCTATCCGCTCTCTCGAAACGGGACTTTGCCACATATATTCCGCAAAGTTTGAAGAATATACGGAGGACGAGCTTTTCTCCTACATAAAAGACGGACGCGACGACCGCATATGCGCTATTGCAAAGCTCCTTCGCGACGGCACCGATATGGGCAGAATCTATGACATAACGAAAATAGATATGCTCTTCCTCGAAAAGATAAAGAACATAACGGACATGGAAAAAGAAGTTGCCGCAAACAAGGGCGATACAGAAACGCTCCGCGCGGCAAAAAAGATGGGCTTTTCCGATAAATTTATCGCAAAGCTCTGGGAAACGGGCGAAAGAGATATCTTCGATACAAGAAAGAAAGAAAACATCTTCCCCGTATACAAGATGATAGACACCTGCGCATCGGAGTTTGACAGCTATATCCCCTACTTCTACTCCACATACGAAGAAGAAAACGAAGCGATAATCCTCAACAAGAAAAAAATCGTCGTTCTCGGTTCCGGTCCTATCCGTATAGGTCAGGGCGTGGAATTCGACTATTCCACGGTCCACGCGGTAAAGACGATAAAAAGCGAAGGCTACGAAGCCATAATTATAAACAACAACCCCGAAACCGTTTCGACGGACTACACGACGAGCGACAAGCTCTATTTCGAGCCGCTTACCGTTGAGGACGTAATGAATATAATCGAAATGGAAAAGCCCGACGGCGTTATCGCAAGTCTGGGCGGTCAGACGGCGATAAACCTTGCAGAGCCGCTCATGGAGCACGGTGTAAAAATAATCGGAACGGACGTTGACGCGATAGACAAAGCGGAAAACCGCGATTCATTCGAAAAAGTATTGAAGTCCCTGAATATTCCCCAGCCCGAGGGCACAGCCGTAACAAAGATAGAGGACGGTGTTGCGGCGGCGGCAAGAATAGGCTATCCCGTGCTCGTACGTCCGAGCTTCGTTCTCGGCGGCAGAGCTATGCAGATAGTCGCAAACGAAGAAATGCTCCGCCACTACCTCAAAACAGCCGTTGAAATAGACGAGGACAAACCCGTTCTTGTCGACAAATACATCTCCGGAAGAGAAGTCGAAGTAGACGCCGTATGCGACGGCGAAAACGTATTCGTCCCCGGTATAATGGAACTTGTCGAGCGCACGGGTATCCACTCCGGAGACAGTATAAGCGTATACCCCTCGTTCAGCCTTTCCGACAATGTAAAGAAAGTGATACTCGACTACACCAAAAAGCTCGGACTCGGCATAGGCATCGTCGGACTTTACAATATACAGTTCATTGTAGACAAGGAAGAAAAGGTATACATAATAGAGGTAAACCCGCGTTCTTCACGCACGGTTCCGTTCCTTTCCAAATCCACGGGCTACTCCCTTGCGGATATAGGAACGCTCGCGATCCTCGGAAAAACGCTTCCCGAGCAGGGCATTTTCGATATATATCCGCCCGAAAAGAAGCGCCACTATGTAAAAGTACCGGCGTTCTCCTTCTCGAAGCTCCGCGGTCTTGACGCATACCTCTCCCCCGAAATGAAATCCACGGGAGAGGCGATAGGATATGACGACAGCCTTACAAGAGCGCTCTACAAAGCGCTTCAAGCGTCCGGAATGCAGATAGTAAACTACGGCACGGTATTCGCAACGATAGCCGATTCCGACAAGGAAGAAGCGCTCCCGCTCATAAGAAGATTCTACAACCTCGGTTTCAATATAGAGGCGACGGCGGGAACTGCGGAATTCCTCAAAACCCACGGAATAAAGACAAGAGTGAGAAAGAAGATAAGCGACGGCAGCGAAGAGATACTCAACTCCATACGCCAGGGATATGTAACATATGTAATAAATACAAGAAATATCAACTCCTCCGGCAATATGTCCGACGGATATCAGATACGCCAGTGCGCAACGGAAAACAACGTTACTATATTCACCTCTCTCGACACAATAAAAGTTCTCCTCGACGTTCTTGAAGAGACGACGATCTGTATCTCCACAATAAACTGAAAGGACAAAAGAATATGACGGAAAGCGTTTTCACCGTAATATCAAACGAGAAAATAGCAAAAAACACATATAAAATGATCCTTTCGGGAAACACCGAGGGCGGTCGCCCCGGACAGTTCGTAAATATAAAAATAGACGGATTTTTCCTTCGCCGTCCGATATCCGTATGCGATATAGAAGAAAATACGCTGACCCTTATATATAAAACGGTCGGCGCAGGAACGGACAAGCTTTCAAAAACGGAAAAAGGCGAAAAGCTCGATATCCTCGCATTTTTGGGAAACGGATACGATCTTTCGAAAAGCGGAGAAGCTCCGCTTCTCATCGGCGGCGGCGTCGGAGTTCCTCCCCTCTTCCTGCTTGCAAAAAAGCTCGTAAAAGAGGGTAAAACGCCGACCGCCATCCTCGGATTCAACAGCGCGGACGAGATATTTTTAAAAGATGAATTTGAAGCTATCGGTGTAAAAACATTTATCGCCACGGCGGACGGAAGTGTCGGCACGCGCGGCTTTGTCACCGATGTGATGAAAAACACCGATATCTACACATATTTCTACACCTGCGGTCCCGAACCTATGCTCCGCGCCGTATATGGCGAAAGCAAAACGGACGGAGAATTCAGCTTTGAAGAGCGCATGGGCTGCGGATTCGGCGCGTGCGTAGGCTGCACCTGCAAAACAAAATACGGCAACAAGAGAATATGCCGCGACGGTCCCGTGCTTTCAAAGGAGGAGATAATATGGTAAACACAAAAGTAGAGCTTTCCGGTCTTATCCTCGACAATCCGATAATCCCCGCAAGCGGAACCTTCGGATTCGGCTACGAGATGGCGGAATTTTACGATATAAATATTCTCGGTTCTTTCTCCTTCAAAGGAACGACAAAAGATCCGCGCTTCGGCAATCCCACGCCGCGCATAGCGGAAACACCGTGCGGTATGTTAAACGCCGTAGGGCTCCAAAACCCCGGCGTTGACAAGGTCATAGCGGAAGAGCTTCCGAAGATGGAAAAGGTTTTTCACAAAAAAGTCATCGCCAACATCGGCGGATTTTCCGTCGAAGAATATGCCAGCACGTGCGAGAAGCTGGACAAAGTGGACAGCGTGGGACTTCTTGAAGTAAACATCAGCTGCCCCAATGTACACGGCGGCGGAATATCTTTCGGAACAGATCCGAAAGCCGCATATGAAGTTACAAAAGCGGTAAAAGCCGTAACAAAAAAGCCCGTGTACATGAAGCTTTCCCCCAATGTAACGGACATAACGGAAATCGCACGCGCGGTCGAAGCCGCAGGCGCCGACGGCGTATCGCTTATAAACACGCTTATGGGTATGCGAATAGATCTAAAAAAACGCGCGCCGATACTGAAAAACAAAACAGGCGGTCTTTCCGGTCCCGCGATATTCCCCGTCGCCGTGAGAATGGTCTATTCGGTGTATGAAGCGGTAAAAATTCCGATAATCGGCATGGGCGGAGTTTCCACAGCGGAGGATGCAATAGAGCTGATGCTCGCGGGAGCGAGCGCCGTTGAGGTAGGAGCCGCAAACCTCGTATCCCCATACATTTGCAAAGACATAATAGAGTCCCTTCCCGAAACAATGGAAAAATACAAAATAAATTCACTCGAAGAAATTATAGGAGGCGCACACAATGGGTAAAGACGTAATTATAGCGTGCGATTTTGAAAGCGCAGAAAAAACATTTGCATTTCTCGACAAGTTCGGAGAAATAAAGCCTTTCTGCAAAATAGGAATGGAACTTTTCTACGCGGAAGGTCCGTCGATAGTAAAAGAACTGAAAAAAAGAGGACACAAAATATTCCTCGATCTTAAACTTCACGATATCCCCAACACGGTAAAGAAGGCGATGAGCGTCCTTGCCGCATACGGCGTTGATTTCTGCGACGTACACGCCGCAGGAACTTCCGAAATGATGAAATACGCGATAGAGGGACTTACTCTTCCCGACGGAACGAGAAACACAAAGCTTATCGCCATAACTCAGCTCACATCTACAAGCGAAGAAAGAATGCAAAAAGAGCTTCTTATAAACGCCACACTCCCCGAAACAGTCACAAGCTACGCGCAAAACGCGAAAGCGTCCGGACTTGACGGTATAGTTTGCTCTCCGCTCGAAGCAAAAATGGTCCATGAGGCGTGCGGAAAAGAATTTATCACGGTAACTCCCGGCATACGCTTTGCGGATTCCGCGCTCGGCGACCAGGTAAGAGTAACAACACCGCAAAAAGCAAAAGAGATAGGTTCCGACTATATAGTAGTAGGACGTCCGATAACAGCGGCGGAAGATCCCGTCGCCGCATACAAGAGATGCGTGGAAGAATTTGTCGGCTGATAAAGGAGAGATAGATATGGAAAATTATAAAAGAGAATTTATTGAATTTCTTCAAAGCGCAAATGTTCTCAAATTCGGAGATTTCACCGCAAAAAGCGGCAGAAAGATTCCCTATTTTGTAAACGCAGGAGAAATAAAAACAGGCGCGCAGATATCAAAACTCGGAAAATTCTATGCAAAGGCTTACTTTGACAAGCTCGGAAAGAAAGAAACCGTCCTCTACGGTCCGGCTTACAAAGGCATTTCAATAGCTGTCTCCGCTTCCGTCGCTTTGGCGGAACAGGGACTCGACATTCCTTTCTTCTTTAACCGCAAGGAAGCAAAAGATCACGGCGAAGGCGGTATATTCGTAGGATATATTCCGAAAGCGGGCGAAGAAGTCGTTATCACGGAAGATGTTATCACCGCGGGAACGGCTATAAGAGAAAGCATGGCGATCCTCAGCGCTCTCGAAGGCGTTAAAGTTGCCGCCGCTTTTGTAATGGTAGACAGAAAAGAAAAAGGAAAAACCGAAAAATCCGCCATGGCGGAAGTGGAAGAGGAATTCGGCTTCCCCGTTTACTCGGTAGTAGATGTTTACGATATAATCGAATATCTTGAAGAAGACCCCGCAAACGCGGAAAATGTAGCCCGCATTAAAAACTATCTTTCCGTAAACGGTGCAGTAAAATGAGAAGTCTTATAGACATTTTGGATCTTTCGACGCAAGAAATAGATTCGATTATCGATGTTGCCGCGGACATAATGAAAAACCCCGCCGCTTATTCGGAAAAATGCCGCGGAAAGAAGCTTGCCACGCTGTTTTTCGAGCCGTCTACAAGAACAAGGCTCAGCTTTGAGGCGGCAATGTACGAGCTCGGCGGAAACGTCCTCGGTTTTTCGGAAGCAAAATCCTCCTCCGCCGCAAAGGGCGAGAGCATGGCGGATACCGCCGTTGTCGTAAGCGGATACGCCGATATAATAGCAATACGCCACCCGAAGGAGGGAGCTCCGCTCGTCGCTTCCGAAAAGGCGTATGTGCCGATAATAAATGCAGGCGACGGCGGACACAAACACCCGACGCAAACTCTTGCCGATCTTTTCACGATAAAGCATGAAAAAGGACATTTTGAAAATCTGACCGTCGGTTTCTGCGGCGATTTGAAATTCGGAAGAACGGTTCATTCTCTTATAGAAGCGCTCGTGCGTTACAGCGGAATAAAAATCGTTCTGATCTCACCAAAAGAGCTGAGAGTGCCAAGCTATGTAAAACGCGATGTTCTCGAAAAAAGTGGCACGGCTTACAGGGAAACAGACAGCCTTGAATCCGCGCTCCCCTCTCTTGACATTCTCTATATGACGAGAATACAAAAGGAAAGATTTACAAGCGAAGAAGAATATGAGCGTTTGAAAGACAGCTATATCCTTTCTCCCGATAAATTGCGTGATGCGAAAAAAGATCTGTGCATAATGCATCCGCTGCCGCGTGTAAACGAAATATCGGTCGCTGTGGACAAAGATCCGCGCGCCTGCTATTTCAAACAAACATTATACGGCAAATATATGCGTATGGCGCTTATACTCTTCCTGCTCGATGAAAAGCAGAAACAGGCAACCCCTAAGAAGGAAATGCGCAAGCTTATATATAACCGCATATGTAAAAATCCCAACTGTATTACATCGACAGAGCAAGAGTTGCCTCAAATCTTCTCCGTTGTAAACGAAGAAGAAAACATCTGCCGCTGTATTTGGTGCGAATCCGCATACCTTTCCTCCTAAGAAAGGTACGCCAAAGAACTTCGCTCAAATCTCCACTTTATTTTGCGAAAGTTTTTGAAGTTCCAAGAAACTTTTTTCAAAAAGTTTCTTTGGTCAGGGTTTGGGGCGGAAGCCTCAACATTCAATACATACAAAAAAAGCACGGCGATGCCGTGCTTTTTCTTTTGTCAATAATACGTCGGAACTGCCGTTCCAAACCTCCGCTTCAAGAGGCTTTTGAAAAAGCCCCTTGAAAATCCGCAAAACTTTCGCTCAAATACACCACTTCACTTTGACGAAAGTTTTTGAGATTCCAAAGGACTTTTTTCAAAAAGTCCTTTGGTCGGGGTTTGGGGCGGAAGCCTCAACATTCAATGCACGCAAAAAAAGCACGGCGCCGCCGTGCTTTTTCATATCCAATTATTTGCCATCATTATATGCTTTAAGAAGATCGTCCTTGACTATATCAAATTCCGCACGGAACATCTTTTCCGAAACTTTATCATATAGCTTTACACAATATCTGTATTTTCCGTCCGGCAAACGCTCATCCCAACGAAGCAAGCTTGTAGGAAGATAATATTGAGCGTCTCCCTTTCCCTCAGGGCGCGGAGGAACAAAATCTTTTGAGTGATTTTGGGGAATTCTGTACGGTATAAGATCCACCCATTCTTCTCCGTTATAATAATCAATACCTATCGCATAATCTATAATTTCAAAACCGAGATTATCGTGATCAATTATTCGCAAATCAAATTTTATTCCGGCACCTTGTTCTATTTCAAAGTAGCGTATATTTGATATTGTCATCTCTATATTCCAGGATTCACGAATGGGAACATTATCAGGAATCGTCGGTCTGGATTCGTTAGACTCTCGCGAAAAATTCGGATCAGCCGTTGCACGAGGTGCTGCCGTTGTTGTATGAAGCGTTGATACAGTATCGTAAGAAGAATTTTTGGTGACGTTATTATTACTGCAACCAAAAAGCAATAAAGATATAATAAAAATCAACAAAATTATTGCGGTAATCTTACCTCTCACTTCCAACGCGCCTCCGCTTCCTCACGACATTGGACAATTAAACCAAAAAGTCCAGGTGACATTCTCGTTCCACCAGACTGAGTAGGGTTCATATGCGTATTTATACCATAAACATAGTAAGATGAATCAATAATTGGACCTCCGCT
Source organism: uncultured Eubacteriales bacterium (assembly GCA_900544985.1). Lineage (GTDB taxonomy): Bacteria > Bacillota > Clostridia > Oscillospirales > CAG-272 > UMGS731. The sequence goes on from UQXK01000039.1 coordinate 14,251, forward strand.
AAATCCAGTTGCATTGTAAGAAGTATAATACATAATATTATCTACAAAATCGACTATCCTGCCACTTGTTATCCACTGTTCATGATTGCCTTTATCATCAGGATATCCCACAAGATAAACAAGTTTATCAAGCTCGGGGTCTCCGCATCCATGAAGTCCTAGTCCGCCACAAGACGGGGTCAAATTTTTGTCAATTTGTATAATAGACCAGTCATTTTGAAAGTCGGGATGTTCATCAAAAATCGTGCCATCATCATTATACATAACAGTTGTATTATTAACATAAGATTGACTTATTGTAGGAATAATTCCGGTTGCCATTGCAATACAATTTCCCTCGGAATCTTCGCCTGCATAAAATTTTATACTAGTGGCCCAACCATCAGAACTAGTACCTGTTCCAGCTTTCTTCCAAACAGCATGAGCACATGAAATAATTATATCATTAAGTTGTAGACTTGCACTAGCTTTAACTATTTTATCTATTACACCATCTTTATCAAAATCAAATTCACAATAAAGATAGCCTACGGCACCAATTATCTGCGAGCCAGTAAGGTGAACGCGATTATCAAAACGATCTTCAAGAGGAATAATTCCAGTATCGCTTCCATAGATAATGTCTGTCGGATATGTAGGAGGAATAGACAATTCATTACTATATGCACGTGTTTGAGTAGAATCAAATACCCACTCAGTAATTGTTCCATCAATCATATTTTTCGATACCAATGAGATGGATTCTGAATTTGAAATACTAACGCTGTCGATATTTACAATATCATTTTCAAATGCAGAAATTGATGTTAAAAATATTGAAAAGCATAGAAAAACAGATATAAAAATAGAAATAATTTTTTTCATAAACATTCTCCTTAATTTTTTAAATGATATCATTTTCTATATTATAATATAATTTGTTAATTATGTCAATATTTTCATATATAAAACACGAGGAAGTATACTTCATAAACAAAAATTAAAAAATATTTATATCACTGTTTTGCCACAACAGCAAAGAAAACGAGGTCTTCTGTGCTATCATTTATGAGAGAATGAACATGACCTTTCGGACAATAGTGGACACATCCGGAAGAAATTTTTTCTTCTGTGGCATCAAAAAGAGCCTTGCCCGAACCTGCAAGAATATATATTATCTCCGAAGCGTCTGTATGTTCATGAAGACCTATGGAATTTCCGGGCAAAAGCGTACCATACATAATTTTGTTCGTTTCATCATCGAACATTCTTACATTAAAAACGCCTTCGCCGCCTTTAAAATTATTGATCAGTTTCTCTTCAATACGTTCAAAATCTATTTTCATAAAAAGCTCCTGTTGTTAAAAGATTAAATATAAACAAAAAAACGGAACAAAATGTTCCGTTTCAAAATACGGCAGATCACCGAAAACCGAATAAAGAAGAAGAACTCAAAGTAAGAACTTCCGC
>UQXK01000040.1 GCA_900544985.1 uncultured Eubacteriales bacterium
AAGCTTTTGAAGTTCCAAGAAACTTTTCTCGAAAAGTTTCTTGTGTCGGGGTTTGGGGCGACGCCCCAACATATAACGCTTACACAAAAAAAGCACGGCGCCGCCGTGCTTTTTAATTTGTCATAATGTGTTGGAACTGCCGTTCCAAACCTTGCTTTAAGAGGCTTTTTGTAAAAAGCCCCTTAAAAATCCGCAAAAACTTTCCACAAAACACACCAATTTACTTTGGCAAAAGCTTTTGAGATTCCAAAGGACTTTTCCCGAAAAGTTTCTTGTGTCCGGGCCCACGGCGGACAGCCCCAACTGATTATACATAAAACACAAAAAACGTCCGCACAAGCGGACGTTTTTCATTTTATATATTTGTCAAATGTTCCGAAAAGGCAGAAGAATAAAATTTATTTCCGTCACTGTCTATCCACATAGCCTCTGCATTTTCCATGCTTTCGATAAGAGCCATTCCCTCTTCAAGCCCCATGGAGAAAAGCGCCGTCGACAGAGCGTCGCCCAGAGCCGAATCGGATGTTAAAACGGAGACGGACAAAAAATTGTTTTCGGGCATCAGCGTATCGGGGTCTATTATATGATGATAACGTTTTCCCCTGACATAATAGTAACGCTGGTAAGAGCCGCTCGTCACAAGCGCCTCGCCCTTTAATTCCAGATATTCGGCGTAAGTGCTCTTATCATTTTCATTCGGGTTTTCAATGCCTACGGTAAAACCGTTTACACCGTCACGAAGTCCGATGGTCCGCACATTTCCGCCCACATTTATTATATAACCGGAAATACCGATATCTTCAAGATATTGCGCGATCTTTTCAACCGCATATCCTTTTGCGACAGCCCCCACATCTATAAAAGTTTCACTGTCCGAGATAAAAACAGTGCCTTTTTCCCTGTTGGTTTTTATAGAATTTATATCCGTATGCTCCGCGGCTTCTTTAAGCATTTCCATAGGCGGAATCTCCGCATTATTCGGGTCTTCCGTGCCTTTTTCCCTGTAATCGTGCCAGATGGAAAGCACGCTTCCCATAGCTATATTGGTATACCCGTTTGTAAGAGTATATATCCCTTTGGAATATTCGATAAGATCTATTATTCTTGTATCGACCTCTACCTCTTTATGTCCGTTATTATCTTTCTCATTTACATTGTAGAGATTATTTATTCCGTCGTACGGAGAATAAATATCGTAAAGTTCATGATATTCCTTCAACATAGAGACTATTTTATTGCAGACAACATCAAAATCCGCCCTGTTGTACTCGTATCCGACAATCGTGGTCGCCGTGTCAAAATAATCAAAATAATACGCCGCAAAGCGTTCTTTTTCATGTTTTTGTAAGCACGCCTGCGATAAAAACGCAAAAGAGAAAATAAGAAAAAGCGCCGTTATTTTTTTTAAAAACTTCATTTTCTTCTCCGCATAATAAAAAATTGCCTTATTTAATATATTATCACATTTGTCCTCATGTGTCGATATATTCATATGTAAAAAATATAAATTCCGGAAAAGAAGTATTTGCCCCCGTTTCTATGCGGGAGCAAATACCGTGTATCATTCGGCAAAAGCCTTAATTTATTATTTTGTATAAAATCTCACTTCATCGATTTTACAGCGGCGCGGACAATGTCTGAAACCGATATCGTACAGCCCGCTCTTTGAAGGTCCGCTATTCCGTATCCGTCGTTTGCAACGAAAGAGGATATCTCGCTTTCCTTTTTTCCGGTACAGAAATTTTCAAAAGCGTCCGCCTGTTCGTACCACTCTCCAACTTTGCCGTCGCCGTTTCTGTCGGTTCCGTGCTTTTTCATACCGTAACTGTCTCCGAGTTCCCTCTTGGTCTTTATATCGTCGGAAGACTTGCTTTTGATTTTTCCGTTTTTGTCGAATTTTATTTCCGTCTGAACGGAATCGCTTATCATATCAACGATCTTGCCGTCGCCGTCTTTTGCCGATATAACAACGGAAATATCTATTCTGTTCACACCGTCGGCGTCCTCTGTCGCGTGTTTCGAACCTGTTTGCGTTGACACTATTCCGAGCCCGAGGGAAACGCCGTTATAAGCTTTCGAATCCTTCGCATTGTCAAACGCTTTTTCGAGAGCTTTTATAAAATCCGAAATATCGATAGTACAGCCCGCGCTTATCACTTCATCGTTTCCCTTGCCGCCCGTCGCCAAAAGCTCTTTTATCTGCTTTAAATCCTTCCCTTTTACGACCTTTTCAAAGGAAGCCGCCTGTTCGTACCACTCTTTTTTCACAGAGCTTTGCGACTTCATGCGGTAATCGTCGCCTTTTTCTTTTTTTGTCTTAAATTCGCCTACGGTCAAAAATTCGCCGTTTACGGAAAATCCCGCAATATTTTCAAGAGTATCTATTTTACAATCATAAATTTTTCCGTCGCCGTCGATTATTATCGCCGCGGCGGTGAGAACGGTTTTTCCGGAGCCGTTATTGTCCGAATCCGCGTCTTTCAGATCCGAATAGTATGCGTATATGCCGAGTCCCATGCGATATTCCTTCTTTTCTTTCTTTTGGCATCCCGTAAAAAGAAAGACAGAGAAAAGACACATTAAAGACATCGCAAGACAAATAATTTTTTTCATTTTTCCCCTTTTTCAAAAACCAAAACATATCATCGTTTTTGAACAATATTTATATTTTGACAAAAGTCAATATTTTTCAATAAGTAGCAAGAGGTCCATGCATTCAAAGTCTGGACGGCAAATTATCTTTTCGCAAAAAGGCGAGCAAGCCCACCTCAGATATAAATCGGAACATCTTGCTTTCATTTATAATTATCTTTTACGCTTTCTTTATTTTTATGCATTGTACTTCCTGATTTTTGTTGATTAAATCATACAAAAACGCGAAGATGTTTTTGTGACAAATATTCAAAAAGTAGCCCTGCAAGCGTTATTTGATTGACAATCATAGTGATTTATGATATATTATTTTTTATCCAAATAATTTTTTGATACGATAAAATGATTTTAAAAATACTGCCTTGTCCTTATCGGTACAAAGCATTTTCGGTCATGTGATTTTCAAAAAAGCAATAAAAAATTTTCACACGATAATATAATTTTTTTGAAAGCATAAACTTTACATAGCCGTGATAACGACATTGTTTTAAATCGTATCGAAGCGTGAACAAGCAAGGAGCACAAATGAAAAAAATTTTATCCCTATTCATGGCAATATTACTCATATGTTCTATTGCCGCGTGCGGTAACAAGCCCGCAAACACGACAATATCAAGCAACAGCACAAATGAAACGACAACCCCGAATACCACAGATACAACAGGCACTACAAATACAACGGGGACCACGAACTCGACAGCAAATCCCAATACAACGGGCACAACAAACACAACAGCCACCCCCGGCACAACAAATCCGCCGATAATTCCCACAGGCGAATTCGACGACGATAACATAGTCCTTTCATTCGGAGCGATATCCGACATACACCTCGAACGCGAAGGAAGCCTTGCAAAGTTTAAAAAAGCTCTTTCGCAGCTCGAAAAAAATGCTACTCTCAAAGACAAAGACGGTCTTGACGCCGTCGTTGTAGTCGGAGATATCGTAGAGCGCCGGAATCAGATAAGTGATTTCAAAAACGTATTTGAGCAGTCCGGTCTTGAAATCCCCCTTCTTTTCACGCTCGGAAATCACGATCAGGAAATAGGCGAAGCTCTCAAACTCAGCGATTTTTACAATGTTCTCGGCTCTTCTTACTTTAAAAACGATGTCGAATCTCCCGACCTCAGCAGTGGAAACCGCCACTGTGTCGTAAACGGATATCATTTCGTATTCGTTCAGCCGTCCTCATATTACTCTAACGGAAAAGACAGAGTAACATTCGATAAAAAGACAGTGGAATGGCTCGACGCTCTCGAAAATAACAAAAGAAAACCCCAACGAATACGTGTTTGTTTTCACGCATTCCATGATATCTGATACATGCTACGGAAGTAATTACAAAGGAGCCGTATACGGCGGTTCGGATTCTTACTGGTATACGGACGACCTGACGGACGTCATGAACAAATATCCCCAGGCGGTCACATTCTCCGGACACCTTCACTTCCCGATAAATGACGAACGCTCCATAATGCAAACAAACTTCACTGCAATAGGTTGCGGCTCTGTAAGCTATATGGCTATTGAAAATGAATACAACAACGTAACCGGAGCAAAAACGACAGACTCCGCACAGATATCGGCAGGACACCTCGTTCAGGTGGACAAAAACGGAAATGTAAAAATAACAAGACTCGATTTTACCGACAGAACCACATTTAAAACTCCGTGGATCATTGAAACGCCTAACAGCGAAAACACACATCTTAACAAATACACCGCCGCACGCGGTACAGACGGAAACAGCGCTCCCGTCATGGACGGCAAAGCTCAGGTAAAAATCACTAAGATCGGAAGCTTGCTTTCCGCATCGCTTACATTCGAAACCGGTAAGGACGACGACCTTATTCATCATTATCAGATCACGGTAAAAGATGCAGATAGCGACAGAACCGTAAAAAGATTTACCTATCTTTCGGATTTCTATAAATATGCTACTCCCGATAAGATGAGCAAAGAGATGACGATCTCCCTCGGTGCGCTCAATGCAAATATGAATTATGTAGTGGAAATAGTTGCGATAGACTCATGGGGTCTTGAAAGCGAGCCTCTTAAAGTAACGGTAAAGACATCTTCCGAGGAAGAAGAGACTTCAAGTCTTCCGGAAGCATATTCCGACATCGATTTTGCGGGCGGCAAGGCAACAGACTCAAAGGGCAATCTGAATATAAGCATTAAGGGCGCTACGGTCGGCTCTGCCGAACTCACTTTCGGCGGAAAGACAAAGAATATCGAAGCCCTTACAGTTACGGCAAAAGGACAGTACGCTATTGCAACTTTCAGAAAATATTCAACTTCCAACATTTCAAGCTTCTACAATAACGAAAAAGGATTTTCCGTCGAAGCGCTCTATGTAAACAGAGCTCCCTCCGGCACACAGGGAATTTTCTGCGGAACACAGCAAGGCGGTTTCGGTCTTGCCACAACCGATGACGGAAAACCCGGCATATGCGCATATATCGGCGGAGCTTCGTATTACTACACAAAAGACAACAATGTGGCTTCGAAAACAGAACTCACTCATGTTGTTGCCACGGTTGTAACTCTTGACGGAACAACATACACTTCTATATTTGTAAACGGAGAGCTTGTCGCAAGCGATTCCAAAAAAGGATCTGTATATGTAGGAAAATCGACAAATTCATTCGGAATAGGCGGAGATACGGACTCCAAAGGCGGAGCCGCCGACTTCCCGATGACAGACTTCTCTATCGCAGATTTGAAAATATATAAAGAAGCTCTCAATAAAAATCAGGTAAAAACGGCGTACAACAACGCGCTTGCTCTTTTCAACTGATAAATAATTAAAACAGCGGACTTTTAAAGCCCGCTGTTTTTTTGTCTATTTATAACAAAACAGATGATACTTTTTCTATAAACATTCGGATTGATATACAATGTGAAAATGTAGTATAATACCTATAACAAAACCTAAAAAAGGAGATACCATGAAAAAAATTCTATCTTTAATCATGGCGATTCTGATGATTGCGGCAATCGTAGCATGCGGAAAGAACGTCGATACCACGACAGTCCCCACATCTACGACAGAAAGCACCGGTAATACAACAGAATCTTCATCATCTACGACAGAAAATAAAACAACATCAAGCGACAGTACCACTTCCTCCACGGGAACGACAGGCACCGTCGTAACCCCCTCATTCGATTTTGACCCCGAAAATATAGTTCTTTCTTTCGGCGCACTTTCGGATATACATTTAAACGGTTCCGAAGTAAGCGAGAAAAAGTTTAAAAACGCACTCGCACAGCTTCAAAAACAGGCGCAGAAAGACGATAAGGACGGAATCGACGCCATATCGATAGCGGGAGATATAGCGGACACCGGAAAAAAGGTTGAAATAAGCTATCTCAAAAAATATTTCGAAGAATCCGGTCTTGACTGCGAGCTTTTGCTTACTCTCGGAAACCATGAGACATACGGAGAAAGACTGAAACTTCAAAATTTCATCGATATTCTCGGAGATGACTACTTCAAAGCCGATATAGACAAAACCGATATTTCGCACGGAAGCCGCCACTGCGTTGTAAACGGATATCACTTTATATACTTAGAGCCGTTTTCATACAGCGGATTGGTAATTTACGACGAAAAGACCATTGATTGGCTGGACAAAACATTAAAAGATCTGACAGACGAAAATCCCAATGCGTACATATTCATATTTACGCACCCGATGATATACCAGACCTGCTACGGCAGCGAGCTCGGTCCTACATGGTATACAAAAGATCTTACCGAAACACTTCAAAAGTATCCGCAGGTAATGACTTTTTCGGGTCACCTTCACTTCCCGATAAACGATGAACGCTCTATAATGCAGACGAAATTCACTTCTCTCGGATGCGGCTCTGTAAGATACCTTGCGATAGAAAGAGGCTTTACAAACGCAAACGGAACAGTTCCGTTCGACGCACATGACGTCTCTTCCGGACTTCTTGTTCAGGTAGATAAAAACGGAAATGTAAGAATAACAAGAATGAATTTCTCTGAAAATTCCACATTCAAAACACCGTGGGAGCTTCCCGCACCCAATAAAGAAGGAACGAATCTTACGGTATACACAACGGCGCGCGGAAACGATGAAAACAACAAAGCTCCCGTTATTTCCGGAGATGTAACGGTCGAATTAGGTGCGTCTGTCAACCTCACAAGCGCAACCCTAAAATTCACCGCCGGAACAGATGACGATTTCGTTCACCATTATATAGTAAAACTTATAAATCAGGCAAACGGAAGCACAGTACAAAAACTTGTAATGCTCACGGACTTTTACAGATACTCCGATCTTGATAAAATGAGCAAAACGCTCTCCTATTCGTTGGGCACTGTTGCAAACAACACAAATTACAGAGTAGAGATAACAGCAGTGGACTCCTGGGACAAAGAGAGCAATACCCTTACATACGAATTCAAAACGGGCGACGCTCCCGATGTTCCTTCCGAGCTTCCCGCGCCGTATACGGAACTCGATTTTTCGGGCGGAACGCTCAAAGATTCCAACGACAAGCTCAATATAACGATAACGGGCGCAAAGGTAGGAAAGACAACTCTTACTTTCGGCGGCAAAACAAAAGAAGTCGACGCACTCAATATCTCCGCAAAAGGACAGTATGCTGTTCTGAAATTCAAAGAATACAGCGCTTCGACGATAACAGAGTTTTATAACAGCGAAAAAGGATTCTCGGTAGAAGGACTTTATATAAACAGAAAGCCCTCCGGTTCACAGGGAATAATCTGCGGAACACAGGAAGGCGGTTTCGGTCTTGCCGCAGCGAGCGGAGCACCGTATCTCTATACGTATGTCGGAAACACAAATACAAATGTTCAGACAACATATGTAGCATCAAATACAGAGCTTACACATATAGTAGGCACCATATATTATTCCGCGGCAGAAAATAAAACGTACAGCACGCTGTATGTAAACGGTAAAAATATGGGTTCTCTTTCCGCTTCCGGAAAAATGAAAATAAGCGCAAGCACAAATGCCGCAAATGCATTTTGTCTCGGCGCCGATATAGACAAAGGCGGAACGGGTGCCGATTTCCAGTCCACCGACTTCTCGATAACGGCAGTAAAGATCTATTCGGAAGCCCTCAACTACAAGCAAGTCGAAACGGCATACAATAACGCCCTCTCACTCTTCAACTGAAAAGCAAATTTTTATCAAAATGTCCCCAAATTTTTGGGGACATTTTTCCGCAAACAGAAAATATAAACTCAAACGGCATATGCAGTATAAAAAAAGAACGAAGATTCAAACCGTAAGGTTCAGAAAACTTCGTTCTTTTTTATACCAAAATTCAAATGCGGGTTTTAGACTTTTTAAGTCTGCATCTTATCAATAATAAAAATCGTGACCGCCGATGTTAAAAGCAAATTCCCTGTTTTCGGATATCCAGGAGCTCGTAGCAAGCTTCGGATTCATAAAATAGAGCACATCTTCATTGAGAGAAAAACCTTCAAGACATATTTTTGCCGCGATGACGCTGTCCTCTCTCGGGGTGTTGTATATGCTTCCGCTCGCGGCGGGAGTAAACTGAACACCGAATTTTTTGTCAAATATAACTCCGTAAATCGTAGACGGGTATTCAGAACTTCTCACTCTGTTCTGTATGACATTTCCGACGGCGATCTTTCCCATAAACGGCTCTATTCCGCTTTCCGCCTCTATAATTCTGGAAAGCCAGTAAAGATCGTTTTTGTCATAATACTCTTCTCCGGATGTCGGAGCGCGATTATAATCTTTTATTCTTACGCTGTAATTATTTCCGTTCCATTCGACGTCGCTCGCAAAAGCCGAGGCGATAAGTCTTACGGGAACATAGAGTCTGTCATCTATATTCTTGATCGGCTGTGTAGAGGCAAAATAACGTCCGTTCGCAATTATGTATGTTTTCCCCGTTGTGACGTATATTTTGATTCCCCTTGCTTTTATCTTTGCCGTGTTTGTCCGCCCGTCCCAGCTTATATCGTCGGCTCCGAAAAGCTCGCATACCGCGCGAAGCGGAACATATGTTGTGTCGTTTATTATCCTCGGTGTGTCCGTCGTTTGCAGTTTTTCGCCGTTTATGTATACATCGACCTTTACAATGCCTTTCTCGGCGGCGCTCAAAGGAATCGTAAACATAAAAGCTGCAACAATTACAATAATCAATGATATTATTCTCTTCATCGTTCACCTCTTGTCTTTTTATTTCGGAAAACTTATCTTGTTTCCGTAATAATTTTAACATGAGGAAACTTAAAACTTCAACACACAATATATGGCATCAAACAAAAGGGGCGTTTTCAAAAGCAGAGATCACACTTTTTTTCGATTTCTCCGACCTCGAAATATCTTTTTTCAAGAGGCAGCCACTTTTTTATAAACATATCGTATATTTCCGCGCTGCTTCTCTTTTTAAGACGTTCGAGCTGTTCTTTTTCGCTCACGGAAAGCATTATTTTGATATTATACTTCTGTATGAAATAAGGAGACAGGCTGTATACCCCCTCTACTATGATAAGCTTTGAGGGAACAATCTCCACTTTTTTCGAAATTTTTTCCAAATGGCAATCGTATTTTCCGTAGGAGAATTTTTCGCATTTTCCCAGATGCGGCAACACTTCTTCGATAAATCTTTCCCTGTCTGTATTGCCGTCAAATTCAGAAAGTCTTTCCAAGCTTCTCTTTTCGGGCGGCAAAAAGAAATCGTCCATATGTACGACCCCTGCGGAATATTTCTCCGCAAGGAAAGAGGAAAGCGTTGTTTTGCCCGACGCCGCACCGCCGTCTATCGCAAGCACGGTCTGCTCCCTTTTCGGAAGCTCACAATCTATTAAAGAAAAAAGTTTATTATAATAGGAAAAGTCCATGTCGCACGCTCCGCATAATCCGCAACGAAATTTTTCGGTCGCGAAAATTCGATATTTTCATTAAAAGATTACCCTAAAAATAAAGAAAAGTCAACAATAAAGCATATAACAGAAAAATTACACTTGCTTTTTTTAAAAAAGCATTGTATAATATATTTGTTTTCGCCGGTGTGATGGAATTGGCAGACGTGCTGGACTCAAAATCCAGTGGTAGCGATACCATGCGGGTTCGACCCCCGCCACCGGCACCATTAAGACACACGCCAAAGGGGCATACAAAACTCCTTTGGCGTGTGTTATTTTTATTCTCTATTTTTTATAAAACGGACACTTATCACGTAAACATTGCTTGTTTGACGAAGAGAATTCACACTCGATTTCATTCTGCTCCATCTCTACCCCGTATTTTTCTTTGACAAATTTTACGGCATGTGTCAAAGATAGAAAAGCATTTCTCTTACAGCAACGCGCTCCGCCTATTTTACTCATCTCGGTTAATACACCTGATGTGTATTCCATGTTGTGTTTATAAAATTCATCTGTACTCAGCGGACCTGTACCGTGAATAATCGACAGGGCTGCCCCCACAGATGCCAGAGATCCGCATATTCCCCAATGACCGCACATAGCTCCCGGCATTTTTATTGTACGTTTTGCCAATTCGTCCAAACAAAAATCTATATCTATACTTCCGCAGGCGTTATTATATGCGACCAAAAAAGCGGCACCGTCAAGAAAATGATGTTCCGGTCCATGAATATTTATAAAGTCTTTATGCATTATCTCGCGCACAATAATTATCGGATTTTTAGATTCGCTTTTTACTACTTCTTCTTTAATAAGTTGATATTTATTTTCCAACGTATAATCCATTTCTATCCTCCTTTTCGTTACGGCATTTCGTATTGCCCAAATAATCGATCAACTCGTTCAGTTTTTCGCAATTTATGGAATAATAGCTCCATTTCCATTCTTTTTCGGCGATAACTATCCCACATTCGCAAAGCACCTTCATGTGATGAGATAAGGTCGGTTGTGTAATATTCAAACTTTCAAGGATTTTACAACCACATAGTTTTCCTTCTCGCAAAATCCCGAAAATTTTCATTCGAGTTTCATCACTCAACGCTTTTAGTATTACAATGCATTCCGATGTATCCATAACGCACCTCACATTCATGTATATCTATATTATAAGTATCACATAGATATTTGTCAATATAAATAATAAAAATTTTATAATTCCCACCTGTTATTTACGGACACTCCATCAATAAATTTGTTTTACTGATATTCAAACCCGTTTTTATATGTTTTATCAAACTGTTTTTTATTCATCACAAACAAAAAACACTTATTCAAGTAAGCATACCAATTTTTCTTTTTCTGTGATAAAATATAAATATAAGATTGTACTTACAAAAAATCGTAATTATTTTTACCGCCAAAATTTTCAGAATGAGGAGCCACTATGGATACGAAAACATTACTTACCGAAAATGAAGTTATTCAAGGGGTGGAAAATTTTCTTAGAGAAAAAGGCATCACCGAACAAAAAAGGCTGATAAATAAATCCGATGCTCTGAAAAAAGAACATGGTGTAGATTTGACAATAAAGCTCGAAAATAAACTCAAACGTGGAAATAAGTATTTCATTGAAGCAAAGGGAAACAAAAGAGCGGACGGGACCGAAATGCACTCCGCATTTAACACAAATTTCCGTTGGGCAATATCTCAAATTATTTTGCGGATAAATGTAGATTCCAGAAACAACAATTATATTTACGGTATAGCGGTGCCAAAATCAGAGATTGAAAAATGTATTGAACTTATTAAAGATAATTGGGCGTTAAAACATCTGAAAATCCGTTTATACGGCGCTTTTTATAACGGAGAATATCTGACTGCCACGGAATATCATCCACAAAAAATTTACAGTAAAAAAGTTTATACCAAAAAACGATGAATAAAAACTACTGTTTTTCCCGAAACACATTAAGTACTTCATATCATACAATTCATATAATTTTCAATCTAAATATTTTTTCATATGATTTTAAATAAAAAGGAGCGTTTATGATAGATATAAAAAACTGGACAAGCGAATTTACAAAAAATGCAAAAAACATTTTTGGCAAAAGAATATATTTTATCGGTATTCAGGGAAGTTACGCCAGAAACGAAGCAAATGAAAAAAGCGATATTGACATTGTCCTGATTCTCGATAAAATAGATATGGGAGATCTTGAAAAATATAAAGGCTTGCTCGACACGCTTCCGAACAGAGAGCTTTCATGCGGATTTGTTTCCGGCAAAGACGAGCTTTTGAATTGGGAACAGTCAGACCTCTTTCAATTTTATTATGACACAACTCCCATAATAGGAACTCTCGATTTCATACTTTCAAAAATAGACAAGCAAGACGTAAAGCGCGCAATAAAAATCGGCAAATGCAATATTTATCACGCGTGCGCACACAACTTTATACATGAACAAAGCGACGAAATACTTCGTTCTCTTTATAAATCCGCAACTTTCGTGATACAGGCGATATACTTTTACAATAACGGAAAATATGTACGATCAAAAAACGAATTGCTCCCTCTATTAAACGGTCCGGAAAAAGAAATACTCGAAACCGCCGTAAAGTTAAAAAACGGAGCAAATACAAACTTTGAAGAAATGACGGAAAAATTATTCAACTGGGCAAAAAACGTGGACAAAATATAACCCCTGCATAATTTCGCAAAGGACTTACAAAATGATAATCAGAAAAATCTGCACAGACGACATTCCCTTCTGCTGTGAAATCTACAATTACTACATAGAAAATACAACATTCACCTTTGAGGAAAATCTTCTTTCAAAAGAGGATTTCGAAAGCCGCGTAAAAAGAATAACGGAGAATTTTCCTTATATTGTAGCAGAACATGACGGCAAAATTATAGGCTACGCATACCTTGACCATTACAGCGAAAGATCCGCTTACAGATTTACGGCGGATGTTTCCATATATGTGGACAAAGATTTTCATTCGCTCGGTGCGGGAAGAAGCTTAATAGAGGCGCTCGAAGGGGAAGCGCGTAAAATCGGAATAAAAAATTTGATATCGATAATAACCGAAGAAAACAAAAACAGCATGAATTTCCACAGAAAAAACGGATATTATGAAAAAGGGCACCTTGAAAAAGTGGGATTCAAGTTCGGGAAATGGCTCGATGTTGTCATAATGCAAAAAAAGATTTGATATAAAGAAAACGCTGTCTTCGAAAGGAAATATTTATGGAAATAAGAAAAGCCAAAATTTCCGACATGGGAGAAATAGAAAGAATTTATTCCGCGGCAAGAGAATATATGAGAGAAAACGGAAATCCCACTCAATGGGGCGATTCTTATCCGCCGAAAGAAAAAATCACATATGATATAGAAAACGGCAATCTCTATCTTGTGGTCGAAGACGAAATTCCGCACGGCGTATTCGCCTACATTGAATGGGAGGACCCAACATACAAAGAAATATATTTCGGCGAATGGAAAAACTCTCTTCCCTACGCCGTTATGCACAGAATGGCAAGCGACGGCAAAATACACGGAATAGGGCGCGCAGCACTTGATTTTTGCAAATCAAAATGCGGAAATTTAAAAGCCGACACGCACAAAGACAATAAAACAATGCAAAATCTACTTGCGAAAAACGGATTTCAATACTGCGGCATAATACACACGGAAAACGGCAGCGAAAGACTTGCATATCAATACACTTACTTTTCTTGAAAGAAAAGTAAGCAAAAGAACTTTCGTCCCGACCGCACCGATTTATTTTGGCAAAGCTTTTGGAATTCCAAAGGACTTTTCTCAGATACACCACTTTATTTTTGTGAAGTTTTTGAGGTTCAAAGGGACTTTTTACAAAAAGTCCCTTTTGTCAGGGTTTGGGGCGGACAGCCCCAACTGACAACGCTCACAAAAAAATCACGGCATTCGCCGTGATTTTTTATTTTTCAATCAAGAATAAACTTTTAAAACGTGCGGTTTTTCCTCAACTATCGAATAAGCTATATTTATAGCGTGGTCGGAAATTCTTTCAAGGTCCGTCAAAATATCCGTAAATACGACTCCCCCGAGAGGATCGCATCTATCCTGCATAAGACGCGCAACATGATTGTCCGTAAACTTCTCATGGAGATCATCGACGTGCTCTTCAAGTTCGGAAACCTTATCCAAAAGATCATGCGATTCATCACGATATACCGAAAGCGCAAGGTCAACAACTTTGAGGGAAGCTTCTGCGATCTCCTTGATTTCTCCCATTGCAATATCGGAAATATTTGCGCTCTTCACATTTTCAAGCACGGTATATTCGGCGATGTTTTCCGCATGGTCGCCGATACGCTCTATATCGGATACGACACGGAACATCATGCCGAGGGTATTTAGGTCTTTTCTGGAAAGTTCGAGCGCGCGGAATGTTACAAGGCACGCCGTTATTTCATGGTTCAGGTAATTTATCGTCTTTTCGGTATCAAAGACAACCTCTGTCGGTTTATCGTCCTTTTTAAAAAACGAATCGAGAGCAAGAGCAAGATTATCCCTTGCAATCTCTCCCATACGGCAAGTTTCCCTCTTCGCCTGAGTTATAGCAATTGAAGGAGACAGCTCTACGCCCTTTGTAAGGTAAATAAGTTTCTTCTCCACCTTATTTTTCTCTTCCGGCGTAACAGGTATCACGACATAAGAAAGTTTTACTATAAGCGCCGAAAGCGGAAGTTCTATTATAACGGCAACAATACTGGAAATCATATGCGAGTTTGCTATCTGGCGGCTGACATCTCCGGGAGAAAGCTTTTCGAAGAACGATATTACAGGTTCTTGGAATATTCCCACGACCGCCGCAAAGATCACAACTCTCACAACATTGAAGAAAAGACTCATAAATGCGGTTCTCTTTCCGTCACGGGAAGCAGTTAAAGACGCGATTATAGGAGTTATGCATGTACCTATCGCCATACCCATTATAAGATATATGGCAACATGAAGCTCTATAAGTCCGGCCGCCGCAAAAGCCTGAGTTATACCGACAGATGCGGACGAGCTTTGAATGATAACAGAGAAAACAAGACCGACGAGTATAGCTATTATAGGATTTTTAAGCTCTGTTATTATCTTTCTGAACACCTCGCTGTCGCGAAGCGGATACACGGCATCGCTCATCATCGATATACCGACAAAAAGCATTCCGAAACCGAGAATTATAAGACCGGAATTTTTAACCGTCTTATTTTTTGCAAACAGGGCAATTGCAGCACCGACAAAAACAATTATGGGAGCATAGCTTCCAAGGTTAAAAGCGATTATCTGTGCGGTTATCGTCGTACCGATATTCGCGCCCATTATAACGCCGAGCGCCTGGGAAAGATTCATAAGCCCCGCCGAAACAAACGATACGGTCATAACCGTCGTCGCGGACGAGCTTTGAATGAGGAACGTCACTACCATTCCCATTATAACGCCGAGAAATCTGTTTTTCGTAGTTTTTTCAAGGACGTTTCTCATATTGTCCCCGGCAACAAGACGAAGCGAATCCGACATTATCGTCATTCCGTAAAGGAAAAGACCGAGTCCGCCGAGAAGCTTGAAAACATCTGTTAGAGCCATTTCTTTTTTCTCCCGTTTATTCAATTTTATTTCTGTAAAACAGTGTGAAAAACAACTGTATTATTAACTTTGCCACATTTCGCCTTTATAATTCTAACATATGAAATATTTCCTGTCAATTATAAATCATACCGTTCTTTCAGAGAAAGGTGTCGGGAAGAAATTAACTCAAACACACCACTTTATTTTGGCGGAAGCTTTTGAGATTCCAAAGGACTTTTCACGAAAAGTCCTTTGTGTCGGGGGTTGGGGCAGACGCCCCAACTGATAATGCA
>UQXK01000041.1 GCA_900544985.1 uncultured Eubacteriales bacterium
CGCTTTCGTATTCGCAAGTTATACTGCAAGCCGTTTTGGCATAACGGTGGAATATAGACACTTCCGCGCATATTCTGCTGTCGACGGAAATAAGGTCGTGCTTTTTTCCTTCCGCAGCGCCGTGAACATAAAAAACGATTTTCCCATCGGAAGACTCAAATCCGTAGGATAGCGGCACGACATAGGGGAATTCTTCTCCGAAGATTCCCAGATGCAGCGTGTCCGCTCTTTTCAGTATATCCAAAATTTCGTTAAAATCCGTAACTTCTCTGTCGTTTCGTCTCATAAATTCCTCCGAAATAAACCTGATATAAAAAAGTATATATCACAAATATAAATCCGTCAACAAAATTCTCCGTCCTTTTCAATATGACATAATATATCAACGCGTTGACAAAAGGTGGCGTATATAATATAATTTTTTAAGAAGAAAGGACGTAAGATAATGAAAAAGGATATAATAATTTCTCTTATTTTGGTCATTGCGATATCCATATTCGTGATGAATACGGATTTCAAATCTGTCGATGATTATTATACAGAGCACGCCGCGGACATTACCGACGGATGCGAAACGGTCTTTATCTCCGTAAATTGCAAAAGCGTCCTTTCAAACATGGACAAGCTCGACAAAAATCTTGTAAGCTTCATTCCCGATGACGGAATCATAATTCCGAAAACGGAATATGTCCTGCGTGAAGGCGATACCGTTTTCGATATATTAAAAAGGGCAACGGCGATAAACAAAGTGCAAATGGAATACAGCGGCGGCAAAAACAGTTCTTATAAAAGTGTATACATAGAAGGAATCGGCTATTTATACGAATTTTCCTGCGGAGCATATTCCGGATGGTCATATAAAGTAAACGGAGAAGAACCGAAAAAAGGCTGTTCTTCGTACAAGCTATCCGACAAAGACGTTATAGAATGGATATACACAGTCGATTTCGAAGAGGTGTACGAATGAGATCAAAAAATGACTCCTCCTTCGGAAATTTTCATCCGATATCGCTTTTTGTCTACTACATATCGGTAATTGTGCTCACTATGTTTACAAAGAACCCGATAATGCTTGCTTTTGCGCTTTTCGGAAGCGCGCTCTTTATCATAATAACAAACGGAGCAAAAGATTTCTTCAAAAGTATGCGCTTTTATCTTCCGCTTTTTTTGATAATAACGGTGACAAATCCATTGTTCTCACACAACGGAAAAACAATTCTTTTTTTCATGAACGACAATCCCGTAACGCTCGAAGCGATTCTTTACGGTGCCGATATGGCGCTTATGATCTGCGCAGTGATGTTTATATGCAGATGTATGAATTTTGTAATGGAAAGCGATAAGCTACTCTGCGTTTTCGGAACATTTTCTCCTAAACTATCGATAGTTTTATCTATGTCTCTCCGATTTATTCCGCTCTTCAAAAGAAAATGGAAAGAAATAAAAGACGCGCAGTTTTCTCTCGGATACTTTTCCGAAAAAAGCTTTTACGGCAAAATCGTCTGTTATACAAGAGTATTTTCTTCCCTTGTCACATGGGCGCTTGAAAACGCGGTTATAACGGCAAAATCGATGAGAGCGCGCGGCTTCTCGCTCGGAGGGAGAAAGAACTTTTCCATGTTCTCGTTCAAAAAGCGGGATGCCGCCATGTTATCCGTGTGTATAATACTCGTTTTTGCTGTTGTATCGGGATATTTCACCGACAGCGTTGATTTTTATTTCTACCCCGAAATCGCTATGTCGGATATAAGTATAATGTCTTATATCGCGTACGCGGCGTTCGGAATCATATCGTTTTTCCCCTTTATTTTTGAGGCAAAGGAGGCATTAAAATGGAAATACTCGATATCAAAAATCTGAGCTTTACTTATCCCGAAGAGAAGAAATGCGCAATAGAAAATATAAACTTAAAAGTAGCGCGCGGAGAGTTTATAGTCGTATGCGGTCACTCCGGCTGCGGAAAAACGACGCTTTTCAAACTTATAAAAAGCGAGATCGCGCCGCTCGGAAAAAAAGAAGGCAAAATACTCTTCTGCGGCACGGACATAGAAGAGCTCTCTGAAAAGGACAAAGCCGCAAAGATAGGATTTGTAAATCAAAATCCGGAAGCTCAGATAGTCACCGACAGAGTATACCACGAGCTTTCCTTCGGGCTTGAAAATCTCGGAAAATCCTCCGATGAAATAAAGCTTCGAATCGCCGAAATGGCAAGCTACTTCGGAATATCGGACAGCTTCAATAAAAAAACAGCTCATCTTTCAGGAGGACAAAAACAGCTTGTAAGTCTCGCTTCCGTCATGGCAATGTCCCCCGAACTTCTTATACTCGACGAGCCGACCTCCCAGCTCGACCCGATAGCGGCGTCGGATTTCATAGCGACGCTTCAAAAAATAAACCGCGAGCTCGGAACGACGGTAATCATATCCGAGCACAGACTCGAAGAGCTTTTCCCTATTGCCGATAAGATCGCCGTCATGGAAAAAGGAAAACTTTTGATATTCGATACGCCGAAAAACGTATGCGAGAAAATTTCCGATGAAAATATCATGCTCTCTTTTCCCACCGCCACAAGGATATGGAATGCGCTCGGAAAGACAGGTGAATGTCCTCTCGACGTTCGCGGCGGACGTGAATTTCTCATGAAAAACTTTTCCCCGAAATCGGTTATAAGACAAGAAAGCACTGCAATGGAAAAAGAAACGGTCCTGTCGATTCGCGACGTATTTTTCAGATACGACAAAAACGGAAAGGACATATTAAAAGGCGTAAATCTCGACGTTTCAAAAGGAGAGTTTTTCTGTCTTCTCGGCGGAAACGGCGCGGGAAAAACAACTCTTTTGAAGATACTTTCGGGAACGGAAAAGCCATATCGCGGAAAAATAAAAATTTTCGGCAAAAGTATTGAAAAATACAGTCTGGAAGAACTCCATAGGAAAAACACGGCGCTCTTACCTCAAAATGTCGCGGACATATTCATAAAAAGCAAAATTAAAGATGATCTTTACGATATATGCGCGCGCTTTTACGGCGACAAAAAGAAAACCGAAGAAAAAATAGACGCTGTCTGCCAAAATCTCGGCATTGCGTCTCTTCTCGAAAAGCACCCATACGATATTTCCTGCGGAGAAATGCAGAAATGCGCGATAGCAAAGCTCCTTCTCACGGAACCGCGCATTTTATTCCTCGACGAACCGACAAAGGCGCTCGATTCAGCCGCAAAAAAAGATTTTTCCAAGATTATAAACAACTTAAAATCAAACGGCGTTACGATCGTTGCCGTGACACACGATGTTGAATTTGCCGCGGAAAACGCCGACCGTTGCGCGCTTTTCTTCGAAGGAGAGGTAATCTCGCCGTCAAAAACCGAAAAGTTCTTTTCCGCCAACGATTTCTACACAACGGCGGCAAGCAGGATAGCGCGCGGAATATTCGACGGCGCCGTCACTGCAAAGGACATAATAGATGCGGGAAAGTGTGAAAAAATTGAATAAAAATAAAGCAATAAAATACATTATACTGCTTTTTCTCGTCCCGCTGACGGTGATTTCGGGGGCTTTTCTTCTCGAAGAAAAAAAGCAGATATGGATAGCCCTTTCCGTCGCTGTCATATCATGCATACCGTTTTTTATGACTTTCGAAAAAAAGCACGTGAGTGCGGAACGCCTTGTCGTCCTTGCGGTCATGGTGGCGCTTTCCGTTGCGGGAAGATTTGCATTTTCGTTTGTCCCGCATTTCAAGCCGATAACGGCGCTTGTAATAATAACGGGAATGTATCTCGGCGCGGAATCCGGATTTTTATGCGGCGCGCTTTCGGCGCTGATATCCAACTTCATTTTCGGTCAGGGACCGTGGACGCCGTTTCAGATGTTCTCATGGGGGCTTATCGGCTTTGCCGCGGCGCTTCTTTCGGGAGCGATGAAAAAAAACAAAATAATTCTTTCGGTCTACGGCGCACTTTCGGGAGTTGTATATTCCCTTATAATGGATGTAATGTCGGCACTTGTTTTGGAAGAAGGATTTAATCTTGCCCGCTATCTCTCCTTTGTTATAACCTCCCTTCCCGTAAGCGCCGTCTACGCTGTTTCGAATATCATATTCCTGCTGTTGCTTGCAAGACCTATCGGAGAGAAAATGGACAGACTCAAAACAAAATACGGAATATAGTAAATTACGTATTTTTACTGTAATTCAGATACAACCCAAAAATGATTTAACGGAGGTTTTTATGAGCATTATTGTCAATATTTATTACGCAGGAAAGAATGGAAGCGCAAGAAAATTTGCAGAAGAGATGATTTCAAGAGGAATTGTAGATAAAATCCGTGCAGAAGAAGGAAACGAGAGATATGAATATTTCTGTCCGATAGACGACGCGGAGACCATACTTCTTATAGATTGTTGGAAAAGTCAAGAAGCGCTTGATTTTCACCACAAAACAGAAATGATGCAGGAAATATCAGAGTTGCGCAAGAAATATAAATTGAATATGAGAGTAGAAAAATTCGAAAAATTATAAATTTCAATTTATCCTTACTTATCACAAAAAATATAGCACACTATGCTTCGAAAACGAAGACAGTGTGCTGTTTTTTCGTACTCCCCACGAAAAACGCCGATTACGGGGATCTTTTATTTTTCGTCAACCGTCGTAACCTCCGTTTTAAGGTGCTTTTAAAAAGCCCTTAAAAATCCGCAAAACTTTTGCACCGAACACACCGATATATTTTTTGCGAAGCTTTTGAGATTCTAAAGGACTTTTCACGAAAAGTCCTTTGTGTCGGGGTCCCACGGCGGATAGCCCCAACATTCAATGCACACAAAAAGCACGGCATTGCCGTGCTTTTTATTCCGGGAGAACAATTTTTATATAGAGTTTTCCGTCTTTATATTTTGCTGATATTTCACCGCGCATCTGTTCTGTAAGTGTTTTTGCGATGGAAAGCCCAAGTCCAGTGGAATTTTTCGCCGTCTCGACAGTATAAAACCTGTCGAAAAGCTTTTCCACCTCGACAGCATCGAGCTTTGACGCGGTATTCGCAAAGACTATCTCTCCGTTTTCAAAAAGGCTTATTTCAAGATCTCCGTCGCTGTATTTCACGGCGTTGTTAAGAAGATTCGAAAACACTCTCGATAAAGCGTGAGAGTCTGTTTTTCTTATAACTTTTTCTTTTGTCAGGTTTATCACAGGAACTATATTGCGCGATATTAACACTTCATAGAAAGAGGCTATGCTCTCCTCCAAAATGTTCTTTACATCTGTATAAGATGTCGTTTTCCCGCCGTCCTCCGACATTATCACGGAATACCCGAAAAGCTCCTCCGTGAGCTTCACCATGAATTCCACACGCTTTTTTATTATATCGAGGTATTTCTCCGCTTCCTTTGTTTTTTCTTCCCGTTCGAGAAGCTCTATATATCCGCATATGGCAGTGAGCGGAGTTCTCAGGTCATGGGATATATTTGTAACGGAATTTTTCAGTTCGTTATTTCCGTTCATGTAACATAGCTTCTCTTTTCTTAAAACGGCAAGCTCCCTGTTTAAAGTCCCTGCAAGGGAGCGGATACGCTTATCGTTGGAGGAAATATCGATAAGCGTATTCGTATCGGTTGTGAGTTTTTCAGATAAAGATTCCTCTATATCCTTCACGGCTCTCTTTAAAGAGACTATCTTTATTATCAGCGCCGCAATCAAAACAGATAAAAAAGCAATGATCAAAACCCACAACCACGTACCCATAAAGCGCTCCTTACTTCAAATTTTTCTTTTTGAATGCAAATATTCCGCAGAGTGTAGTGACAACAGAGATAGAAAAAGAAGACAATACCATGCGTAACGGATTTGCGACTTTGAGAAGAAAGACCTGAAATCCCTGTCCGCAAGGCAGAAAATCAAGCAAAAATTCGTATACTTTTCTCTTTACGCCGCCTACATACATCGGATTTGGAATAACGCTGCCGCCGGTCCCCGTCATAACGCCGTCTACAAATTCAATACTCGTATAATCAGTTGCCATTTCGGGCTGTTGAAGCGCGCTGTAAAGGAAGAAAGACAAAAAGAAGATAACAAAAAACAATACAACGGAAATGACGACCGTCGAAGCTTTATTGACCGAAAGAATCGAAACAAGCGTAAACAGAGATGAAAACGCCGCCACCGTAAATACGGAAATAAGAAGCAGGAGAAGAACATTCTTTATTTCCATCTTAAAAAATCCCAAAGCGGGAACGGCGACAAGAGCCGCCACAAGCCAGGCGCACATAATAATAACAGTGGCGGAAAAGGTCACTATAAGGCGCGAAATATAGATATCGACTCTTTTACTGCCCACGATTATTTTGTTTCTTATTGTGCCGTCGCTGTATTCCGTTCCGAAGAACATACTGCAAAAAAATGCGCATATAGCGCCGATGAAAAGCGCAAACTGAAAATAATAGCTTTCAAGCGACGGACGTGTTTGAAGCTGCTTTGCGTTAAAAGAAGTGACAATCATGAACCAGAGAGCATAAACGCCAGTTCCGCCGAAAAGAATATAGAAAAATTTGTTTTTCCAAAGACGGGAAAAATCCGATGACAAAAGTTTAAGCATTTTTTCCGCCTCCTATAAGATTTACATAATAGCTTTCAAGACTTTCGTCCCTCTCTTTTACGGATATAAGCTCGCAGTTCTGTTTTTCAAGAGCGCCCGTAAGCTTGCTTATTACAACTTTTCCGTATATGTCCGCAGTCTTTCCTGTAAGTATTTTGTAATCCTCACCCATTTCGTCAAGCACACGCGAAAGCGCTTTCGTATCGCTTACCTCTACGCGAATGCATTTTCTGCAAGATTCTTCAAGCTCTTCTCTGCTCACTTCCTTTATCATTCTGCCGCCGTCGATAAATCCGTAATGCGTCGCAAGCTTTGAAAGCTCGTCGAGTATGTGGCTCGAAATGAGAACGGTTATCCTCTTTTCGCGGTTGAGCCGCAGAACAAGCTCTCTTATTTCGATGATTCCCTGCGGGTCAAGACCGTTTGCAGGCTCATCGAGCACCAGAAAATCGGGATTTCCCGCAAGCGCTATCGCAATCCCAAGACGCTGGCGCATACCGAGAGAGAAATTTTTCGCTTTCTTTTTTCCCGTGTTTTCAAGCCCGACCAATTTTAAAATATCATAAATGCCGTCAAACGAAGGAATTCCCAGAACGCGGTACTGCTGTTTTAAATTTTCCTCCGCCGTCATATCGAGGTATATCGACGGCGTTTCGACGATGGCGCCCATTCTTCTGCGCGCCTTTATAATATCCCTTTCCGTATTTTTCTTTCCGTAGAGCGTATATTCCCCGGATGTAGGTTCTTGAAGTCCGCATATAACCCTTATAAGCGTGGTTTTTCCCGCTCCGTTTTTTCCTACAAATCCGTAGATCGCACCTTTCGGAATATTCATGGAAAACGAATCGAGCGCTTTGAAATCTCTGTATTTTTTGCTCAAAGCGTTTGTCTTTAAGACATATTCCATAAAAACAACCTCCTTTTTTATGATACGGACATTCTAAAACAGAAAGGTAAAGAAAACGGTAAACAAGACGGTAAAGAAAAAGTAAATATCATAATTTTCAAGAAAAGCGGCGGGAATTCAGCTTCTTAATTTGAATCCTATTCCCCAGACAGCCTCTATATAATCTTTCCCGCTTATGTCGCGGAGCTTCTTTCTGAGATTGCTTATATGCATTTTGAGAGAAGTCTCCGTACAGTCCGGCGTATCATAGCTTATCCTGTCCAGAATCGCCGATTTTGTTATGACCTGCGCGGGATTATTTACAAGAAGTTTTAATATTGCGTATTCTGTTCGGGTAAGTTTCGCCTCATTTTCGCCGCACGTTACCTCACGGGTGTTTATATCAAGAGAAATATCGTCAAAATGAAGAACGCCGCTTTGGGAAACAGGACCTCTTCGCAGTGCAACGGATATCCTTGCCAAAAGTTCTTTTGAATTAAACGGTTTTGTCACATAATCGACGGCACCTGAGATAAGCAGCGATACCTTATCGTCGACATCTGCCTTTGCGCTCAATACTATTACGGGAATATCCTTTATTTCGGTAAGAACATCTTCTCCCGAAAGTCCGGGAAGCATGAGGTCGAGAAGCACAAGATCGACCTTTTTATTTGACAAAACAAGAAGCGCCTCCGTTCCCGAATACGCTCGCAAAACAAAATATCCCTCTTTTGTAAGCAGCTCTTCGAGCGCATTTCCTATGTGTATATCGTCATCGACAATAAGTATATTTTTCATATTTCCCTCTTGTATCCTTTTATATTAAAATCACAGCAAAGCGTTAAAGCCCGATTTATCACGCAATGATGATTGCAAATGCCGCAAATCTTCACTCCTCATGGGTTTGATTATATCTACCACCCTTCCTTAAAGACAAGGCGTTTGCGGCAAGATCATAAACACCGAATTTTCGCAAATAAAAACTTTTTCCATAATTATTATACTTATTTTCAAATATAACATCAATAAAGCAGATGTAAACATTGGATTCAGAAAATCTTTTATATTTATTATTATATACTTAACTTCGTTTTTAATATACATTGTTATAAAATCGCATTTTTGTGCGTCGGCAACGATTTTTACAAAAAAATAACGGAACAGCTTGCATTCAAACTGTTCCGTTGATCTTATTTATTTTTGAGGATATTTTTCTTCTCTCGCCTTTGTTATCTTCGCAAAATTCTCGTTCAGTTTTTCGAGAGTTATATAAAAAGAGACAAGCTCGCTTTCCGTTATGCCGTCGTCGGCGCTGTTCTGAACGTCAAGCGCTTCGCTGCTTATTATCTTCGCAAGCTCTACGCCCTTTTCGGTAAGAACAAGACGCGAATTATAATTTCTGCGCTTTCCATTGCCCCCGACATAGCTTACATATCCGTCGCGGCAAAGGCTCTCTATCTCCCTCGATACAAGAGAGCGGTCTATCATACTTTTTGCCGCAAGCTCCGTTGCGGTAAGCCCATCGGGATGAGAGAAAAGCTCGTACACCCAGAATATATGAACCCCCTTGACGCCGAGATAAGGCGCTGTTGATATTTTTATTTTATGTATGCATTTGTAAATTCCGTCTATAAGAAGAGTAAATTTCGCAAATCTCTCCGCTTCCATAAAAACTCCGTTTTTTCACTTAATGTATTTAGTATATCAACTAAATTGTTAGTTGTCAACATCAAAAATAAGCTGTTTCAGTCTATCGTTCTGTCTATTTTGAATCTCTGTATTTTCCTTAGCGTATTCTTCGGAAAATCCTCCGTTCTTATCTTTAAAAGTCCTATTTTTTTATACGGAACAGCGGTGCGGTTGTAGTCATCTACAAATTTTTGCAGATATTTTTTCACGTCGGTTATAACGTTGCTCTTCATATATTCCTCGTCGGGGAAAACCTCCGCGACAATGGCATTATGCTCTATTCCGCGCTTGCTCTGCCCCTCGTAAACCACTACATCCAAAACGCCGGGAACAGGTGCAAGAACGCTCTCTATCTCCTCCGGATAGACATTTTTTCCGTTGGAAAGTATGATAAGATTTTTAAGTCTTCCCGTTATATAGAGCGCACCGTTTTCATCGAGCTTTCCGAAATCCCCCGTTTTAAAATAGCCCTCTTCGTCGAAAACATCTGCGGTCGCCTCTTCGTTTTTGTAATATCCGAGCATAACATTCGGACCTTTTACTCTGATCTCTCCCTCTCCGTCGTCATTAGGGTCGGCGATCTTCACTTCGTCGCACGGAAGAACAAATCCGACGCTGCCCTTTATACGCGCCTTATTTCTGTTTACCGAAATAAGCGGAGAACATTCCGTTATACCGTAACCGTTTATCACATCTATTCCCCATGCCTCGAAAGAATCCGATATTTCAGCGCTCAAAGGCGCGCCGCCTGAAATGACCATTTTCAGCTCTCCACCGAAAGCGTCGAGAACCGATTTAAAGAAAAGTCTTCTCTTATCTATACCGATCTTCCTCAGCGCACCGCTTAGTTTCATCATGGCAAAAAGCGCCTTGTCTTTTCCGTTTTCCTTTGCGTTCGCAAGTATCTTTCTGTAAAATGTTTCAAGATAAAGCGGCACAAGGACAAGGTGTTCGGGCTTTTCCGTTTTTAATTCCTTTAAAACGTATCTTACGCCCATGGAAAGATAA
Organism: uncultured Eubacteriales bacterium; assembly: GCA_900544985.1. Lineage (GTDB taxonomy): Bacteria > Bacillota > Clostridia > Oscillospirales > CAG-272 > UMGS731. Next base: position 10,171 of record UQXK01000041.1, read on the forward strand.
ACTTCGCTTCCCACACATATATGCCCGAGTATATTTATCGTAGATCCGAATGTATGATGAAGAGGAAGAACGGCTATCGTTTTTTTAGATACGGTTATATATTTAAGTCCGTTTGCAATATCGGAAAGGAGAGCTTTTTGAGAAAGCTTTACGCCCTTTCCCTTGCCCGTTGTTCCCGATGTAAAAACTATCTCGCACACATCGTTTGTGTCGTGTTTCATATTGAAATATGAATTATCACCCGAAGTAATGCGGTCTTTACCCCTGTTTTTCAGTTTTTCCAGATTGTCGTCAACGTCCGATGCACCTATAACTATGCGCTCCTTTATTTTTTCGGAAATATCCATTATGATGTCAGATTTTTCCGAAAGCGAAGCGTCGCAAATCATGTATTCGCAATCTGCAAAATCCGCTGTCGCGGCAAGCTCTTCCGCGCTCCATTCCGCGTCAAGCGGCACTATTACAGCCCCCGACGCTATAAGTGAAAGATAAGATATTATCCAGGAATAAGACATTTTTCCTATAACGGCAATATGTTTCTTCTGATATCCGCGGCATATAAACTCCGTGCCGAGCGCGCGCACATCTTCACAGAGAGTCTCGAAACTTATTTTTTCGGAATTTTTTGATCTCGGGTGGCTCCTGTAAGAAAAAGCCGTCCTATTTGCATATCTCTTGCACGATACCTCTATAAGTTCGCGCATTGTTTTATATTCTATCGAAGGAAGAAGAGCATAATTTTTCATAAAAATCTCCATTCTTGCAAATAATTGTTGATAAATCAACATTGACAGTATTATACCATCGCATTGTTGACTTGTCAACATATTTAACAAAATAATTATGTTCCCTTCATAAAAGTAATTATATTTAAATTCGATTTTTTGTAAAGCAGACCAACAGCCTCAATGCAAAAAAATCAAAATATTGCAGATGAAAAGCCGATTTTATGATTTTATTATAATGTATAAAACTGCGCATTTCCGCTAAAAAGCCTAAATATAAGAACAGTCGCGGTATTTAGATAAATACTCATAAAACAATAAAATCCGACCTGCGGTTACGATCACAGGTCGGATTTTTGCTTATTGTTTCGATGAAACGATGGAGTCTTTTCATCAATATTAAAAACAGGAATTTATCGTCTTATTAAAACACCTTTCATATTTTCCGATTCGTTATGTGTTTCATATACGATCTTCAATTCTTCCTCTGTACATCCTATCAATATTTTGATTTCCGAATCTCTCTTCATCAAATCAATCGTGCAAATTACAGCATTTACCTTCTTTTCAGCACTTCCTACCCATACATCTATTCCCGAACCGTCCATAGAAGACGTATTATTTAAATATCCGTAATCTAAGTCATAAATAAAATCGGGATATTTAGGATGTGCCGTTCCTTTTGGTCTGTCAATTATAATCTCAGAATTATTCACTAATTTATCTAATGCATTCCAAAAATCTTCATCATATCGATTCATATAACTATCTCCATAAATTCCGATTTACCTGTAAACCCATTTTGAAAACGCTGTGTTTTCAAGGCGTTTCGCCTGTTTTGTGTTCCGGTATTATGTATTTTCTCTTGTTTTTGCCATTACGATCCGAAGCAAGGGAAAACTTTCTTTCGGCAATAATAAACTCCCGTTATTTGATGGCGGAAAATACGCTCTCTGCATATCTCACTGTTTCCATAGCGTCCTTTGCGTATTTGTCGGCTCCAATCCTGTCCGCATACTCTTTCGTCAAAACAGCTCCTCCGACGACGATTTTGCACCACGGAGCAGAAACACGGAGTTTTTTTATCGTTTCCTCCATCGAAGGCACTGTCGTTGTCATTAGCGCAGAAAGTCCCACGAGAGGCGCATGCAGTTCAACAGTCTTTTCCACAATTTCCTCTGGTGGTACATCTTTTCCGAGATCGCTTACACGAAATCCGTAGTTTTCAAGCAACAGCTTTACTATATTTTTGCCTATATCGTGAATATCTCCCTTAACTGTGGCTATTACAAAATCGCATTTCTCCGCGGTCTTCTCTCCGCTCGCGGAAACCGATTTTTTTATCTCTTCAAACGCGGCTTTTGCCGATTCTGCGCTTATAAGCAGTTGCGGGAGATATATCGTTTTTTCTTCAAACCCCTTGCCCACAACGTCAAGTGCTGGTATAATCTCATTGTTTACTATATCGAGCGCGGGAACATTTAAAAGCATAGAGCGCGTTATCTCCGCCGCCTTTTCGCGAAGCCCTTTTATTACTGCATTTTGAAGAGGTGTTGTACCGTCCGTGTTTTTTGCATTTTCTACAACTGTATTAGTCTGAGATACAACCGTAGAGGAAGGGAGTTTTTCGGCAAAAGATATATAATCCGCAAAATTTTCGTCAAGTCCGTGAAGCGCGCGGAATGCATAATATGTTTTCATCATATCCGCGGAATAAGGATTCATTATCGCGGCGGAAAGACCGTTCTCAAGAGCTATCGCAAAGAACGCCGAATTTACGGCATCGCGCACGGGAAGTCCGAAAGATATATTCGAAACGCCGAGAGACGTATGAACATGAAGCTCGTTTCTTATATAATTAAGCGCCCCTATCGTAGCTTTTGCCGCGTTTTTATCCGCACTTATCGCCATGGCAAGAGTATCGAATACTATGTCTTTTTTCTCTATACCGTATTCTGCGGCAACACGAATTATCTTTTCCGCAATTTTAACACGCGCCTCCGCGCTGTTCGGTATACCGTGCTCATCAAGAGTGAGCGCCACAACAACGCCGCCGTATTTTTTCACGAGAGGAAATACGGCGCGCATACTCTCTTCCTTGCCGTTGACAGAGTTTATCATCGCCTTGCCGTTGTATATCCTCAGCGCCGCCTCCATTGCGGAAATGTCGGAAGTATCTATTTGCAAAGGGAGAGCGCTCACCGCCTGCAATTCGAAAACGACATTTTTTATCATCTTAACTTCGTCGATTTCGGGAAGCCCCACGTTTACGTCGAGTATCATTGCGCCTTTCTCCTCCTGCGCAATTCCCTCCTGCAAAATATATCCTATATCGTTTTCGCGAAGCGCCTCTTTGAATCTCTTTTTGCCCGTCGGATTTATTCTTTCTCCGATGAGAACGGGAGAAGCGCCGAAAGTCACCGCGTGCGTATACGAAGAAACAACGGTAAGATTTTTCTTATCTATCGGAACGGGAGAAAAGTCTTTTGTTTTTTCCGTAAGAGCCTTTATATATTCGGGTGTGGTTCCGCAGCAGCCGCCTGCTATACGGACGCCTTTTTGTATCATTCCCGCAACGCTGTCCGAAAATTCTTCCGCGTCGACATCGTAATAGGTGTTTACGCCGTCGCTTGCGGGAAGTCCAGCGTTGGGTTTCAGAATTACAGGAACGGAAGATACCGAAAGCAGTTTTTCGACAACACCCGAAAGTTTATCGGGACCGAGAGAGCAGTTCGCACCTATCGCCGATACTCCGAGTCCTTCCGCCATAGCTACCATAGCCTCGGGAGAAGCTCCTGTCATAAGTTTGCCGTCCTCGCCGTAAGCATTCGAAACAAATATGGGAAGCCCGCACGCTTCTTTTACGCCCAAAATCGCCGCCTTTGTCTCATAGCTGTCATTCATCGTCTCTATAAAGACAAGGTCGACACCGCACGAAGCGCCGATTTTTGCCGTTTTTGAAAAAACGGCAACAGCATCCTCAAAATCAAAATCGCCGTACGGTTTAAGAAGTTTCCCCGTAGGTCCGATATCGAGAGCTATAAATTTTTCCTGATTTCCTTTTGAGCTTTCTTTTGCGCGGCGTGCGATTTTGACGGCATTCTCTATTATATTTTGAAGTTCCTCTTCGGAAAATTTCAAAATATTCGCGCCGAAAGTGTTCGTGCAGACTATATTGCTTCCCGCATCATAATATGCGCGGGCTATGCCTTCTATTTTTTCCGGATGAGTTATATTCCATCTCTCAGGCTCTTCGCCGGGCAAAAGTCCCGCGCTTTGCAGAAGCGTGCCCGTTCCGCCGTCGAGATATACGATATGCCATTTCAAATATTCGCTTATATTCATAAATTTTCTCCGAAAACTGTTTTATTTCTTCTTTTTGCCGATAATTGCCGTAACCGATTTTGACGGAGACATCAATAGATTTTCTCCGAGAGTGACACCTATCTTTCTCTCACAATCGAGAATTTTGAAAATATCCCTCTGAAAAGCGAGCGGAAGATCCCCGTACCCGGGACTAAAACGCGGACACGTCAAAAATCCGTTTTCAAGCGCTTCTTTTTTTATCTCTTCGTTAAATAAATCGCAAAGAGCCTCTACTCTCTCTGCTCCGAGAGCCTGAAAAACAAGAGAGCGCGAAGGAGAAACCTTCGAATACTTGGAAATAAGTCTATCCATATTAAGCCCTATCGTCGCGGCAAAAATGACAGCGGAAGA
>UQXK01000042.1 GCA_900544985.1 uncultured Eubacteriales bacterium
TTTTGGGATTCCAAAGGACTTTTCACGAAAAGTCCTTTGTGTCGGGGTTTGGGGCGGATAGCCCCAACATTTAGTGCACACAAAAACGCGGCGTCGCCGCGTTTTTTCTTTTTTGTCGTTAACAGTTGGAACTGCGTGAGGGGACCTTGCTTCAAGAGGCTTTTGAAAAAGCCCCTTGAAAATCCGCAAAACTTTCGCACAAACACACCACTTTATTTTGGCGAAGCTTTTGAGATTCCAAAGGACTTTTTACAAAAAGTTCTTTGGTTGGGGTTTGGGGCAGACGCCCCAACATTTACTTCCACACACAAAAAGCACGGCATTGCCGTGCTTTTTATTTCTCTTCGAAAAAAATGAAAGAATATTTATATAAACTTATTGACAAATTATATAATTTGCGTTACAATATCGTTGAAGAAAGGAAGGCGTGATATGAAGAAAAGCGTATATTCTGTTGTTCTTTCGGATAATGTCATATCCGAAATAGACAAGCTTGCATATATAAACGGCACGAACAGATCCAACATGATAAATCAGATACTTGCGGAGTATGTCTCCCTTATAACACCGGAAAAACGCATACAGAACGTGTTTGACGAATTGTCTTCTTTGCTTTTTGTGAAAGACGATTTTAAACTTATGAATCCGCCGTCGCACTCGTCTCTCTCTCTTTCGTCGGCGCTTTCATACAAATATAATCCGACGGTGAAATATGTTGTGGAACTGTACCGTGACGTTTCCCGCGGGGACGGCGAAATAAGGGTCTCCATGCGTACGCAGAATGCCGTACTTATTTCCGAAATGATAAATTTTTACAGGCTTTGGACAGGCATAGAGGAACATTACGGATATAACGGAGAAGTCATATACAAGGACGGCGTGTTTACAAGAAAAATAATAATAAGAAACAGCCCGTTTTACAGAGGGGAAGAAAAAAACGTCTCCGTCGCCGATATGATAGCGGAATATATATATCTTTTCGATAGAGCCATGAAAACTTATTTTTCGAGCGACGGAAGCGCAGAGGAGATCGAAAAAATGTATATTGTTTATTTAAATAAAAACGGCAAAATAATATAGTATAAAGGCTATGTATAATTTCTTATTCGATATATCTTAAAATCGGGAGGTAATATTATGAATGCCGAAAAATTAACTCAAAAAAGTATAGAAGCGATAAAAAAAGCGCAGTCGCTGGCAGCCGAAAACGGTAATAATTCGGTTGAAGAAGAACATCTTCTCTATGCGCTTGTAACACAGCAGGACGGACTTGTGTCCGAACTTATAAAAAAACTCGGAGGGTCCTCGGAAAATATCGCGAGCGCCCTTGACGCAGAGATAAGCAAATTTCCGAAAGTGAGCGGAAGCGGATACGACCCCGGCAGAATCTATGTAAGCTCTGAGCTTGACGCGGCGCTTTCCGAAGCGGAAAAAGAAGCGGAAAAAATGAAGGACGAGTATATCTCGGTAGAGCATATTTTACTAGGGTTAATAGACCGTCCGTCGATCTGCGTCGGAAGGATATTGAATTCAAACGGAATAAATAAATCCTCGGTCCTTGCGGCTCTGAAAACGATACGCGGAAATCAAAAGGTCAAAAGCGACAATCCCGAGGACACATACGACGTGCTCAAAAAATACGGCGTCGACCTTGTGGAGCGCGCAAGGGAGAGAAAGCTCGATCCCGTTATAGGCAGGGACGAGGAGATAAGAAACGTAATACGCATACTTTCCCGTAAGACAAAGAACAATCCCTGCCTTATAGGCGAGCCGGGCGTAGGTAAGACCGCGATAGCGGAAGGACTTGCACTCCGTATCGTAAGCGGAGACGTTCCCGATAATTTGAAGGATCACACTATATTTTCACTTGACATAGGCTCTCTTATCGCGGGAGCGAAATTCAGAGGAGAATTTGAAGAGAGACTGAAAGCGGTATTAAACGAGGTAACTTCGTCGGACGGAAGAATAATTCTGTTTATCGATGAGCTTCATACGATAGTCGGAGCGGGAAAGACGGACGGCGCTCTCGATGCCGGAAATATTTTAAAACCGATGCTTGCGCGCGGTGAACTTCACTGTATCGGCGCCACGACGCTCAACGAGTACAGAAAATATATCGAATCCGACGCGGCGCTCGAACGCCGTTTTCAGCCTGTGACCGTGGATGAGCCGACGGTTGAAGACACGATAGCGATACTTCGCGGACTGAAAGAGAGATATGAAGTATACCACGGCGTGAAGATACTCGACAGCGCCATAATCGCGGCGGCAACGCTTTCCGACAGATATATTCAGGACCGTTTTCTCCCCGACAAGGCGATAGACCTTATCGACGAAGCGTGCGCGCTTATAAAGACGGAAATGGATTCCATGCCCACCGAAATGGACGAGATATCTCATAAGATAATGCAGCTCGAAATAGAGGAAGCGGCGCTTTCAAAAGAGACAGATAAGCTTGCAATGGAACACCTTTCCGAAATAAGAAGCGAGCTTTCGTCTCTCAGAGACGATTTCAAAGAGATGAAAGCAAAATGGGAAAACGAAAAAGAGGGCATAGGCAAGGTACAGAAGATACGTTCCGAAATAGAGGACGTGAACAGCAGGATAGAAAAAGCGCAAAACGAATATGACCTCTCCCGCGCCGCGGAGCTCAAATACGGAAAGCTTCCCAAACTTATGGCGGAGCTTGAAGAAGAGGAGAAGAAAGCGGAAACGAGAAAGAATACTCTTCTTCGCGACAGGGTCACCGACGACGAGATATCGAAAATAGTTTCGCGCTGGACGGGTATTCCCGTTTCGAAGCTTATGGAGGGCGAGAGAAACAAGCTTTTAAGGCTCGACGATGTTTTGCACGAGAGGGTTATAGGTCAGGACGAAGCTGTCAGAAAGGTTTGCGATGCAATACTCCGTTCGCGTGCGGGGATAAAGGACCCGAAGCGCCCTGTCGGTTCGTTCTTGTTCTTAGGTCCTACCGGCGTAGGCAAGACGGAGCTTGCAAAAGCGCTTGACGAGGCGCTGTTCGACGACGAAAAGGGAATGATAAGAATAGACATGAGCGAGTATATGGAGAAATATTCCGTATCCCGTCTTATCGGAGCGCCTCCCGGATATGTCGGATACGACGAGGGCGGTCAGCTCACCGAAGCGGTGCGCCGCAAACCTTATTCGGTCGTTCTTTTCGACGAGATAGAAAAGGCGCATCCCGATGTTTTCAATGTGCTTTTGCAGGTGCTCGACGACGGCAGGATAACAGACAGCCACGGCAAAACGGTGGATTTCAAGAACACAATAATCATACTCACCTCAAATCTCGGTTCCGATATCATTCTCGACGGCATAACGCCCGACGGGGATATAAGTGCGGAAGCGAGAGCCAAGGTAAACGAGCTTTTGAAGCACAGCTTCCGCCCCGAATTTTTGAACAGGCTCGACGAGATAATATTCTACCGTCCGCTTACAAAGGACAATATAAAGGGCATAGTCGGACTTAAAATTGCCGAAATATCGAAGCGTCTTGAAGACCGCCGCGTAAAGATAGATGTCATGCAAAATGCAGTCGACCATATAATCGACGCGTCGTATGATCCCATCTACGGCGCGCGCCCGATAAAGAGATATATCCAGTCGAATATCGAAACGCTTATTGCGAGAAAGATGATAGAATGCGATATTGCTCCCGACACCACGATAGTAATAGACTATAAGGACGGAGAATTTACCGCGGATTTTGTCTCGTGACGGGACCAAGGTAGCTTTCCGCGTGCCGATAATAAAGCGGATAAAAAAATACGGTGTTTTATGCCGTATATAAGAATAACGGAGATTTGATTAAAACAAATCTCCGTTATTTTTTAATGGGAGAAAATATATCATATCGCTTTTATCGCGGCGGAGTAAAAAAATTTTCGTGGGTTTTTGCGCCTTTTTGTGTATAATTATATAGAAACACAATTCGAGAGGGGCGGTATCTTGCGGGAAACGGAAATTATCGAAATGCTTCTTAAAAGAGACGAAAACGGATTGGAAGCGTTGCTTATCTATTACGGTCCGCTGATCAAATATATTATCGCGCCTATACTTCACAATGCCCAGGACAGGGAGGAATGCCTTTCCGAAGTGACTATGCGCGTGTGGGAAAATATATGGCAGTTTGACATACAGAAGGGAAGCTTTAAAGCGTGGCTCACGTCGATTGCGAGATATGCCGCCATTAACCGCACAAGGAATATTCCGGACCATACAAGCGTCGACGAAATATCCGAAAACACGCCGTCCTTCGAGCTCACACCCGAAGAGGCGCTTATACGTCAGGACAGAAAAAATGCGGTCGTCCGCGCTTTGCAACGGATATCGCCGGAGGAAAGAATACTGTTTTACCGAAAATATTATTATTTGCAGCCGACTTCTCAAATCGCGTCGGAGCTTGGCATGACGGAAAGGGCTGTCGAGGGAAAATTATACCGTTTGAAAAAACGGCTCCGCAAAATTTTAGGAGGTGAATCGAATGGGTAAGCGCGAATTTGAAACAATGAACGACAACGATTTTGAAAACATGCTCGAAAACAGCGTTCCCGACGGTCTTCTTCCCGAGGAAATCGTAAATAATGTGACCCCGTGGAAAAAAGCGATGAAGCGTATACTCTGGGGTATCGCGCTTTCTACGGTCACATTTAATGTTCTATACTTAAACTATATACTTCCCGCCATAGGTCTTATACTTATTTTGTTCGGATACCGCGCATTGCGGTGTGAAAACAAGTGGTTCAATATGTGTTTTATAGCTTCGGCGGGAAGGGCGGCATACTTTTTTTTAAAGCTTGTTTTGAATACAACTATCATAAAAAGCTATGATGTTGCCTTTAAGATATTGTTCGCTTTTGATGTTGTAAGCTCTGTACTGATTGTTTTTGAATTTTTCTGCCTTTGGCGCGGACTTCGGACGGCGCAGAAAAAAGCGGGACTTCCCGTGCGTTGCGGAAGCGCATTTATGCTCATGCTTTGGTATGCGATTTTGTGCGTTTTATCTTTTATACGGTATAACGGTTCCGTTATCATCATAATGATGCTTATCGGTTATATCTTTATAATTTTCAGCGTATACAGGCTGTCAAAAACATTTGATAAAGTGGGGTATTCTTTTAAGACGGCTTTTATAAAGATATCGAATAAGTGCATTGTTCTTATTCTTGTTCTGGCTGTTTCTGTCGGCGGAACAATAGGATATCTTTTCGGCGGGAGATATCCTATGAAATGGCGGGCGGCGGATCTGTCGGAACATGACGAAGTGGAGAGCATAAAAGAGCATTTGAAAGAGCTCGGCTTTCCCGAATATGTTCTTGACGATCTTTCCGCGGAGGATATAAAATCCTGCGACGGCGCATTAAGTATTGTTGTAGACAATTCGAATCTGTGGCACGGAGAGCTTGCAGACGGTATGCTCGAAATGGTCGGTATCGGAGTAAAAATATCGGATGAGCCGCATAAATGGATAATATTCCATCATTTTGTCTGGACGGAGGATCCCGGATTTTGCGGCACGGAATCGGTTCATCTCTGGCCTATATATCAGGATATTTCATCGGGCTGGATATCGGACGGGGAAATTTCCGGGCGCGTTTTATACGACAAAGACGGGGAAACCTTTATCGCCCCGTATCATTCGCTCGAAGAGACGTATTTGACTTATGAAACTATTTTCTTCGGAAACCAGACAAGAAGAGATATTTACGGTTCTTTCTCTATGCCGAAAAAAGGGGATAACGAACGCGGATATGTTTCGTATTCGGTAAAGGGAAACAGCTATGCCGATGTGATTTACAGTTCTATGCACTATACGCACCAGAAAAGTCGTTTTCAGTATCCGGTTATGACTGCGACGGAAAATAGAAAGATGTCGGAGAATCGTATATCGGGAGTATTTTACACGGTTTCCCAGAGAATTCAGTTTTTCACTTTGACTCCGGATCCGAGCACTTATTTCGGCTGATATTACCCTGACGAATAAAAAAAGACATGGTTTTAGGCAATGTCTGATAAGAAAGCGATTTTGTAAAGTACGGTGTAACTCTGCGAAAAAAGTTACACCGTTTTTATGTTCGGAAAGTGCCGATACGGTTTTCTTTCTTGTTACGGCATAAGGCATACAGGCACTTTATTCCATAAAAAATCTCTCCGTTCCGGTCGCATTGTGTCGAAGCGGAGAGATAAAGTGCAAAAGTGTTATGGAGTGCGGAAATTTGGATTTTTATCTGACAATACGATGTTTGCACATGCTTGTTTTTCCACACTCGGGGCATGTTAATCTGCGTTTTGTCAAGGTGTGCGCGCCTTTTACATACTCGTTTATTGTTGGCACAAAAAGCGCCTTGCAATGCGGACACTCAAAATAGCCTGCTTTAACTTCAAGCATTGCCGCTGCCCCGATTCCTATGGCAGCCGTAAGGAAAGCAGATATAATCACTGCAATTCTGGCAATCGTCGGCATTTGAATATAAGCCGCTATGATGACAAGAGCGCATACGGCAATGATCGTAATTACACCGCAAATTACGGATAGTATCATTTGTTTTTTGTTTTCTTCATTTTCTTTCATCAGATTCATCATGTTTTCCTCAGCTTTCTTTTGATAATCATCTTCGGAAACTCTTTCGCCTGTAAGAAGGTCGTTGACGGTTATTTGCAATATTTCGCATAACGGCATCATAAGAGAAATATCGGGCAGACCTTTTCCGCACTCCCATTTTGAAACGGTTTTATCGCTTATGGAAAGCGCGTCGGCGAGTTGCCGTTGAGTTTTATTTTTCTTTTTTCTTGTTTCGGCTATAAATTTGCCAATTTTAATTTGGTCCATTGTTTTTCTCCTTTTTGCCATAATTGTATCCGATAAATGATCTGATGAACACCCACAAAGCGTAGAATTTTATTTGTCTACGGAACGCAGAGATGAATCTTTATTTTTTATTTATTTCAGAGATGATTTCTTTTTTCTTCCGGTATGCTCTTATCGCCATCAACAGCCCCACGGAGAACGTGAACAGACATACGGCAGAGCCGAATATTATATTCATACGTGTCTCGAATGCGCGGTCCATATTATCTGAAAAATTTGTAAACATCGCGGTTTGAAGCGACAGCAATGCCATAAGGGAAGAAATGAGCTTTACGGTTTTTATCGATTCCACTATCGGAGAATGTTTTTTTCTTTCTTTTATTATGTATACGACAGCGGAGATAAAGCAATAAAAATCGTAAAATGCGACGGCGTATATCAGTGTTCCTTTATATGAAAAACCGTTGTTGTAGTTTATGATGAGTATTACGGTGCCCTGCAAAATGAGCGTCAACACCATAAGCATTGCCCCGCAATGTCCGTAAGCGGTCCATTCCCTCAGCTTTTTTTCGTTTTCGTCTTCCGCAAAGCGCATTTTTCTGGCGCTTTGCAGCAACGTCATTTTTATAATGCAGAGAATTAAATAATATGCCGAAAGCATTATGAGCCATATGGACGATGTCATCCAGCCGGCTACGCCTTTTATAAAAGCAAATCCCGCATTTATCGCAAATGATATGTATGTGAAAAATACCGTTCTGAACATATCGTTGTCGGCGATCTTCCCGCCTATCTGCGTTTTATGCATCAGTGTATCGACTTTTGTTTTCGGAACGCCGCTTTTTATAAAGATCACGGTGTTGTATATTGCAAAGCCGAGAAGAAGCGCCGCTGCGGTGTATATTATTATTTTTAGCGCATACGGAAGAAAGTTCAGAATATCGGTTGCTACCGTTATTACGGAGAGGGCGGTTAAAATCACAGCCGAAACAAGCGAAAGGACAAGTGTGATATATGAGATTTTCTTTTTTGGTTGGTTTTGCTTTATGATAATACACCGCCTTTCTCTTACCTTTATTTTAAGAAAATCAAAGAATTTTTCTCAAAAAATCGGTTTGTTTTGTACAAAACTTTTTCGGAGCAAGGAATTTTCATAGGGATTTCTTGCTCCGATGTGAAATTACTTATATGTTTTTCGGAATATTATGTTTTTTAAGCTTCGGAATCGTCCTTATATCTTTTTGCCTGGGTTTAAAACAGCTCGTAATATATTCCGTGCTTTTCCATAAGAGTTTTGTGGTCTCCCTCTTCCACAAGGACGCCGCCGTCTATGACGAGAATCTTGTCGGCGACCGTTGCGCTCGAAAGTCTGTGGGAAACGAATATCGTGGTTTTGTCCTTGCGCAGTTTGTCGAACTGATTGTATATCTCCTGTTCTGCGATGGCGTCAAGGCTCGCCGTCGGTTCGTCGAGTATGAGTATATCGGAATCGCTGTAAAATGCACGCGCGATGGAAAGCTTCTGCCACTGACCTATTGAAAGCTCTATGCCGTTTTCTTCAAAATATCTCATAAGAGGAGTGTTGAATCCGTTCGGGAGTTTGGCGATGAAATCGGAAGCACTGCTCATTTTTGCGGCGTCCTCCACGCCTTTTTCGTCAAGCGGTTCGTTTATTTTGGAGAACCATACGTTTTCTTTTACCGTTACCGCGTATTTTCCGAAGTCCTGGAAGATTATACCGTAGAGCGAATAAAGGTCCTTCAAATCGTATTCGCGTATATCTTTTCCGTCGAGGAGTATCTGTCCCTCCGTTGGGTCGTAAAGGCGGGTGATGAGCTTTATGAGCGTTGTCTTGCCCGCTCCGTTAAGCCCTACGAGAACGACTGTTTCGCCGGGTTCGAGCGTCGCCGTGAAGTTCTTTATTACATCTCTTGTCGTGCCGGGATAGCGGAAGGATACGTTTTTGAGCTCTATTTTGTGTCCTATATGGTGCTCTGCACGGCGCGGTTCGGGGAGTATCGGGACGACTGTCTGTTTCTCGTTCATAAACACTATAAGGTTGTCTATGAACAGCGTGCCCTCGTATATTGTCGAAATAGTGGAGATGAGCGACGACATTGCCGCCGAGATAGACGAAAGCGCCCCCGTATAAAGCGAATAATCGCCGACCTCCATAGTTCCGTTATATACGCCTTTTGCTATGTAGAGATAGAGTCCGCACGTGACCACGGCGGAGATGACGGCAAGAAGTATATTCCAGATACCCTCTTTCATATACAGCTTTTTAAGCCCTCTGTAATATCTTGTGAAAATATTCTGATATCTTTCTTCAAATGAATCGTTCAGAGAGAATATGCGAAGCTCCTTTGCCATATCCTTGTTGGTCGTAAGGGAAGAGTAATACGAAAGCTCTCTGCGGTCTTTTGAATTTCTTCTTATATAATTAAAATTCTTTTTTCTGTATTTGAAGCTGATTATTGCGCTCGGAAGCGATACCACGAGTATTATCGCGGGAGCTATCGGGCTTACAGCCCAGAGTATTACTATAAACGAGACGGCGCTTATCAGCGTGCTCATTATGGAAAACGTCGAATTTATTATCTGTATCGGGCGCATGCCGGCTTCGCGCGAAGCGTTTTCGAGCTTCTCGTAAAAATCCGGTCGGTCGAAGCTTGCCATATCGACCTCTTTCGCCTTTTTCATTATCTTTCGGTTTACATTGTTTACGACAAGCTCGCCTGCGACGCGGGTAACTATCGTTTTTATGTTTCCGACGATGCTCGTTACGAATATGAGGGCAAACTGTATTATGAGAAGTCCCATTGTCTTTGAGAACGTCGCGTCGGCTCCCGTTTTGTTGGCAAGAAAGATTTTCGCCAGCTCGTTTAATATATCCGCCGCTACAAGGGAGCGGATAACGGGAAGCGCGCCCTCTATTACCGCTATGAAAAGGAGGGCGAAAAGTATCCACGGTCTTGTCTGCCATACGAGAGTGAATATGTACGTGAGCCTTGAAAAGAATTTCTTCACGGTCCTTGCGATAAAGGAGGGAACTTCCTTTATGTTTTGGGGTCTTGGTTCTCTGTTTTTGTCGCTTGCACTTCTTGGGGGCGGTCCCATCATCGGTCCCATTTTTCTACCTCCGTTAAAAATATTATTTTTGGTATCTTTGTTTTTGCCGATTTTAAACGGGTTTGTAAAAATCAAGAATAGCTTTAAAAGTCCCGGCAGAAAATGTGTCTTATACATTCTTTAAGAAATACTTTACCACAAATTAAGAAAAAAATCCACCCTAAAATCTTTTTTTCGCTGTTTTGAGACTTTGTATTATCGGTTTTGCCGTCTGTTTTACGCCGAACGTCTTCATGGCAAAGCTCTTTGCGGCGGTTTCGGTCGTCACGAAGTAATAAGGCGTGCTTATCAATCAACAATCCGTTTTAAGCAAGTTGTTGGTAATTTATTACATTTAAGTAATTAGATGTATATTTTGATAGTTTGTCTACCAATTTTCTTCTTTTATCAGGATTATATGTAAATATATGGCAATAATGCCAAACCTCTTCTATTGATTCGGGAAGATATGGCAGGATATAATTTATATACTATGAAGAATTTATATTTTTCTTAGGAATAATTTACCGAAAGGCAAAGATATCATGAAAAGAAGGAGAAAAGAAAATTTCGGAAAAAAGGACAAAGAGAATACGAAAAATGCAGCCGGAAAATGTATTACCGCGGCTGTTTTTGCTCTTTTGATATCGTCTTCTATTTCATCTTGCGGTGAAAATAACGATGTCATCGGTCCTTACGATTCGAGCGGCATGGGGCGGTTTACCGATAATCCGCACGCGAATTTTACCGTTTCCGATACAACGGAAAGTACGGTCTATCGGACCGTGCCGCAAACACAGAATACGCATGATACCGTAAAGACGGAGAGTCCGCCTACGACGCCTCCGACGACCGCACCGAGGGAAACGACGAATACCACGGCAGCGCCGGCAAAGGATTTTATCGATGTTATCAATACAAAATCTTATTACGAGTATGTGCCGTATAAAACGGTTTTTGTGGAAGACGATGAAATGTATGATGACGAAACAAGAGTTATAGAGGAGGGGATAGACGGGTATATTTCCGTATGTATATACGAAAAATACATAAACGGCATTTTCGATTCGACTTGGACGACAAGAAATACGCTTACGGAACCGAAGGATCGGATAGAGGCTGTCGGTACAAAGGCGAGCGTGTATGAAAAAGAAGAAATAATTACCGAAACTGTCGAAAAATACTCGACAATTTACGAAGATTGTGATACGATGGAAGAAGGTACAACCGCGGTCATAACACAAGGTAGAGACTCGGTTGTCACGAGAAAATACATTGTTACATATACGCATGACAAAGAAACTTCGAGAAACCTTGTTTCGGAAGAAATAACGGAAAAAATCGACAGGGTCGTTCTTGTGGGAACAAAAAGAGAGGAAGAGGAAGAAGAGGGAAATGAAGACGACAACTCCTTCGGACTCCCTTTTATAGATGCAGCGCATGGTGGAAAAGACTACTCTCTTACGCAGTCCTACGGCGGCTCTAATAACCATCTCGGACTCGATTTTGCAGTGTATTACAATGATCCGATAGTCGCAGCGATGGGCGGTACGGTAATCGCCGCTTACGACGAAGGATACTTTTCTCATGACAATATTCTTTGGACATACGGCACTTATGTTGTGATACAGCACGACGGATACAGGACTTATTATGCGCATATGAGCTCCCGCACGGTTTCTGTGGGCGACAAAGTCTCAAAAGGAGATATAATAGGCTATTCGGGAAATACGGGGCGCGTTTCCAGCAGCGGAACGGGACCGTACGCCGGAACCCACCTTCATTTTGAGATAAGAAAGTATTATCCTTCGTCAGGTATTTATCACACTGTCGATCCCAAGCCGTACTTGCCGTGGTGGAGCTGAATTTTCTGAAATAAAAAGGATGTTTTTCGATGGAAGAGATATCAAAAAGCAAGAGCTACGGTCATTTTGAAAATAACGGAGAAACGTTCGTTATAACCGACGCACAAACGCCGCGCCATTGGTACAATTACTTTTTCAACGACGAATATGTGTCGTTTACCTCGCAGGTCGGAGCGGGAGAAGGTCTTGTTCAGGACAGTATGGGAAGAAGAATCTTTCTTGTGTCCGGAAGAAACGCTTTCATTAAAGAGGAAGACAAGGCATGGGGCATTATGGGGCTTCCCATGGAGTACGGATATACGGATTATTCCTGCGCTCATGAAAACGGAGCAAGCACGATAAGCCTTATATATAACGGTGTCCGCTCCTCTCTTCGCATATTCGTTCCGAATGTCGGAAAATATGAAATGTGGACGGTTACTCTCGAAAATCTTACCGATAAAGAGAGGGAACTTTCCGTTATTCCTTATGCCAAAACAGAGATAGACGGCACATACCGTCCGCAGTGCTACAATCTTGCCCGCGGCGGATTTATGGAGGATAAGAACGCCGTTTACGGTCACAGCTACGGACCTTTTGAATCCTCCGGAAACCGCGAGATATGGGGATATATGTCCTCCTCCGAGAAGGTTTTCGGATATGATTCGAGAAGAAATGCGTTCGTCGGACCTTACGGAGACGACCAACATCCGAAGGCGATAACGTCTCTTTCTGGGTGCCTTAATTCCGAATGCAATTCCGAAAAGCTTTGCTTTGCTCTTGAAAATAAGATAAAACTCTCTCCGAAAGAAAAGCATACTATCTGTTATATAATAGGTGCCGCTCTTTCGAAAGACGAGATAGTTACGCCTACCGTGGAACTTACGGAAAACGCGTTTGCTTCCATGAAGGCGAAATACAGAGATGTTCTTTCCGGCGTGGAAATAAAAACGCCTATGGAAGACCTTAATAACCTTTTGAACGGCTGGCTCAAATATGCGGCGGATATGGGAAGCCGCTGGGCGAGAGTAAGACACAACGGGTTCCGCGATCTTACAAGCGATACGGAGTGCTTCTCTTGTGTAAACCCCACTCTTGCGTGGGAGAGAATAAAGAGAATACTCACTTTCCAGTACGAAAACGGATATGCCCCGCGCACGGTCATAGACGGCGCTGTCCGCGACCGCAATTTTGCGGACAATACGGTGTGGCTCGCTTCCGCCGTATGCACGATAATAAAAGAGATCGGCGATGTTTCACTTCTAGGTGAAGAAGTAAAATTCAACAACGGAAATACCGCGAGCGTTTACGAGCATATACGCCGTTCCGTCGATTTCCTCTATAATTTCAAAGGTCTTTACGGTCTTGTAAGGATCTGGGGCGGAGACTGGAACGACTGCGTAAATTATGCGGGGCTCGGCGGAAAAGGCGTTTCCGTATGGCTCTCCATCGCGTGGTGCTATGCAAACCGCCGCTTTATAGAACTTGCAAAAATGCTTGATAAAGAGGAAGATGTAAAGCTCTTTACCGAGCGCGGAAAAGAAATGGCGGAGCTTATAGAAAAATACGGCTGGGACGAAAAAGGCGGATATTATATATACGCCCGCACGGACGACGATATAATAATGGGTTCTTCCGAGTGCGAAGAGGGAAAAATCTTCCTTATATCACAGCTTTGGTCGGTATTCGCAGGACTTCCCCGTGCAAAAGAGGCTATGGATCGCGCAGAGGAGATACTCGAAACTCCTATCGGAATAAGACTTGCATATCCTGCGTACTCTCATCAGTATCCGTATATAGGCTCTATGGCTGAAAAAGAGCCGGGCGTTCAGGACAACGGAGGTATATATCTTCATCCTTCTGCATGGAAGCTCGCGGTGGATTCACTTCTGGGCCGTCCTGACAGAGTAGAGGAAGGCATTAAAAAGATGCTTCCCGCAAACAAGGAATACGGCGGTGAAAAGTGCGGCGAACCGTATGCGATGTACAATTCGTATTTTGCACCCGAAACGGGTTACCGTGCGGGAACACCCGGACAGAGCTGGCGCACCGCGTCAAGCTCATGGATGCTTAAATCCGTTGTGGAATATGTATTCGGTCTTCATGCGGAGATAGAGGGTCTTAGAATATGCCCGTGCCTGCCGCTTTCTTGGAAAGAATCTTCCATAAAGAAGATTTTCCGCGGATGCGTGTATGACATAACGTTCAAGTGCGACGGTAGCGGAAGCGACGTTGTCGGCATAAAAGTAAACGGAGAGAGCGTTTCGTATAAGGACAATATAATTCCCGCAGAGAGCGGAAAAACGCTCAAAATAGAAGTGGAACTTTCACACCTTTCCTGAACTTACCTTTCTTATAAGAAAGGTAGACACGAGAATTTCCCGCCGACTACATCACTTCATTTTGACGAAGCTTTTGAGATTCCAAAGGACTTTTCTCGAAAAGTCCTTTGTGTCGGGGTTT
>UQXK01000043.1 GCA_900544985.1 uncultured Eubacteriales bacterium
CGGTGTAAAGTTCTTTGGCACACCTTTCTCCGAAAGAAAGGTACGGGGATTTTTCAAAAAAATCATTTATTTACAATTTATTGTAGTTTTGGCGGCAAAAATATAGTATAATAAAAATATTATTAAGTCATTACCTTAGAAAATAACAGCTTATTCGGAGGAATCATGTCACTTATCGATAAAATCTTCGGAGATTACAGCTCCAAACAGATAAAAAAAATAACGCCTGCCGTTGACAAAATAGAATCACTTGCGGGAGAGTACGCTTCAAAAAGCGACGAAGAGCTCCGCGCGATGACGGATGTTTTCCGCAAAAGACTTTCCGAGGGTGAAACTCTCGATGATATTTTGCCGGAAGCTTTTGCGGCGGTACGAGAAGCGGCGACACGTGTTATAGGAAAAAGACCGTTCCGCGTACAGCTCATGGGCGGTATCATACTTCATCAGGGGCGAATCGCGGAGATGAAGACGGGTGAGGGAAAAACCCTTGTCGCAACGATGCCGGCATATCTCAATGCTCTTACGGGCAAAGGCGTTCACATAGTTACCGTGAACGATTATCTTGCGCGCCGCGACAGCGAAGAAATGGGAAAGGTTTTCGCATTCCTCGGTCTTACTACGGGACTTATCGTTCACGACCAGTCCACGCAGGAAAAGAAGAGGGCATATGCGTGCGACATCACATACGGCACGAACAACGAGATAGGATTCGATTATCTCCGTGATAACATGGTTATATACAAGGACAGGGTTGTTCAGCGCGGACACAACTTCGCGATAGTGGACGAGGTCGACTCCATACTTATAGATGAGGCGAGAACTCCGCTTATAATCTCCGGTCAGGGAAATGCGTCTGACGAAATGTACGGAAGAGCGGATACTTTTGTGCGCTCGCTCCGTCCTCTGCGCCTCAAAGAGATGGACACAAAGAACGACTATGACGATATACCGGAAGACTATATCGTAGATGAAAAAGGCAAGCGCGCCACGCTTACGAAAAACGGTATCGCGAAGGCGGAGAAGTTTTTCGGAGTCGAAAACTATTCGGATATAGAGAATACAGATCTCAACCACTATGTAAATCAGGCGCTCCACGCCCACGGAGTAAAGAAGATAGACGTTGACTATGTCGTAATGGACGGAAAAGTGCTTATCATCGACAGCTTTACCGGACGTATAATGCCGGGACGCCGTTTTTCCGACGGTCTTCATCAGGCGATAGAGGCAAAAGAACGCGTAAAGATACAGAACGAGAACCAGACTCTGGCGACTATAACGTTCCAGAATTTCTTCCGTCTCTACGGAAAACTTTCCGGTATGACGGGAACGGCGCTCACGGAGGAATCGGAGTTCCGCGAGATATACAGTCTCGACGTCGTCGTTATCCCCACGAACAAGCCCATGATAAGAGAAGACAGAAACGACCTTGTATACAAGAGCGAAAAGGGAAAATACGAAGCCATAATAGAACAGATAAAAGAATGTCACAAAAAAGGACAGCCTGTTCTTGTAGGTACGATATCGGTTGACAAATCCGAGCATTTGTCTACGCTTCTTAAACATGAGGGGATAAAACACAATGTCCTCAACGCAAAGTATCACGAGAAAGAGGCGGAGATAATCGCTCAGGCGGGAAAATACGGCTCTGTCACGATATCCACGAATATGGCGGGACGCGGTACGGATATCATGCTCGGAGGAAATGCGGAATTTCTTGCGAAAAACGAACTCAAAAAGCTCGGATATGACGAAGAGACGATAGTTTCGGCGACGGGCGCTTCCGAAAACATAGACGACAAAGTAAGAGAAGCGCGCAAAATATACAGAGAAAAGCTCGAAGCGTTTAAGCGCGAGATAGCTCCCGAAGCGGACAAGGTAAGAGAAGCGGGCGGACTTTTCATTCTCGGTACGGAAAGACACGAGAGCCGCCGTATAGACAATCAGCTGCGCGGCCGTTCGGGACGTCAGGGCGACCCCGGAGAGAGCAGATTCTATCTTTCTCTCGAAGACGACCTTATGCGCCTTTTCGGAAGCGACAGAATACGCGGAATGGTCGACAGACTCGGACTTCCCGACGATCAGCCGATAGACGCGAGAATACTTTCGAACTCTATCGAAAACGCGCAGAAACGTCTCGAAGGCGAGAACTTCAATCTGCGTAAAAACGTCCTCGAATACGACGACGTTATGAATCAGCAGAGAAATATAATCTACGGAGAGCGCCGCCGCGTGCTCGACGGAGAGGATATAAGCGGAACCGTAAAGAAGATGATAGAAACTTCCGTTTCGGAGGGAATTTCCGCGAGCGTAGATCCCGAAAGCGGAGCTGTTTCAAAAGAAGAACTCAGAAAGAATCTTTTCTGGCTTCTTTCTGAAAATGATTTTGCGGATGTGGAAATAACGGTCGACGGAGTGAGAGACGTTCTTCTTCCGCGCGCAGAGGAGATATACGAAAAACAGCAGGAGATATTCGGGGAAAATATGCGCGAGCTTGAAAGAGTTGCGCTTCTCCGTTCTGTTGATACGCACTGGATGGCACATCTCGACGCGATGGATGATCTTCGCGGCGGCGTCGGACTTGCGGCTTACGCGCAGAGAAATCCGCTTAACGAATACCGCATTGCGGCGGGCGAGATGTTCGAGAATATGATAGCGGATATACGTACGGACACTGTTCGTATGATCCTTTTCTCCCGTCCTGCTGAACAGATAAAAAGAGCAGAGATTGCAAAACAGAAAGCGGCGTCCGTCGCCTCTGTCGGCGGGGAAGCCGTTAAAAAGCGTCCTGTCGTAAAAAAGGCAGCCGAAAAAATAGGCAGAAACGATCCTTGCCCTTGCGGTTCGGGCAAAAAATATAAAAAGTGCTGCGGCGCCAATATAAGCGACGAGCAGTGATTACGGAGATTTGTTCCGTAATATTTTGAAAGTGAGAATTTTATGGGTTTCGGTTGGATGTTTATCGGCGTGCTTTTTCTGGAAGGTGTCGCATTTTTTCCCGATGTTATAGGATATTTGCTTATACTTCTGGGTGTTAAAAATGCGTCGAAACACTGTGAATTTTTTAAAAATACCGAGAAAATGTGCTATGTCGGCATTGTGGTCTCTCTTTTTAAACTCTTCTATAAACTGATGGACAGAATGAATATAGGGCTTTTCGGAGAGATAGGCGGAATTGTGTTCGGCGCGCTTTATATAGCGTTTACGATAGCTTTTTATATAGTGCTTTTTTCGGCTGTTTCAAAAATCGCAGATTTTACGGGGCTTCCGAAGTTGAAGAGCACGGCTCTTGCCGATATGCTCCTTGTAACGCTGTTTCTTTCTGTTTCGGAGATACTTAATCTTCTGATATCTTTTTCCGTAAGCGCTATCGAGTCGTATTCTTCGCTTGTCGCCGGTACGGCGCTGTTGCTTTCGCTGCTTTCCACGCTGCTTTCGGCGATACTCATTTTTCAATGTTATATGAGGATATGTCTTGAAGGCGACGAGGATATGGAAAAGAGAAAGAATAACATAAAAAGTCCGTTTGATTTTTACGAAAAAGGGAAAAAATCAGGTAAAAATAAAAAGAAGAGATAAATTACACCGCTTTTCGGTTTGGGGAGGTAAAAATGGGCGTAGGACTTCTGCTTGTCGGCGCGTGCTTTATTTTCAATCCGTTTATAGGTCTTATCGACTTTCTGCCGGACTTTATAGGCTATATATTTATACTTTGCGGGCTTTCAAAGCTTTCCGACGTCGATATAAAGGTGTTTGAAGCAAGGCGCAGAATGAGCAATGCCCTTTGGGTCGCGGTAGGACGATTTGTCGTTATGCTTATGTCCGTGCTTCTGCGGTTCGATTCCACACTCGTTCTCGTGTTCGCTTTTTCGCTTGCGGTATTGGAAATAATGTTCGTCATACCGGCGTTTTCTTCGTTTTTCGAAAGCTTCGAATATATGCAGCTGCGCTTTTCGGAGGATTTTCGCTTTTCGAAGATAGAGAATCTGAAAAAAATGACGACGGTATTCCTTGCGGTGCGTTCCGTCGGCGCGGTAATACCCGAATTTACATCTCTTTCGAGTGAGTACGGCGATGTTGTCTCCGGCGGCGGACACAGAATGAATATTACCGTTGTGAGGACTCTTCTTATCGGACTTTGCTTTGCGGCGGCTCTTGTTTTCGGAATAATCTGGCTTTCCATGATGGCGGGATATCTTAAAACCGTTATGGCAAACAAGGATTATATAAAGTTCCTTCAATTTAAGTATGATACGGAAGTGAAAACCGACGGCGTCCTTATGATGAAACGCCGCGTGAAGATATTTCAGAAGCTATCGTTTATCTCTGTATTTTTTCTGATATGCATTCCGTTCAATTCTTTCTATGTATTTCCCGAATTTTTGCTTGGCGTATTGATGATCTTTGCATTTCTCCTTTCTGGAAAATATACGGAAGATAAAAAAAGCGCTGTTATCATAAGCTCTTTGTATACGCTGTTTTCCGTTATGGAATATGCGTTTTTGATACGGTATTCGCTTAATCTGGGTGACGTAATTTTCCCTTATCAGAAAGCGGGATTTATGTCCTTCTATTTGCCGTATACAGTCTGCGGCGCTTTGTCTTATTTGATAATGGCAATAGTTTTCTTTGAATATAAAAAGACATCTGTCAATATGATAAACGTTTGCGTCGGCGTGGGAGATGTAGACGATATCCGCAGAAAAGAAATAAACGAGGAAAGAAAAAAGAGCCTTGCAAAGAAAAATACAAGACTTTTCGGATTTGGAATTTTCTACTGTATTGCAAGTATTGTGTTCATGGCGCTTATACCGTATCTCGAAACGGCGTGGATATTCCGTTCGGCGCTCTGGGTTATTCTTGCGGTAATAATGTATTCATTCGTGTTCGATGTTTCCGCAGAGGCGGAAAAAGCTTTATAATAAAAGCGGGGAAGATTGTTTGCAGGATTATAGTTGAACTGCTTTATAAAAACGGCGGTTTGCCGAATATAAGGCGCGCGGCGATGAAAGCCGCGGATAAAATTTTATTTTATCTGTTTTAATGTTTTAAAAATAAGAAAGAGGTTTTTCTATGAATGACGAAATAAACGGGGAAAGAAATTCCGAAGGCACGAATATGTCTTCCGGAATTAAAAATGAAAATAAAAAAGAAAGTTTTCTTTCGTCTTTATATGATTGGATAGAAGTTGTATCCATATCCGTTATAATAGTCATTATGATATTTACGTTTGTCGCACGTCTTTCGACTGTCGACGGAGATTCGATGTATCCCACCTTGATAGACGGAGAACGTCTTATTGTAAGCGACCTGTTCTATTCTCCCGAAAACGGAGATATCGTGGTTTTGCAGGAAAAAAATGCATTTTTTACTTCACCTCTTGTAAAACGCATAATAGCGCAAGAGGGGCAGACGATAGATTTCGATTACGAAAACTGGGGCGTATACGTTGACGGAGAGAAGCTTACGGAGCCGTATATAAACCGTGAATTGGAAAAAGCTATGAAGAATTACGGTTCTCCCGACAGTATCACGGTTCCCGAAGGGCATATTTTCGTTATGGGCGACAACCGAAATCATTCCACCGACAGCAGAGATTCTCTTGTGGGATTTGTCGAATACGATGAGATAATAGGCAAAGTGGTGTTCAGACTCTTTCCTTTTTCCCGCATAGGTGCGGTAAAATAAATCTTGTTTGAAAAAAGACCGAAAACTGCTTTCGTTTTGAAAATATTTATTCCGGATAAGAGGTAGGAAAATGACGAAGAAAAAGATGATTTTTATCTCGTCATCGGCGGTGGGAATATTGGTGTTGCTTTTTGCGATATATAATCTTGTCTGGTATTTTTGCTCTTATAACGTTTATAAAAGTTATGTAAAAGATATCCCCGAAGTGGGAGATTCCGGGAAATATGTATATGAAGACGAAGAAGATTATCATTACAGCGTAAAGCTTCCGGGCTACCTTTGCTTTGACGGGAATCTCTCCGTTTCGGAAGAAGAAATAGATCATGCTCTTATCATATGGCTCGAATCCGGCGGAAAAAAGATAAAAGCGGGCGTTATATTAACGGTTGACGGGGAGTGGGTTCAGATAGAACTTAAAGACTCTGTGACCGCGGCGGAAGAAGAGTACCGGCAGTTGATCGATGAAAATACAGAGAAAATAAATACTCTTTTTGAAAAGGCAAATAAAAAGTGGAATCTCGGATTGGAATAATCGGAAGATTCTTACAAAAACGTTTTACAATAAATAAAAATTTACTTAAAATACTTTCGGAGAAGTGATACAGATGGGCGAACAGAAAACGACGCAAAACAGCATAAACTGGTTTCCCGGGCATATGGCGCGCACGCGCAGGGAGATATCTGAAAATTTAAAAAATGTGGATTTTGTAATAGAGCTGCTCGACGCGCGCATACCGTTCTGTTCGGAAAATCCCGAAATATCGAGAATATGCGGCGACAAACCGCGGCTTGTTCTTCTGAGCCGCGCGTCTCTTGCCGATCCCGAAAAGAGCGCGATGTGGAAAAAATACTATGCCGCAAGCGGAAAAGGCTGTGTTTTTTACGATTGCGTAACGGGAGAGGGAATAGGCGAGATTTTGGGTGCTTCAAAGGCGCTTATGGCGGATAAGATAGCAAAATACCGCGAACGCGGCATGGAGGGAAGAAAGCTTCGCGCCATGATTGTCGGAATACCTAATGTCGGCAAAAGTTCGCTTATAAACAAGCTCTCGGGAACGAAAAGCGCAAAAGTGGAAAACCGTCCGGGCGTCACAAGGCAGAAACAGTGGATCCCGACAAAAGCGGGATTTGACCTTATGGACACTCCCGGAGTTTTGTGGCCGAAATTCAATGACAAGGTCACTGGGGAAAATCTTGCGCTTACGGGCGCTATAAAGGACGATATACTCGATATCGAGACTCTTGCGGCGGTCCTTGTAAACAGGCTCCGTTCTCTTTACCCCGAAAAACTTATGGCGAGATATAAACTCTCGGAAGAGGATATATCATCTGATATGACGGATTTCGATATGATGGAGAAAATAGGAAAACTGCGCGGTTTTCTTGTTTCGGGCGGATATATAGATACAGAACGCACCTCGAAAATGTTACTTGAAGAATTCAGAAACGGAAAAGCGGGGAGAATGACGCTCGATATTCCGCGCACGGGAGAAAAACAATGACATTCGATTATTTTTTTGAAAACGAGGCACAAGAAAGAGGCTATCTGAACGTATGCGGCATTGATGAAGCCGGACGCGGTCCTCTTGCGGGAAATGTCGTTGCCGCCGCAGTGATACTCCCGAAAGGCCTTGTTATAGATGGTCTTGACGATTCGAAAAAGCTTTCCGAAAAGAAAAGAGAAGCGCTTTTTGATATAATACAAAAAGAGGCGGTAAGCTTTTCCGTTGCATGGGCGACGCCAAGAGAGATAGACGAGCTTAACATACTCGGCGCTACAATGCTTGCCATGCACCGCTCGGTAGAGGGACTTGATATCCCTGCCGATTTTGCGCTTATAGACGGAAACACGGCGCGCGGGTTCTCTATTCCCGTGAAAACGATAGTAAAGGGAGACGCAAAATCTCCGTCCATTGCCGCGGCGTCTATACTTGCAAAAGTCACAAGGGACAGGCAGTGTCTCGAACTGGATGAAAAATACCCGGAATACGGATTTAAAAAGCACAAGGGATATCCCACGAAGGACCATATGAATAAACTGCGCGAGATAGGTCCGTGCGAAGAGCACAGAAAAAGTTTTCTCTCTTTTCTTTTAAAATGAGCGACAGGAAAAGTATAGGAAAACTCGGAGAAGAGCTTGCCGCAAAATTTCTCGAAGACAACGGCTACATAATCATAGAGCGGAATTTCAGGTCAGGTCACCTTGAAACGGACATAATATGCGAGGATGAAAAATGCATAATTTTCGCAGAAGTGAAAACGCGCAAGGACACGCCGTCGTCTCTGCGGTACGGCACGCCGCGCGACGCTGTCGACAGCAGAAAAAGAGCGCGCATACTCGAATGCGCACGTGAATATATTTACAAAAACAAACCGAAAAAACGTCCGCGGATAGATGTTTTGGAAGTATATTTGACAAGTTCGGGAGACGCGCTTTCGGAGAAGGGAATACGGCATATAAAAAATGCCGTCACGAACGATAAATGAAACTTTTTGATCTTCACTGCGACACCGCTTTTGAAATTTTCAAAGAAAAAACTTCGCTTTTCGAGAATTCTCATGATATATCTATTTCGCGCGCCGAAAAAACTTTCGATTCGTATGCGCAGGTCATGGCGATATGGACGAACCGAAGAAAAAGCGACGAAGAGTGTTTTCACGATTTTCTCCTGATGCGGGAAAATCTTTTATGCGAGGCAGAGAAGTGCGGAGCGCGAATCTGCCTTTGCGGAAACGATGTTTTAAGCGCTTGGAATAACGGGAAGAGCGCGATTTTTATCGCCGTAGAGGGCGCGCGGATTCTTTGCGGGGACATAGACAGGGTGGATATGCTCTATGATCTCGGCGTGCGTTTTATGACTTTGACCTGGGGTGGCAGCGATATTATAGGTGGCTCACACGATACGGATGCTCCGCTCACGGAATTCGGGCGCGAAGCCGTCAGAAAATGTATGAAAAAAGGAATAATCGTCGACGTATCGCACGCGTCGCGCGCCGTCACACGTGAATGTTTGGACATTGCAAAAGAAGAGGGAAAGCCTATAATCGCGACGCATTCGGATTCTTATTCCCTTAATCCGATAGGGAGAAATCTGACCGACGGCGAGGCTGTCGGCATATCATCTCTCGGAGGCGTTATCGGAATAAGCCTTGCGCCGGAGCATCTTTGCAAAGACAAGGATGCGGGAATTGACGATATAATCGCGCATGTGAAGCATTATATTTCACTTGGACTTTCGGGCTCCGTCTGTTTTGGCTGCGACTTTGACGGCATTGCGAGCAAGCCGCGCGGTATAAATGACATCTCTTCCTTAAAAGATGTCTATTATGCATTTTTAGAAGCGGGAATCCCGCAAGACACCGTTGACGATATATTTTACCGTAATGCAGAACGCTTCGTCCTCGAAAACTTACCTTTCTTGAAAGAAAGGTAAGCCAAAGAACCTACTTTTCTTGAAAGAAAAGTAGGCAAAAGAACTTTCGCACCGAATATGCCACTTTATTTTGACGGGAAGCTTTTGAGATTCCAAAGGACTTTTCACGAAAAGTCCTTTGCGTCCGGGTTTGGGGCGGACAGCCCCAACATATTACGAAAAAATAAAAAAGCAGGGAAAACCCTGCTTTTTACGAATATATTTAACCGTTTGATCTCTGCTTGAATGTTGCGCAAACAGTGTCTGTGCAAGATGTCGCATAGCTCGGTCCTACATTTATTTTCTCTGCTGTGCAGTGGCATTCGCCGTCATGATATACGCAGTTGGAAACGTCGCAATTTACACCCTTGTTGCATTTGCATGTGTTCTTATCGTCTGTATTATGATTCATTTTTTCAAACTCCTTTCTGTGAGTTCGATGTTATTTTGCGCCGCACGTAGATTTTTATACTTTTATATTTTTTGCTTTTTTGTTTTTTTATTTTTTTGCTTTGGAGGAAAATATGTCTCTTTTTGTCATCGGCGATACGCATTTGTCGCTGTCTACCGAAAAACCTATGGATATATTCGGCTCGCGTTGGAGCGGATATGTCGAAAAGCTCGAACATGAATGGAAATCCGTCGTGACAGATAAAGACACTGTTGTTGTGGCGGGGGACATTTCATGGGCGATGACTACGGCGGAGGCGAAAGCCGATTTTGATTTTCTCGAATCTCTTCCCGGACAAAAAATAATATTAAAGGGCAATCACGATTTCTGGTGGCAGACCATGGCGAAATTGTCGCTGTTTACGGAAGAAAACGGATATAAAACGATTCGTTTTTTGCACAACAATGCATATGTCTGCGAGGATTTTGTGATATGCGGTTCGCGCGGCTGGTACAGCGACGACAAAAATGTCACGGTAAAGGGAGCCGACGCCGAAAAGATTATCGCAAGAGAGGTGGCGCGTCTTTCCATCAGCTTTAATGAGGGAAAAAAGCTCTCCGCCGCGGCGGAAGAATCGGACGGTAAGAAGAGGGAGATTCTGGCTTTTCTTCATTTTCCGCCGATATTCAAAGGATATATGTGTGACGAGATAATCGCCGAGCTTTATAAAAACGGCGTGGAGCGCTGCTTTTTCGGGCATATCCACGGAAATTACGAAACGCCGCAGAAAATAGAATATGCGGATATAGAATTTCGCCTTATCTCCGCGGATTATCTCTGCTTTCGTCCGTATAAAATAGAGCCGAGAGCGATTTTGTGAATCGAAAAGCGATAAAAATCCGATTTTTATGCGATATAATTTGTAAATGTATATATAATATGGTTGACTTTGGATTTTTAAAGTGATATAATAATCAATAATTATGTAACTTAATACTTTTCCAGATATACGGAGGAAAAAATGAAACTTATTAACATAGCAGATGCGGATAAAAACCAAAAGGAGATAGAGTTTTCCGTCGATAAAGCAACGTTTGACGCTGCCGTCGATAAGGTATATAAGAAAAATGCTGCAAAGCTCAATATTCCCGGTTTCAGACGCGGACATGCTCCCAAGAGCATAATCGAAAAAATGTACGGCAAGGGCTTCTTCTATGAAGACGCCATAAACGAGATTCTTCCCGACGCTTACAGCGACGCTTTGAAAGAATCTGGACTCGACGTTGTAAGCCGTCCCGAAATCGACGTAAAGACGATTGATGACAACGGCGTCGTTATCACAGCAAAGGTTTATGTAAAACCCGACATCGAACTCGGCGAATACAAAGGTCTTACGGCAGTACGCGAAAACGTAACTGTTACGGACGAAGCTGTTGAAGCCGAAATAAACCGCGTTCGCGAGAGAAACGCACGCGAAACGGAAGTAGACGACCGCGCAGTACAGAACGGCGACGAAGTTGTTTTCGATTTTGACGGTTATACCGACGGCAAACAGTTTGACGGCGGAAAAGCGGAAAATTATAATCTTACAATAGGTTCCGGCGCATTTATACCCGGATTCGAAGAGCAGATCGTAGGTCATGCTATCGGTGAAAACTTTGATGTAAACGTTAAGTTCCCCGATGATTATCACGCTGCTGAACTTGCAGGCAAGGACGCTACATTCAAATGCGTCGTTCACACAATAAAAGTAAAAGAGCTTCCCGCTCTTGACGACGAATTCGTAAAAGACGTTTCCGAATTCAACACTCTTGATGAATATCGCGCCGATATAAAGGCAAAACTCCAAAGTGACGCCGACAAGGCAGAGGACGCGAAGGTTGATTCCGAGCTCACGGACAAGCTCATCGAAAGCATAAAGGGAGATATCCCCGAAGCTATGTATGAGACCGAGCTTGACGCAATGGTAAGAGATTACGAAACAAGACTCCGCTACCAGGGCATGGATCTTGAAATGTTCATGAAATATACTGGACAGACTATCGACACAATGAAAGCTCAGTTCCGTCCTCAGGCAGAAAAACAGGTAAAGACACGTCTTGCTCTTGAAAAGATCGCAAAGCTTGAAAACTTTGAGGCATCCGAAGAAGAGATAGAAGGCGAATACAAGAAGATTGCAGAAGCATATAATATAGACGTTGAAAAAGTAAAAGAAACGATCGACAAAGATGCTATCGCAGCTGACCTTGTCGTAGGCAAAGCGGCTCAGCTCCTTCGCGACAGCGCTGTTCTTACCGAAAAGAAAGAAGAAGCACCTGCAAAGAAACCGGCGGCAAAGAGAACTTCTGCAAAGAAGAAAGCTGAAAGCACCGAGTCTGACGAAACAAAATCCGGGGAAGAAAAAGTTTCCTCTGCGGACGCTGAATAATTTTACAATATAATTTGGGAAAATGTCCCCGCCTCTTACAGACGGTGGTATCATTGATTCATTCGTAAACGGATAAAATCTTTTTCCGAATGAAAGGTCGGCTCTGCCGACACTTGACGCGCTTTATGACGTGGCAAGCCCCTTATTGAAGAAGATTCGCAGACCTTTCCGGTCTGCGAATTTGATTAAAACCACAAAAAACGATTTATTTCGAGTATTTTCTGAAAGGAGACAAATATATGGCACTTGTACCGATGGTCGTTGAACAGACAAACAGAGGAGAACGTTCTTATGATATTTACTCCCGCCTTTTGAACGACAGAATAGTATTTCTTGCAGACGAGGTAAACGACACGACTGCGTCTCTCGTCGTAGCACAGCTTCTTTATCTCGAATCCCAGGATCCCGATAAGGATATAAGCCTTTATATCGACAGCCCCGGAGGATCTATCACGGCAGGCATGGCGATATTCGACACGATGAACTACATCAAATGCGATGTTTCCACGATCTGCATAGGAATGGCGGCGTCCATGGGCGCGTTCCTTCTTGCGGCGGGCGCTCCCGGAAAGAGACTTGCTCTTCCGAACAGCGAGATAATGATACACCAGCCTTTGGGCGGTATGCAGGGACAGGCGACGGATATAAAGATCCATGCCGACAGAATCATCCGTATGCGTCAGACTCTCAATGAGATTCTTGCGCGCGAAACGGGAAAGAGTATTGAAGAAATCGCTCGCGACACTGAAAGAGACAACTTTATGACTGCGAAAGAAGCCGCAGAATACGGTCTTATCGATAAGGTGATCGAAAAAAGAGCTTAAATTTATCCGAGGTATTTAGATGGCAGACAACAGAAGTACAGAGCGCAGATGCGTTTTTTGCGGCAGAACGGAAAAGCAGGCGGAGATACTTATACCGTCTCCTACCGGAGTGTATATATGCAACAGATGTGTATATGCTTGTAGCGAACTGCTTGAAGAGTTTGAAAACGAAGAGCGCAAGACCGTTCTACCCGAAATTTCGGATCTTCCGAAACCGAAGGACATAAAAAAGATTCTCGACGACTATGTAATAGGTCAGGACAGGGCAAAGATCGCTCTTTCCGTTGCGGTATACAACCACTATAAGCGCATATCGCAAAAAGAAGACGACGACAGCGGAGTTGAGATACAAAAGAGCAATGTGCTCTTACTCGGTCCTACCGGCGTTGGAAAAACTTTTCTTGCGCAAACGCTCGCAAAGACGCTGAAAGTTCCTTTTGCGATAGCGGACGCAACGACGCTTACGGAAGCGGGATATGTCGGCGAAGATGTGGAAAATATTCTTCTCCGTCTTATTCAGGCGGCGGATTACGACGTGGAGCTTGCAGAAAAGGGAATAATCTACATCGATGAAATCGATAAAATATCGCGTATGAGCGAAAACCGCTCCATAACGCGCGATGTATCGGGAGAGGGCGTACAGCAGGCGCTTTTGAAGATACTCGAAGGCACTGTTGCGAATGTTCCTCCGCAGGGCGGACGTAAACACCCGAACCAGGAATTTATCCCGATAAACACATCGAATATACTGTTTATCTGCGGCGGCGCGTTCGACGGGCTCGAACAGATGATAGAAAAGCGCGCGGGAAACAACACGGTGGGCTTCGGCAGCAAAATCATGCAGAAAGCCGAAAAGGAGCAGAAATGCCTTCTTAACGAAGTCACGCCTCACGATATAGTAAAGTACGGTCTTATACCCGAACTTGTGGGCAGACTCCCCGTTATAGTAAATCTCGAACCGCTCGATCCTTCGGCGCTTGTCCGCATATTGACAGAACCGAAGAATGCCATAATAAAGCAGTACAAAAAGCTTTTCGGCATAGACGGTATCGATGTGGAGTTTACGCCGGAGGCGGTAAACAAGATCGCTTCTCTTGCGCATGAGAGAGGTACGGGCGCACGCGGACTCCGTGCCATAATGGAAGAAGCAATGCAGCCTGTAATGTACAATGCTCCGTCTGTTTCCGACGGAGAAAAGAAACTTTCGAAGGTCGTTATAACCGAAAAAGTTATAAGCGAGAAAGCGGAGCCCGAATATATTTTCGAATGATAATAAAAAGCACGGAATCGCCGTGCTTTTTTGCTGTGCATTGAATGTTGGGGCTTCCGCCGCGGGACCCTGATACAAGAAACTTTTCGAGAAAAGTTTCTTGGAACTTCAAAAGCTTTATCCAAATAAATTGGCATAGTCGGCAGGAAGTTTTTGCGGATTTTTAAGGGGCTTTTTTCAAAAAGCCCCTTAAAGCAAGG
>UQXK01000044.1 GCA_900544985.1 uncultured Eubacteriales bacterium
ACCTTTCTCCGAAAGAAAGGTGTGTGCGGATTTTTAAGGGGCTTTTTCAAAAGCCTCTTAAAGCAAGGTCCTCTCACGCAGTTCCAACTGTTGACGACAATTAAAAAAACGCGGCAATGCCGCGTTTTTTGTGTAAGCACTGAATGTTGGGGCTATCCGCCCCAAACCCTGACCAAAGGACTTTTTGCAAAAAGTCCTTTGGAATCTCAAAAGCTTCGCCAAAATAAAGGGTGTGTTCGGTGCGAAGTTCTTTGGCTTACCTTTCTTGAAAGAAAGGTAAGTCGTATTTGTCACAGAGAGCTTCTATCTGACTTGTAAATTTTGCAAGGTCCTTGTTCGCACCTCCGCGGTTTTTCTCTATGACCGACATAAGTCTCTGCCCCGCCGCTTCTAGGCGCTTATATACAGCAGAAGCACGTGCTTTTGCCGTCTGCGCTTTTTGGACCTTCTTCACGCTGTTGCCGCGTTTTGTCAAAACTCCGTTTTTAAGATCGAAAACATCTCCGCTATACGGCGCATATGATTCGAATCCGAGAGTATTTTTTATATCTTCGCAAAAAGTATCGCAGACTCCGTCGGCGCCGTGATTCACAAAAACGCATTTCGGTTTTTCTTCAAGAGCATCGAGCCACGATATAAGCATATTTCTGTCCGCGTGTCCGCTTATTCCGGAAAGCACGGAAATATGAGCGTTTACCGTGACCTCTTCTCCGAAAAGTTTTATTCTTTTTTCGCCGTCGACGATTCGGCGACCGAGCGTTCCCTCCGCCTGATATCCGACAAAGAGGACCGTGCATTCCTCTCTCCAAAGATTGTGCTTCAAATGGTGGCGTATTCTTCCCGCTTCGCACATTCCGGAGGCGGAAAGTATAACTTTCGGCGTTTTGTCGAAGTTTATCATCTTCGATTCGTCGCTCGTTACAAGAAGTTTAAGTCCGTTAAAATGTATGGGGTCTTTGCCCTCTTTTAAAAGCAAGAGCGTCTCGTCATCGTAAAAATCCGTCATGCCGTCGGCATATATATTCGTCGCCTCCACGGCAAGGGGACTGTCGACATAGACTGGAAAATCGGGATAATCCTTTACAAGCTTATTCTCTTTTATTATGCGGAGAAGATACAGAAGCTCCTGCGTTCTTCCCACGGCAAAGGAAGGTATTACGACATTTCCCCCGCGGATAAAAGTCTCATTCAAAATATCGGAAAGCTCTTTTACATAATCGGGTCGCTCGCCGTGGACGCGGTCGCCGTAGGTAGACTCCACTACGACATAATCGGCGCGGGACGGCTTTTCGGGATCGCGGATAAGCGGTCTGTCTATGTTTCCTATATCTCCCGAAAAAAGAAGCGTCGTTGTTTTGCCGTTTTCCGTAATATCGATATAAATGCTCGCAGAGCCGAGCAAATGCCCCGCGTCCTCGAAGCGTATCCTTATCCCGTCAAAAATTTCCGCGCTCTCGTTATATCCGAAAGTTTTGAAAAGCTTTACAGTCTTTTGAGCGTCCTCTACTGTATAAAGCGGAGAATACCCGCCTTCTCCCGAACGCGCGGCGCGGCGGTTTCGCCATTCCGCCTCAAATTCCTGTATGTGCGCCGAATCCTTCAACATTATATCGCAAAGGCGGCGCGTCGCTTCCGTAGCGTATATGGGAGAAGAATATCCCGCAACGACAAGCGCGGGAAGCTTTCCCGAATGATCTATATGCGCGTGCGTAAGACAAACGGCGTCAATATCCCCCGGTATCACCGGCAAAGGACAATTTTCGTATATATCGGCGCCCTGCTCCATACCGCAATCCACAAGTATGTGCTTTCCGCACGCCTCTATAAGCGTAGAGGAGCCCGTGACCTCATGAGCGGCACCGAGAAACGTTATCTTCATAAAATATCCTCCTTTGTAAATATCTTTTTCCAATTATATTTTACTATATTTTCACGGATATAGCCACAAATATTTTTTGTTTCTATAAACAGATAGGATAAAACGGCATATAATAACGTTGAAACAAAGAATAAAAATTCAAATTGTTATTCTTTTTCCGCTATATAAATAATAATAAAGTAGCAAAAAGCGAAAAAAATGTCCGAAAAAGCTAAAAAACGGATTTTTCTCTTGACATTATTCCTGTGAGGTTGTATAATAATGCACAATTTAATAATATAACATTATAAAACTTTATCTCGGACAACGGCGTTCGCAGAGTCTTTTTTCTGCGCGCATTTATCCGGGTTTTTATTTTAATTTTATTATTTTAGTCGGAGGAACCACATGAAAAATCTCGGATACTACAACGGAAAATACGATGAACTCGAAAAAATGAGCGTGCCCATGCTCGACCGCGCCTGCTATTTCGGCGACGGAATCTACGACGCGACATACAGCCGCAACCACATAATATATGCTCTTGACGAGCACATAAACCGTTTCTACAACAGCGCAAAACTTCTCGAAATAAACATTCCTTATACAAAAGACGAAATGAAAGCTCTTCTTTGCGATATGGTAAAGAAAGTAGACGACGGCGAACAGTTCGTATATTTCCAGGCAACGCGCGGCACGGGCATAAGAAACCACGCTTACAGCGACGAAGATAAAGCAAATATCTGGATAATGTTAAAACCCGCAAAAGTAAAGAACACATACGAAAAAATAAAGACTATCACGCTTGAAGACAAGCGCTTCCTTTACTGCAACGTAAAAACGCTCAACCTTATCCCCAGCGTTCTCTACGCAAAAGAGACAGACAGAAGCGGCTGCGACGAATCCATTCTTCACCGCGGAGACAGAGTTACAGAGTGCGCGCACAGCAATGTTTCCATAATCAAAGACGGCGTTTTCCGCACAGCTCCGACAGACTGCTACATTCTCCCCGGTATCGCACGCGCTCATCTTATAAAAATGAGCCGCAAGCTCGGCATTCCCGTTGACGAAACACCTTTCACGGTAGACGAACTCATGAATGCGGACGAAGTAATAGTATCGAGCTCCGGCTCTTTCTGCCTTGCGGTTGAAATGGTAGACGGCAAACCCGTAGGCGGAAAAGCGCCCGAACTTCTCAAAAAGCTCCAAGACGCACTCGTAGAGGATTTCCTTACCGAGACAAACGTCTGATAAGTTAAACGCATAAAAAGAACAGGAAAAATAAAATGACACAGAAAGAATTAACCGTAAGAAATCTCGGTCAGAGCCTTGACGACCTCATGAATCTCGACCCGCGCGGATACGGGGTATGCAAAATACTCTATGACGCGGCAAGAAAATATACGGGCGAGCCGCTCACCGCAAATGCGGCAAAAAAACTTTTCTCCACGCTTTCCGCGGGAGATTACGTTTACATAATAACGGGATTTGTTCTCCGCCCCTTTAAAAGCGCCGAAACGGACGGAATCATCGGCTCGCTCTTCCTTGCAAGAACGCTTGTAAAAGCGCTCGGCGTTCGTCCCGTAATAATCTGCCAGGAAGAAAATATCCCCGCGGTAGAGGGACTTTCCCGCCTTATGGGGCTTCATTATTTCGATTCCGTAAAGAAAATGGGCGATATGCCCGTTTCCCTTGCTTACCACGCATTCACAAAGGACAGCGAAAAAGCCGAAAAAGAGGCGGACGCGCTTATTTCCGAATGTATGCCGAAAGCAGTTGTAACGGTAGAAGCGCCGGGAGCCAATGAAAAAGGAGCATATCACAACGCGATAGGTCTTGATATAACTCCCCTCGAAGCAAAGATGGACGTGCTCTTCGAAAAGCTTATAAAGCTCGGCGTTATGAGTATATCCGTAGGCGACCTCGGAAACGAAATGGGTATGGCTACGATAAAAGATCAGCTCATAAAATATATCCCCTATGCGGCAGAGGGCGAGTGCAACTGCGATTGCCACGGCGGACTTGCCGTAAAGACCGCCGCAGACAATATAATCACCGCGACGACCTCCGACTGGGGTTGCTACGGTCTTTGCGCAATGATAGCTTATCTTTGCGGCGATCTCGACGTTTTCCATGACGCTTCTCTTCAAGCCGAGGCTATGCAGCGCGCGGCAGACTGCGGAATGATCGATATGTACGGAGAAACGATCCCCGCTATCGACGGTATCGGTAAAGAGCTCAACTGCTCTATCGTAACTTCGATGAGAGAATGTGTAAGATATTCCATGAAGCTCGAAAAAACGTGTGCAAAGTGGTTCTCCGAAACTATAAAAAAAGGATTTTTTGATTCTCACTCCTAAAAATCACAGTATTTTCCGAAAGGAACCGATATGACGAATATACGTATATTAAACTGCGGAGACAGCGCCGTCACCGTGCAGTTCGGAAATGAAATATGTATCGAAACGGGCAAAAGAGTCCGCGCCCTTACAGAAGCGCTCGAAACAAAAAAAATACGCGGAATAGTGGAACTCATACCCGCGTTTTGCGCGCTTACCATCTGCTATGACCCCATACTCCTCCCCTACAAAAAGCTCTGCCGCATAATAGAAAAAGAATGCACGAAAAAAAGCGGCAATTCGGAAAATATAAAAAGAATACATCATATCCCCGTCCTTTACGGAGGGGATATGGGGCCGGACTTAAACGACGTCGCGCGCCTTACGGGGCTTTCCGAAACCGAAGTCATATCCCGCCACTCGTCTTCCGACTATATGATATATATGCTGGGATTTTTGCCGGGATTTCCGTACCTCGGAGGACTCGACAAAAGCATAGAGGTCCCCCGCCTTGAAAGTCCGAGAACCGTGATTCCGCGCGGAAGCGTGGGAATAGGCGGATCTCAGACGGGCATATATCCGCTCGAATCCCCCGGAGGCTGGCGCCTTATAGGAAGAACGCCGCTTCTTCCCTACGACCCCGAAAGAGAAAATCCCGTGCTTTACAAAGCCGGCGATTTCATACGCTTTGTCCCGATAACGAAGAGCGAATACGATAATATAGACGCCCTTGTAAAAGAGGGCAAGTATTCGCACAGGATAACGGAAGAGTAAAGGAGAGCTTTTATGAGTATCAGAATAGATTTTCCCGGACCTCTTACCACGGTTCAGGACCTGGGGCGTTCGGGATATATGAAAGACGGTTTCGGCGCGTCGGGTGCTATGGATAAAAGAGCGCTCCGTCTGGGAAATATCCTTGTAGGCAACGAAGAAAATACCGCGGGGATAGAGATGACTCTCATGGGCATATCCGCAACGGTGCTTGACAGAACTGTCGCGGCGTTTACGGGAGCCGACGTTTCTCCGAAAATAAACGGGGAAAGCGTTCCCATGAACAAAGCGCTTCTTCTTTTACCGGGAGACAAGATAGAAACGGGCTTTGCCGTATCGGGCTGCCGCGCGTATCTCTCTCTACGCGGCGGCGTCGACGTTCCGATAGTAATGGGAAGCAGAAGCACGAATTTAAAATGCAAAATCGGCGGATTCAATGGCAGAAAATTCGATATGGACGATATAATCCCCGTTCTGCCGACAGAAATTCCCGATAGAGAAGAAACAGAAAAAAGAAGCGTACCGTACTCACCGTATTTCGAAAACGGTCTTGCAAAGGTGCGCGCGATAGAAGGTCCGCAGGATTTCATGTTTTCGGAAGAGGAAAAAGAAAAATTCTTTTCTTCGGAATATAAAGTGACCCCCTCGTCGGACAGAATGGGCATGCGCCTTGAAGGCTCTCCCATATCGTCTCTTAACGGAGTCGACATAATCTCCGACGGTATCGTCGAAGGAAGCGTGCAGATACCGAAAAACGGAATGCCGATAATTCTGCTTTCAGACAGGCAGACGACAGGCGGATACGCCAAAATAGCGACCGTCATAACGGCGGATATTCCGCTTCTTGCGCAGTGCAAACCGGGAGACAGCGTGCGATTTTTACGCGTCAGCGTCGACGAAGCACAGAAAATATTAAAGGAAGAAAATAAATTTTTTTCTTCTCTCAGGTTTTAAAAACAACACGGAGAAAATAAAATGAGCAATAACATATACTCAAAAAGCGCGCCGAAAGATGTGCGCGCGCTTATACGCGAAGGAAAGATCAAATCTCAGACATCGGGTATGTGCGACGGATACGCGCAGGCAAATCTCTGCATACTCCCGAAAGAATATGCATACGATTTTCTTCTTTTCACTCAGAGAAATCCCCGCTCCTGCCCCGTTCTCGAAGTTTCCGACACAGGAAGCCGCGCGCTTTCCAAAATAGCCGAAAACGCGGACATAGCAAAAGATTTTCCCAAGTACAGAATATACCGCGACGGCGTGCTTTCCGATGAAGTTACCGATATTTCCGACATCTGGCAGGACGATTTTGTAAGCTTCCTTATAGGATGCAGCTTCTCTTTCGAATCGACGCTCATAGAGGCGGACATTCCCGTAAGGCACATAGAAGAGGGCAAGAACGTTCCGATGTACGTTACAAATATCCCGTGTGAGCCCGCCGGTATCTTCCACGGCAACATGGTGGTAAGTATGCGCCCGCTCACCCCG
This sequence comes from uncultured Eubacteriales bacterium, assembly GCA_900544985.1. Lineage (GTDB taxonomy): Bacteria > Bacillota > Clostridia > Oscillospirales > CAG-272 > UMGS731. The sequence continues at coordinate 6,460 of UQXK01000044.1, forward strand.
TCAGACGCTATACGCGCGTCCGTTATAACCTCCTCCATGCCGCGCGTTCACGGAACGCCCGTTCATATAGGAGCCCCTGCCGCAATAGGTATAAAAGACATAAAGCATCCCGACTTCGGCGACAGTGTTACAATAAAAGACGGAGAAATACCCGTTTTCTGGCCGTGCGGAGTAACGCCTCAGGCGGCTATCATGGCGGCAAAACCGCGTCTTGCAATAACGCACGCGCCCGGGCATATGTTTATAACGGATATAAAGAATACCGCTCTTAAAAATTAAGCAAATCAAGCAAAACGGAGTTTTTTACAATGTTCAAAATAGATTTAAACTGCGACCTCGGCGAAAGTTTCGGCGCATATACGATAGGACTTGACAAAGAGGTTATAAAATACGTATCCTCCGCAAACATAGCGTGCGGATTCCACGCCTCCGACCCTCTTACAATGTCGAATACGGTTAAACTTGCCGCCGATGCGGGCGCAGGTCTTGGCGCGCATCCCGGTTTTCCGGATCTTCTCGGCTTCGGAAGAAGAAATATGACAGTATCTCCCGCAGAGGCAAAAGCATATATACAGTATCAGGTGGGCGCTCTTTCGGCGTTCGCCGCCGCAAACGGCAAGAAACTCTCCCATGTAAAGCCGCACGGCGCGCTTTACAATATGGCGGGAAAAGATATAGCTCTTGCAACCGCGATATGCGAGGGAATAAAAGAGACAGATCCGTCGCTTATACTCCTTGCGCTTTCGGGTTCTAAAATGATAGACGCGGCAAAAAATACGGGACTTAAATTTGCACGCGAGGTCTTTGCGGACCGCGCATATGAAAACGACGGTTCCCTTGTCGCAAGAAGCAAGCCCGGCTCTATGATAACCGACGAAAATGAAGCCGTCGCGCGCGTAATACGCATGGTAAAAGAGAAAAAAGTCCGCACTATCGACGGCACGGATATAGACATAACGGCGGATTCCGTATGCGTTCATGGAGACAACGCTCACGCGCTCGAATTTGTAAAGAAAATCAGAGCCGCATTGACCGACGCGGGAATAGAAATCGCGCCTCTTTCCGAAATCATAAAGTAATTGTGGGTAAACAGATGGAATATCATAGAATTTACGCTAAGATCGACCTTGACGCGATAGAGCACAACATAGATCTTGTAAAAGACAAAATAGGCAAAGAGACAAAGCTTCTTCTCGTCATAAAAGCGGACGCTTACGGTCACGGATCTGTTGAGCTTGCAAAAACTTTCAGCGAAAAAGCGGATTATTTTGCGGTCGCCGAAATGAACGAAGCAGTAGAGCTTCGCCATGCGGGAATAAAAAAGCCGATACTCATACTCGGCTACACTTCTCCGAGTCTTTTTAGAACGGCTCTGGAAAACGATATAACGCTTACCATGTTCCAGCCCGAAGCGATCGAAAAACTGTCAAAAGAAGCGATAAAAGCAGGAAAGACGGCAAAAATCCATTTTGCCGTGGATACGGGAATGTCGCGCATAGGCTTTGCCGTCACGGAAAAAAGCGCAGACGAAGCGGCAGAGGCGACAAAGCTCCCCGGAATCTTCGCAGAAGGAATATTCAGCCATTTCGCCACCGCCGACGGTGTGGACAAACGCCCGTCTATGGAACAGCGCGCGGAATACGACAAATTCATTGCCATGCTCAAAGACAGAAATGTCGAAATCCCGATAAAACACATCAACAACAGCGCAGGAATATTGGAATTCGACAAATACTACGATATGGCGCGAGAGGGAATAATTCTCTACGGTCTCTATCCTTCCAAAGAAGTTGAAGAAGAATTGGGCGAGCGTTTTAAGCTCCGTCCCGCGATGGAGCTTATCACTCACATTTCGCACATAAAAGAGCTTGAAGCAAACAGGGGTATAAGCTACGGATTTACATACGTAACCGATCACAAAATGAGAGTTGCGACGATTCCCGTAGGATATGCCGACGGATATCCGAGAGCGCTCTCAAACAAAGGCGAAGTTCTCATTCACGGAAAAAGATGCAAAATACTCGGAAGAGTGTGCATGGACCAGATGATGGTCGACATAAGCGACGTTCCGGAGGCGAAAATAGAGGACAAAGTGGTTCTTGTAGGAAAAGACCAAAACGAATTTATTCCCGCAGAAGAGCTTGCCGACGCGGCATATTCTTTCAATTATGAATTTGTATGCGGTATCGCAAGAAGAGTTCCGCGAGTTTACTTCAAAAACGGAGAATACGTAAACACAAAACTTCACCTCGATTTATAACACACCTTTCTTGTAAGAAAGGTGTGCCAAAGAACTTTACTAAGAAAATACCATTTTATTTTGGCGAAGCTTTTGAGATTCCAAAGGACTTTTCACGAAAAGTCCTTTTGGTCCAGGTTTGGGGCAGACGCCCCAACTGATAACGACCATACAAAAAAACGCGGCAATGCCGCGTTTTTTATTTTTCATTATATGTCGGAACTGACGTTCCAAACTTTGCTTTAAGGGGCTTTTTGTAAAAAGCCCCTTAAAAATCCGCAAAAACTTCGCACCGACTACACCACTTTATTTTGGAGAAGCTTTTGAGGTTAATATTGATTTTGATGTTTTTATATGGTAAAATTTTTTAGTTAAAGAAAATTTTCTAAACAAACCAAGCTTTTTCTACTAAAAATTCAGTCTTTGCATTTTCAAAAAGGAGATAAAATGGCGAAAAACATTCGCGGCAGTATATTTTTGCTCGCCACCGCAATAATATGGGGATTTGCATTCGTCGCTCAAAGCGAAGGAATGGAAAATATAGGTCCGCTCACTTTCCAGGCATCGAGAATGACACTTGCCGCTCTGTTCTTATGTCCCATGGCTATCATTTCAAGGGCAATAAGAAAAAGAAAAACACTTAAAGAAAACCCTGATAAATACACAAATAAACAAAATACAAAAAAGCTGTTTTTGACAGGCGCCGTATGCGGCGTGCTTCTCTTCCTTGCTTCCGCATTCCAGCAGACGGGCATACTTTATACGGGAGTAGGTCACGCAGGATTTATAACCGCTTCTTATATACTTCTCGTACCGATATTCGAGCTTATCTTTTTCAAGAAAAGAGTTCCCGTAAAGATATGGTTCTGCGTCATCGCCGCACTTATAGGAATGTATCTCCTCTGCATGACGGAAGAGGGATTCCGTATGTCTTTCGGAGACTTACTCATCCTCATATGTGCCGTGCTGTTCTCTTTTCATATAATAGCGGTTGATAAGCTCGCATACAAATTCGACGGCATAGAAATTTCCGCGATACAGATGAGCGTTGCGGCTACACTTTCTTTAATATCGATGTTTATATTTGAAAAACCCGTATTTTCCGATATTATTTCTTCTTGGATACCGATAGTATACGCGGGAGTACTATCTTGCGGAGTAGCATACACATTTCAGATAATAGGACAAAAGTATACTTCCCCGGCAGCCGCCGCAATAATAATGAGTTTTGAATCCGTCTTTGCCGTCATAGGCGGAGCAATAATACTTTCAGAACGTCTTTCCATAGCGGAAATTGCGGGCTGTATATTCATGTTCGCGGCAATAATCGTATCGGAGCTTCCCGCAAAAACGTCAAAACAACGATAAAAACAACAATCTCAAAAAACTCTTTTCCTAAAATTCAGGATAAAAGAAAAAGCGCCTTTGCGGTTTATTTCATAGGATTAAAAAGCGAGGAAAGACATGGCTGTTCGTTCCTTGCTTTTTTATTTCGCCTTTGATATAATGTTAATATATAAAGAGCAGTTTGGCGGAGGATTATTATGTCGTTAGAAAAAGCAAAAGAATATTTGCAAAAATATGGTCTTGAAAAAAGAATTATGGAATTTGACGTTTCATCAGCCACAGTTGAAGAAGCATCAAAAGCAATAAATTGCAAGCAAGAAGAAATAGCAAAAACATTATCTTTTATTGTAGACAATACTCCTATCTTAATTGTAGTCTCAGGAGATTCTAAAATAGATAATAGTAAATTCAAAACAGAATTCCACACGAAAGCAAAAATGATTCCTTTCGACAGCGTCGAAGAATTGATAGGTCATGCAGTTGGAGGAGTATGTCCTTTCGGAATAAATAAAAATGTCGAAGTTTATTTGGACAATTCACTAAAAAGGTTTAATATAATTTATCCTGCTTGCGGAAGCTCAAACAGTGCAGTTCGGTTGACATTGGAAGAATTGGAAAAAACATCTAACTACAAAAAATGGATTGACGTTTGCAAAGATTTATAATATATAAATTTACCGTTATAACTGCGGAAAAATACAGCACACTATACTTCTAAAACGAATATTCGGAACGGCAGTTCCAACATATAATGACGAAAAAATAAAAAGCACGGCATTGCCGTGCTTTTTTTGTATGGTCGTTGTCAGTTGGGGCTGTCCGCCCCAAACCCCAAACCAAAGGACTTTTCGAGAAAAGTCCTTTGGAATCTCAAAAGCTTTCGCCAAAATAAAATGATGTATTTGAGCGAAGTTCTTTGGCACACCTTTCTCCGAAAGAAAGGTGTGGATTTTTCCGCGCTTTTTCTTTTATAACAGGACTATCCTCTTACGAGTTTATACAGCTTATCGAAAAACGGAATATCGAAATGCTTGCCGTTTACAAAGAGATAAATATAATTAAAAGCATAATCTGCGATGATCGCGACGAGTAAAACTATAAAAAGGATATTTGCCGTTTTTTCATCTATCCTTTTTACGGCATTAAATAACGGAGTAAACACAAACCTCATAAAAAGAGTTATGGCGCCTCCCCATGCAAGAGACGGAAGAGGGGCTATATACCCCAGAAAATTATTTCCCATTCCGTCATATGTCCAAAGCTCCAAATCAAATCCCTTGTCAAAGAAAACCGCAGTGATGAATTCTATCGCCGTCGCAATGAACATGGAAAACACAAAGTACATCACATATTTCAGTACCGTACTTCCGCGGAATTTCAATTTTCCGAATATTCTCATATCGGTAGGAGTTTTCAAAATAACATAAACAAGAATTACCGCAAATCCGTATATTGTGCAGAGCGGCAAAGTCAAAAAGCCTCTGTCATTTGGTCCGTAAACGAAAAATACAAAAACGGTTTCCCATATCCAGCCTATAAGAGATATGAGAACGCCTGTCAAAAAAAGATATTTCACATTGTTTTTCGTATTTGAAACTTTCGGCATATTACCTCCACAAAAATACTTGCCTTTCTTTCAGAGAAAGGTGAAACAAAGAACTCTGTTAAAAACACAAAATATATTGTTTTATAATCAAACCTGACGATACGGCTATACCCGTTTTTATTACGGTTTGAATTTTGCAGTTTCATCAATACAAATGCTTCGCATTTGTAGGGTTATTTTACCACGATTCGGGCACAAAGTAAATATACAGTCTTTTCAAAACGTTCAGAAGAGCTTGCTTATCAAAATTCCCGAAATCATTATTTACCTGAAAATCTCCGCATAAACGCCGTAAACAAATGATTTTCAGAGGAACAAAAAATCGCAATAATATTTTCCTCATAAAAAACAAAAACGGATGAAATATCACCCTTTTTTTTATTATGTATTTTATTCTTCGCCTATATATTCGAATCTCTTAAAAGTTTTCCCGTCGCGTTCTACCGTCTCATTCCACATGGAAAGAGGACGCACCCATACACCGTGCTCGCCGTAATTTGCACGGTAAACGACCATATCTTCTAGCGTCTCCGAATTTTTTGCGACAAAAAGGACCTCATATATACCGCCCTTAAAATGACGGTAAAGTCCCAGTTTTATATTCTCCATATTTCCTCCGTTTTTGTAATATCAAATACACATCAGTGCAAAAAGACGTTCTTCCGACATAAAACCGTGTCTTTTCAAAAAGACAGGCGCCGTGCTGTAAAAATCGCTGTGTTCCGCAAGTTTAAACACCTCTGTAACGGCGAAAATGAATTTTTCAATATCTCCGTCGTATGACGACATCACCGCCGTCAGCTTCATCAATGCATAAACTAGGATAAGTGCCGAAAACGCCTCGTCTCTGCTCTCCGAAAGTTCAACATACGGAAACTGCATATAAAACATATGGTTTTGAAGGATTTTTTCAAAATAAATATCCGCATCGGGAAAGAGCGAATAAAATTTTTCTTCTGCATTTTTATATTTATCCGCCACATCTTTAACGGATATATACGAAAGCTCCATGTCCTCTTTTATTCCGAGTTTTAAAAGCGCATTTTCGCACTCTTCGATAGCCCCGCTCTTTCTCGAAAGAGAAAATATTATATTCGCAATATCGATAATATCATTTCCCGCGATATCGACGGGGAGTTTTTCGATTTCAGGAGCGTTCTCTTTCGGTATTTCGGTGACGATCTTTCCCACAGTATCGAGCCTTATCGGAATAGACTCCAATCTGTCTGACATTTTTTCAATGCACCTGTTACGCATATCCCTTTTATATGAGGAATCGCACCTTGTATGTATTCCAACGCCGTCGGGGATATCCGCGGTGTATTCTCCGAATCTCATTTTTTCGGTGTCCGATATGATAAGCTCCACCGTTTTCTCACAGCTTAAAGAACAGGATATCTCGTTTTCCTCTCCAAGCTTTACAGAACGCGGATACATACGGCAAACTATGGGAAGCACTTCTTCACCGCACGCACGCTGCAAAGAACAATATCCGTCTTCATCTATAAACGGACAATATCCGTCGTATTTTTCATTTATAAGTGCATATCTCTCGTTTGTGGGATTATCGGCGATATAAAATGCGCTGTCCGCTTTGCGCCGAAGCTCTTTTTTCAAATTCATGCCTAGTATGCGGCAATATTCGGGGTAACTTAGAGATATCCCCCAGCCGCGGCAACAGGTATCGTGACAGTTCCCGCATTTACATGAAAAATTTTTATAATAATCGGGAGATATAAATTTTTCTTTCTTCGTATAAAAGACCTCTTTTTTATGGATTTTAAAAATATGTGAATATTATATTTCCATAAAAAGGTAATTGTCAAGAGTTTTTTTCGCTTTTTCGTTTGAAATTTCAAAGTTTCTAATATTGAAAAAATCATGCCGTTATGATATCATTGTAAGGTAATAAAAAATATTTATATACATTGCAGAATACTTTTTTATCTAAAAAATGATATTCATATATCGGAGGAAAAAATGGGCGAAAAAACAAATGCGATGCGAAAGCTCGACAGCATGAAAGCGAATTACAAAGAACACTACTACGTAGATACGGACGCTATTGCGGGAGTAGATATCGCAAGAGTGCTTAACGAAGACCCCGCAAGAGTTTTCAAGACGCTTGTAACGGTGGGAAAATCGTCTTCTCACTATGTATTCCTCGTTCCCGTTGCGGAAGAGCTTGATTTAAAGAAAGCCGCCCTTGCAGTCGGAGAAAAATCCGTGGAAATGGTAAAATCCAAAGAGCTTTTGCCGCTTACAGGATACATTCACGGCGGTTGCTCTCCCATCGGAATGAAAAAATTTTTCAGAACCGTTCTGCATAAGACCGCGGCGGATTTTTCCACAATATTTTTCAGCGGCGGAAGAATAGGCTTTCAGGTGGAAATGTCTGCGGAAGAGCTTTCGAAAGTCATAAAATTCGACTACGCCGATCTTATAAGATAACCTACTTTTCTTATAAGAAAAGTAGGCAAAAGAACACACCTTTCTTTCGGA
>UQXK01000045.1 GCA_900544985.1 uncultured Eubacteriales bacterium
ATTGTAGGGAAAATTCTTCGTTCAGTACATTGAACTTTGTCTCTATTTCCATCATAGCACATTTATAGTATGTCATAAGCTTTGCAAAGCCATAAGTTTTGGAAAGCATTTCTTCTGCGCGCTCCTCTACTGTAAGAGAAGCGCGCGTTTTTTTTATTTCTTTCAAATGGGTTTCAATGTCATTCACGTTTTTTCCTCCGTTATATTATGCCGATTTATCAAATTGGCTGTTGTAAAGATCGGCGTAGAATCCTTTTTTATTCAGAAGCTCATCATGCGTGCCGCTCTCTATTATGTCTCCGTCTTTCAAAACAAGAATGAGATCCGCATTTTTTATTGTCGAAAGTCTGTGAGCTATAACGAACGAAGTGCGGTCTTTCATGAGTGCGTCCATGGCGTTCTGTATAACAAGCTCTGTGCGTGTGTCCACGGAGCTTGTAGCCTCGTCGAGAATGAGCATGGGTTTATCCGCTATCATTGCGCGAGCTATCGTAAGCTGTTGCTTCTGCCCCTGCGAAAGGCTTACCTGGTCGTTCAAAACTGTGTCGTAACCGTGAGGAAGCGTTCTTATAAAATGGTCGAGTCCTACGGCGCGGCACGCTTCTTTCATTTTTTCGTCGCTTACATTTTCGGTGCAGTATATAAGGTTTTCGCGAACGGTGCCTTCAAATAGCCATGTATCCTGCAAAACCATGCAGAAAAGCGAATGTACATTTTCTCGTTTTAAAGAATTTGTTGAAACTCCGTCTATGAGGATTTCTCCGCCCTGTATCTCATGGAAACGCATAAGAAGATTTACAAGTGTCGTCTTTCCCGCTCCGGTAGGACCTACTATCGCTATTTTCTGTCCCGGAAGCGCTTTGGCGGAAAAATCGTTTATTATAACACGGTCGGAATCTTCGTAACCGAATTTTACATGTTTGAATTCGACCTCGCCTCTGATGTTTTCAATAGAAGCATTCTTACTGCTTTCATCGGACATTTCTTCTGCTTCGAGGAATTCGAAAACTCTTTCTCCTGCGGCACCGGCAGATTGCAACGACTGCATTGCCTGTGCTATCTGAGATAGCGGCTGTGTAAAATATCTTACATACATCATAAATGCGACAATGACGCCAAAGGAGATTTTACCGTTCATGGTGAGCAGTGCACCTACAACGCATACGGCAACATAACCGAAATTTCCGATAAACGACATTATCGGCATCATGAGACCGGACAGGCACTGCGCGCGAAATCCGCTCTCGCGGAGATTTCCGTTCATTTCGTCAAAGATTCTTTTTGAGTTTTCTTCCCCGTTGTAAGCCTTTACGACGGTGTGTCCCGAATACATTTCCTCTATATGTCCGTTTATTTCTCCGAGGTGTTTTTGCTGGCGCGTAAAATACTTTTGCGAATGGCCCATTATAAACATCATGATAAACAAACCTATTATTGTGGAAAGCACGGCAGTAAGTGTCATTATGATATTCGTTTTTATCATCATGATGAGCGAACCTACAAGAAGCGTTATTGCCGAAACAAGGGTGCTTATACTCATATTAAACGATTGCGCTATGGTATCTACATCATTTGTCACGCGCGAAAGAATATCGCCTGTCGTCGTTTTGTTGTAGTACCACATAGGAAGTCTGTTTATCTTGCCCGAAATATCTCCGCGAAGTCTTTTGGAGATTCTTTGGGTTATCGTGGACATTATAAAACTCTGCGTGGAAGAAAGTATAAAGCTCATGGCATAGAACGCAACAAGTACAAATCCTATTTTCGCAACGCCATCCAAATCTATGCCCGTCAGTATGCCGTCCTTTATAAGATTGGTCATTTGGGAAAGCTTGTCGGGACCAAGTATTGTAAGTACAGTGCCGCCGATAGCACAGATAAGAGCAATTATGATGGCGGCATGATACTTTTTGCTGTAATTAAGGAGTTTTTTCCATATGCCGACAAAATTTTTCGCCTTTTCTCCGCCTCCCGGACCGCCTGGTCCGCCGGGACCGTGCCCCGGACCACCGGGCATTCTTCTCATCGGACGCGCATTCTCTTTTTCAAATTCTTTGTTTGACATTATGCGAGTTCCTCCTTTGAAAGCTGTGAAAGAGCTATTTGCTTATATGTTTCGCAATTGTTCATGAGCTCTTCGTGTGTTCCTATTCCTGCCATTTTTCCGTCTTCGAGAACTATTATTTTGTCGGCGTCTCTTATTGTGCCTATACGCTGTGCCACTATGAGCTTTGTCGCGTTTTTGCAGTCCTTTGCAAGAGCCGAACGGAGTTTTTTGTCCGTTTTGTAGTCGAGTGCGGAAAAAGAATCGTCAAATATAAATATTTCGGGGTGTCTTGCGATTGCGCGTGCTATCGAAATACGCTGTTTTTGACCGCCCGAAAGATTGGAGCCTCCCTGGGCGACATACGAATCGTAGCCGTTATCCATTTTTTCGACAAAATCGTTCGCCTGCGCCGTGTATACGGAATCGATTATATCGGAATCGGCGATTTTATCTTTTCCGTTATCGCCGAATGCCACGTTGCTCTTTATATCTCCCGAAAAAAGTATCGCTTTCTGGGAAACATAACCTATTTTATCGCGCAGCTTTTGTTGATTGTATTCTTTTACATTTACACCGTCAACAAGGACTTCTCCTTCGGAAACGTCGTAAAAACGCGGTACAAGGTTTATTACCGTGCTCTTTCCGCTTCCGGTAGCGCCGATAAAAGCGACCGTCTCGCCTTTGTGCGCCGTAAAAGAAATGCCGCTTAATACGTATTCATCGGAATCGGGATAACGGAAACTTACGTTTTTAAATTCTACTTCGCCGTTTTTGCCGATTTCACCATCTACTCTTTCGCCGTCTCTCAAAGAAAGTTCCGTATCCAAAACTTCATTTATTCTCTTTGCCGCAACGGAAGCACGCGGTATCATTACGGATATCATGACTATCATCATAAACGACATTACCACCTGCATCGCATATGAGGAAAATACGACCATGTCGGAAAACAGATTCACTTTATCGAGAATACCTGCCGAATTTATAAGAATGGCTCCTATCCAATATATCGCAAGAGAAAGACCGCTGTTTATAAGCTGTATTCCGGGCATCATAAATGCCATGACGCGATGTGCAAAAAGACTTGTATCGGTTAAAGCTGTATTGGCGGCGTCAAATTTATTTTCCTGATATCCTTCTGCATTGTATGCGCGCACAACGGAAAGACCCGTCAGATTTTCCCTTGTAACACGGTTCAAATCGTCCGTCAGTTTCTGCATCATCTTAAATTTGGGCATTGAGATAAGAACACAAGTTATAACGACTATCAAAAGCAGTACGACGGCAACACCTGTCGAAAGCGTCCACTGCCAGCTTTTATCTTCTATTTTTAGTATTGCCCAGATCGCAGTTATAGGCGCTTTTATGATTACCTGCAATCCCATAACTACAAACATCTGGACCTGAGTTACGTCGTTTGTGGAACGTGTTATTAGACTTGCGGTAGAAAACTTCCCTATTTCTGCCATCGAAAAGGACTGGACCTTATTAAAAAGAAGCGAACGAAGGTTTGCGGAAAAGTTTGAAGCTATTCTTGATGCGATAAATGCAGTCAACACCGCCGCCGCAAGACTTCCCAACGCGCACAAAAGCATTTTTCCGCCTGCGATAAGTATATCGCTCATTGCGCTTCCCTCTGTTTGAATGAGCTTGGTTATCTCATTCATGTAATCCGGCATTGTAAGATCAAGCCAGATCTGCGCCACAATAGACAGAACAGCCATAAGCGACAGCAGCCATTCTTTTATCGTAAATTTTTTAAGTATTTTCAGCATTTAATACTACTCCTTTCATTGTACTGGTTATATAATATATTTTCAAAATAAACGGAATATAAACTTTTATCGGTATAAGAAAAAATTATGTTATTGCAAAGGTTTAAAAAATCATATATAATCATTTTAAGAAACGGAGGATTATCAGATGTTTAATATTTTGGTCGTTGACGACGATAAAAATACAAGACTTCTCATGCGTGCGGTTTTAGAAGCGGAAAAATATACAGTCTCAACTGCGGAAGACGGAAAAAAAGCTCTCGAAATAATGGAAAATGAACATATAGATCTTGTCATAATCGATATCATGATGCCCAATATGGACGGTTACGAATTCACCAAAACACTCAGAAGCACCAAAAACGACTTGCCTATACTTATGATTTCCGCAAAGCAACTCTCTTCCGACAGGAAAAAAGGTTTTCTTGCGGGAATAGACGATTTTATGACAAAGCCGATAGACGAAGAAGAGATGCTTCTTCGTATAAAAGCGCTTCTGCGGCGCTCTAAAATAATGACGGAAAGAAAAATAATCATCGGAGACGTAGTAATAGACTATGATTCCATGACAGTTTCCAATAAGGATTCCGTGCAAGAGCTTCCACAGAAAGAATTTCTTTTGCTATATAAGCTTTTGTCATATCCGGGGCAGATATTTACAAGAATACAGCTTATGGATGAAATATGGGGGATGAACAGCGATACGGGCTGGGAGACGGTTACGGTACATATAGCAAGACTCCGAAAGCGATTCGAGGGATATAAAGAATTTGAAATCGAATCCGTAAGAGGTCTGGGATACAAGGCGGTAAAGAAAATATGAAAAAGAACAAAACATATCATATAGCAATGCTTTCATTTGTTTTTTCGGCAATAGTGTTCTTTATTCTTACAACAACATTTTTGATAGTGGGAACAGCTGTATCTATTCTTATAAATTACGGAATTATTACAACTGATAATCCTGATAAGAGTATTTTTATACCGCCGATAATAATATTTGTTATATCAAGTATCATAGTCGGAACTATTATTACCGTTGTGGTCGGAAAAATCACCTTGAAACCGTTTAATGCTATGATAAACGGTATAAACTCTCTTGCAGACGGAAACTATGAAACACGTTTAAAGCTGGGAAATTACAAAATGGGAATCGAGCTTAACAATAGTTTCAATGCGCTTGCGACAGAATTGGAAAATACCGAAATTCTCCGCTCGGATTTTGTAAACAACTTTTCTCATGAGTTCAAAACGCCTATTACTTCAATACTCGGATTTACAAAATTGTTAAAAAAGGGATCGTTGACAGAAGAACAACGGCAAGAATATCTCGAAATAATAGAGGAAGAGGCTTCCAGGCTTGTGGTTATGTCAAAAAATGTGCTTGACATGACAAAATTTGAAAATCAAAATATTCTTACAAATATATCACATTACAATTTGTCAGAACAAATCCGCACATGCGTTATACTTTTGGAAAAGAAATGGGAAGAAAAAAATATTTCCATATCCGTCGATTTTGACGAGCATTATATGGACGCCAACGAAGACATGATGAAAGAGGTTTTTATAAATCTGCTTGACAATGCCGCAAAATTCACTCCGAAAAACGGAGAGATCGAAATAAAAATTCAAAAAAGTGAAGAGTCCACAGATATTACGATAAAAAATACAGGTGTTGAAATAAGCGAAGAAGATATGCCGTGGATATTCAATAAATTTTATCAATGCGACAAATCGCACTCTTCGAAAGGAAGCGGGCTGGGGCTTTCAATAGCCAAAAGAATTGTAGAGCTGCATAGTGGAAAAATATTTGTGAAAAGCGGCAACGGCTCAACCGCTTTCACTGTGTCAATTCCTTCGAATTAACGGGGTTCTATTACTTATTAACGGCAATTTTCGACATTTACTTTTGACATATTTATACCCATATTTCAAAATTTCCTTTCCATATAACGAAAATTCAAATGAGGAAAATTACTTTATTTTTGGTTAAGAAAAAAGGCAGAGATATTTCTCTGCCTTTTCTATATGCTTTGATCCGAAATCCGATAAACACACTTATAAGCTTGCAATCTGCTTTCGAATTTTCTCACGAATTGATTTTATAAAATCAGTTTCAGTTTCATCTTCTAAAAGCATATCGATTATTTTTTCTGCTTTTTTGAGATATACAGGGGAATCTTCTGTTTCATAAAGAGCGGTCATATGAAGGAAAATTGCCTATGTCAGCGGAACGAGCGCTTCTTTTGCAACCTTGTGTTTTTCCTCCGTCAAGAAAATATACAAGAGCATTTTCGCGGGCTTTGTAAAGATTAGGAAAATATCGATGTAAAACTTCCCTGTCGGAGGAGATTTTTTCTAACCGTTTTCGTTCTGGCGTTTCTTCATCTTTCTCCAACTGTAAAATCCGTAAATATCGTTTGCAAAAAACATCACAAAGCACATCACCATAGGGATATAAGACGGATTTTCGATACTCGCGAGAATCCACATAATGATAAGAACCAGATCGTTTAATGAATATGCTACCGCATAAAACGGACTTCTCAGAAACGAAAGATAAGACGCGCAAAAACTTGTCGTTACGGAGACTGTACTTATAATAAGGTTGGCTGTTCCAAGCTTTTTTAGAATAAAATAAAAAGCACCCGTGACAATAATTGCGGATATTATCATGAAAATTCCGCTTTTTAAAGTAATATGTCCTACTTTGACTTCATTTTTTGTCTTTGAAGGGTGAGAAAGCCATGAAAAAATGCTGATAAGAGCGATAGGTGCGGTCATACCTAAGTAAGTTATCATTTCTCCGTAATAATTAAAGAAAAAAGATACTATTCCGTAAAAGACGGCAAATACAACGGTTAATACCTGCCCTATGACATTTCCCTTTGCAACAAAAATGAGCGCGGTTACGCCTATAAGAGATGATATAAGATTAAGAATATTCTTTTCTTGCGGCAATAAGAAAGCAAGAATGACCGTTGCAACCGAAAATAACCATAAAAAGATTTCAAACTTTGTAAAATAGGATTTTGATTTCATTTTATAACCTCAAAAAAGCATTCGTAATGCACATCTTCAAAGACCTAACGATGTACACACGAATGCTTTTAAGCATTTTTACTACCCGGTGGCAGTTATTTTATTTAATTTTATTTGTTTGCAAATTGATAATTTTTTAAAGAAACGGCATTACGCAAAACCGAAAAGCTGAGACTTTCCAGATCTTCTATCGCCTCATCTCCGAAAGCACCTGAAATAATATTTATTGCCTCACCTATATTCTGCTTTCTTGTGGAAGTATTATGGCAATCCGAACCTATAAGATTTATTTTGCCGTCGCAAAGCATATTCAGAGCTTTTTTTCTGGTTCTTCGGTTGACAAAAAAATCAGCATTTGATTGGATCAATATTCCGTTATCTCTGAAAAATTCTAAAACACCTTTTTCTTGATATTTGATATATCTTTCTATATGAGCGATAATCGGGAAAAGTCCCTCTTTATCCCTCAACAAAATTATATCTTCAATAACAGAATTATTCCAAGTGTCAAAGGGCATTTCCACAAGTATTTTATCAGTCCCGACAATGCAAAGATCTTTGGTTATAGAGGAATTTCCCATGCCGGGAAAATAAGCCACCTCAGCTCCTATATATATATCGGGAACAGAAGAGAATGAATTGTAAATATCAAGAAGTTTTGTAAGAGCTGCTTCTCTTCTTTTGAAAAACTTTTCCGGTATATCCGAGGAAGCATAGAAATGAGGAGTCGCCACAATTGATTTTATCCCTTGATTTGATGTTTCATAAAGCATTCCCGTTGTCTGTTCAAATGACTTGCTGCCATCGTCAACGCAAGGAAGTATATGCGAATGAAAATCAACAATATCGGTATTCAGAAACTTATCTTTTTTCATATAATAATTCAGAAGCTATTTTTTGCAAATCCTGCTGATCTACATAAAATTCTATAAACTCCGCGCCCTTTACCGCTTCTCCGTCGGGAGAAATAATACCGCCGAAAGAATATGCATTTATATAATCAACAAGGGTATCAAGCATAAATATATCACAGTTGGTGACAGAATAATCTTTTATAGACGAATATGCTCCGTCAAGAAAAGAATCCGTGATTTCCGTTTTCTTTATTTTATCAACGAATGCATTTAAGAATTGTTTTTGACGATTCATTCGCGCAATATTTGTACTGTCAGGAAGCGAGGAACGGGCACGAATAAAGTTGAGCGCAAGCGGTCCTGTAAGATTGACGGAAGCTCCCTTTACAAAACTTTCATCTATAATTGTAAGATCTTCTTCGATGACTATCGGAACACCGCCGATGTAATCTGTAAATGAAGAAATGGCATCCATATTCATGGAAAGATAAAAATCGATATTTACACCGTACAGCAAACGCGAAACAGCACGAACCGTATTATCACAGCTCTTCGAAAGTCCGTTTCCGTACGTATGCGAAAGAGCGATCTGCATGGTGTCCTCTCCGGCTTTTACGCCTGTTACGCCCAATATATCCACGCTCGTCATGGTATCACGGTTTATATGAATAAACGAATATTTTTCGTTTTCCTTATCTATTATGCAGAGCATAAGAAAGTCCGCCTGTGCCGTGTTATTATACGATCCGCTGCTCTGGACTTTTCCGAAATCGTCAAGACCTATTACAAGAAAAGTTATTATATTTTTTTTCGGAAGATAAGCCTCTCCGTTAAGATATACTGTTTTCATATCATTATAATTATCTATCGCGCCCTTGCCGCCTATTCCGATTTTTCTTACTATGCGGTCCATTTGAGACAAAAGAATTATAATAACGAGAGCAGCGGCAATAAAAGCGGAAAATTTTAATATCTTATTTCTCTTTTCACGTTGCATATTGCACCTTATTAAATCAATACCACCGATTTTACCGGTGGTATTGATCTGTTTCAATTTTAATTATTTGTTTGTTTTTGTGTCTTTGTTGGAAGAAGCTTTTTTGCTTTTCTTTTTGCTGTTGTTTACACATACAACAACTATAACGATGAGAGCGACAGCTATAACGCATATAATAATTATTAACCATGTGTTATTGCTCGGTTCTTCAACAGGTGCGTTCTCGTTTACGCTGAGGAATATTACAGGGCAAAGAGATGAGAAGTTTACCGTAACAGTGCCGTCTTTGTTATCAATGATATTATCAGAGCCGACATCTATCCATTCGTTTGTTTCTGTATTAAGGTGAAGAACGGCAGCGGGCGCTTTTGCTACTTTGAACTTAACGGATATGTAACTGCCGTTGGAATTTTTGAGTTCTGCCTGAGCTTCTGCGGAAAGAGAAAGCTCGAAAAGATCTGTTGCAATAAGATTATTGCTTGTATAATCTTTGTTTATTGCTTTTGCGGCTTTTGCTATAACTTTGTCAAGCTTGCCTTCATTGATATCGTCAAAAGTTTTCGTAAGATTGTTCTTTACATCTTCGGGAGCGGTGTCTTTGTTTGCAAGAGAAATTACCGAAAGAGCACCTTTAATAACATCTTTCGTGTCGGAAGATGTTTTTATCTGAGCTACAACATCGGGATTCTCGGGATCTATGGGAGTGAGTTCGGGCGCCGGTTTTGCTTCAACACTTGGCGTAGTGTCTGCCGCAAGGCAAGTCAATGCCAAAGAAAACAGTAAAATAATAGCTAAAACAGAAGAAATGATTTTTTTCATGGTTTTTCCCTTTCATATATAAAATAGATTTTTATTTACTTAAAATAATTTAATTTTTATAATCTTTATAATAGTGACCGTGCTTTTTGTAATATCCCTTTTCGGAATGACCGCAGTCGTTATATACAAAGCCTAAAATACGGGCCTTAGCAAAACGGAGCTGACGCACCGCATCGTTTATTTCACGGCGTCTTGTCACTTTATGTCTTACAACGAGAATAATTCCGTCAAGATACTGAGAAACGGAAAGTGCATCGGAAACCGCCAAAACTGGTGGCAAATCGATTATGATAAAGTCGTAATGCTGAGAAACAAAATCAAGTATATCCTTCATCTTTAAAGAAGCAAGAAGCTCCGAGGGATTCGGAGGTATATCTCCTGCCGTAAGAATAGAGAGATTTTCATGCATTACACCGCTATGGGTTATCCCAGACGGTTTTGTAACAAGCAAGTTGGAAAGACCGGGGGAAAGCGGTTTTGCTAGCATTCTGTGAATCTTCGGTTTGCGCATATCTCCGTCTATTAAAAGAACTTTCTTTCCGCTCTTTGCCATTGAGTAAGCAATATTTATTGATGTGGTGGTCTTACCGTCGGAAGGACACGCACTTGTAACGCCTATTATTCTTCCCTTTTCCTGCTCGGAAAAAGAAAATGTTATATTTGCTCTTAAAAGATTATATGCTTCCTGAGATGCAAAATCCAGTCCTTCTCCGAATTTTGTTACCGGAGGATTTTTTTCTTTTGCCATATCGCCAGCCTTGCGGGGCATTTGGACGGTATTTTTTGTTTCTTCATTCATAATATCATCTAATGCTTTCAATTTTTCTTCTCCGTTCCGCGCTTATTGCCAGTAGACGGATAGCTTCTGTAACTTCTATAACTTTTGTATCCGCCGTAACTTTTCCCGTTCTTTTCGGAAGAAATGTCGGGTATTACAGAAAGAACAGGAATACTTTCACCGAAATTAGAACGCAACCAATCTTCCGATTGAATTTTGTCGTTTACGAAAACTTCCAATATAATTATCACAGCCGCGCTTACAATAAATCCCACAAGAAAACCCATTATGGAATTTTTGCTGTAACTCGGATAATAACTTGATTTCGGCGTGACCGCAAGATCGACTATCGAGACGGAAGAGCCTTTGATAATCTCCGAAATCTTCGCGGGTAAGATTTCCACTATTGTATTCGCAATTATTCTCGCTTCATCCGGATCGGAGCTTTTCACAGTAACCGAAAATATTTCGGTCTTGTTTACGGATTGTGCGGATACCATTGAATACAAAGTTTCATATGAGTAGTTGAGATGGGCTTTTTTTATTACTTCTTCAAGAGTAAGCCTGGATTTCAATATTACAGAATATGAATCAACCAGCGACTTTGAAGCCGTCAAATCCGACACCGTTATATCGTTCAAAGAAACGGAAGAATTATTTACATACAAAAGTGCGCTTGCCTGGTAAAGCGGCGTGACTTTCAAATAAGTATAACCGAAAGCCGATACGGCACAAACGACAGACGCAACAAGTATTATCCACCATCTTTTTATGAGAGCGGACGCGATCTGCAAAAGATCGATTTCGGTAGTTCCTTTTTCTTCGTTATTCATCAGTTGTTATGTCCCCGTAAAAATAGTAATATACAAATAATCAGAGTTTAAGTCTTAACCTAAATCATAGTACATCAACGCACATATAATATAAAACATAAACTCAACAATTTTGTTTTGATTATACTACAATATAGATTATTTGTCAACTCTCTAAATATAATATTATCAGACATTTTTCTGTTTTTTATGTTACTGTTTTATTGATAATATCGATTGCATTGAATTTCAATATATAGTATAATTATTGAAAAGTGTTTTCGGAAAAAATCAAATTTTAAAATTCGAGGTTATATATGAAAATAGTCATACTTGATAAAATGACGCTGGGAGACGATATAGATCTTTCTCCCCTTTATAAATTGAAGGCGGAAATAGATATTTTCGATTCTACAAAACCTGATGAAGTAGAAGAACGAATTATAAATGCCGATGTCGTTATAGTCAATAAGATAAAGCTCGGAGAAAATAATTTATCGGCAGCCTCAAAACTCAAACTCATATGTGTGGCGGCAACGGGATACGATAATATAGATTTGAATTTTTGCGCTTCCCACAACATTTCCCTTTGCAATGTTCCGGGATATTCAACCGAAAGCGTTGCACAGCTAACCGTCGGTATGGCGCTTTATCTTGTAATGCATTTAGACGATTACCGCGGTTTTGTAAATTCTGGCGAGTATACAAATTCCGGGATCGCGAACAGGCTTGTCCCTGTTTATCATGAAATGTCCTCGCTTACATGGGGAGTTGTGGGCGGAGGTGCTATCGGAAAAAGAGTTGCCGATATAGCATCAACGCTCGGATGCAATGTGCTCATGTGCCGCAGAAAAAAGGACAAAACATATAAAAATGTGACAATAGATGAAGTTTGCAAAAACTCCGATATAATTTCGTTGCATGTTCCGCTAAACGAATCCACTTATAATATTATAAATAAAGAAAGAATCGACGAAATGAAAGACGGCGCTGTCTTTATAAATGTTGCGAGAGGAAATGTCGCAGACGAGGCGGCTCTTGCGGAAGCTGTAAAAAGAGGAAAACTCGGAGGGCTTGGCATAGATGTATATTCGAAAGAACCTTTTCCGAAGGATCATCCTTACCATGATATAATGAATATGAAAAACGTATGTCTTACTCCGCATATGGCGTGGGGAGCGGCAGAGGCAAGAAACAGGTGTCTTTCGATAGTGGCGGAAAATATACGTCTCTTCTTTGAGGGGAAAGCCGTAAATAAAATTATATAAATCAAAAAGCTTTTGACGATATAAAACGTCAAAAGCTTTTTTCTCAATAATTGTAAAGTCCCTGTTTTATAAGTTTCTTTATAAGAACGAGCATTGAAACGAGCATGAGCGAAAAGAACAAAGCTATATAATAAGGAAAAACGTTCATGCCGAATATTTGGGCTAGGACTCCCAATATAGGCGGAAATATCATAACGCCGATATACGCCGCCGCCATTTGCGATCCCATGACTGACTGTGATATTTCTTTTCCGAAATTTTTCGGTGTGAGATGTATAAGATTTGGAAATACCGGACCGTTTCCGAGTCCTATCATAAACAGCGCTATTCCGGACACGGTCGCAGGCATAGGAAGAACGAGCAATATTACCGCAATCAACACGGACCCCATGCCGATATGAATTATCTTCCATGAAGAAAGCCTGAAAGCAAGTATTCCAGAAAGAAAACGTCCTATCGCCATACCTATGTAGTAAAATGTTATGATTTGCGCGGCCGCCTTCGGAGTAAGTCCTTTGGAGTTTACAAGAAATGTACTTCCCCAGTTTCCGCAAGTGCATTCTATTGTACATGAGCATAAAAACATTATCCAGACGAGCCTTACCGTGGGCATCTTCGCAAGTTTTAAGAGAGATATATTTTTAGACCGCACTTCTTCACTTTTTCCGGAAGTTGAAATTGTATTTGCCTTTTTCCAGAGTGGAATGGAGATTATGGTTATTAAAGATATGGTAAGTTGAATGAAGAATGCATATCTGTATCCAAGACGCCAGTTATTATCTTTCGAAAGAGCTATCGACATAAGATACGGGCTGAGTGAAACGCCTATTCCGTAAAAGCAATGTAAAAAGCTCATGTGTGTCGCCTTATAATGCAAAGCCACATAGTTATTCAGCGCCGTATCTATCGCGCCGCCGCCAAGTCCCAACGGAACGGAAAACAGACACAAAAAATATATATTTTTCGAAATCGAAAATCCGCCGAGCGCTATTGCTGTAAGAACTGTGCTGACGGCTGTGACCTTTGCCGTTCCGAAACGGTTTATAAGCCTTGAACTGAGCAAGCTCGATGTTATCGTTCCGCATACGTTTATTATCGAAAGAATGCTCGATGTAGAAACAGGAAGCACAAATTCCGGATAAATGGCAGGCCATGCCGCGCCCAAAAGAGAATCCGGAACTCCTAGCCCGATAAAATCTATGAATATTATAACGAGAATGAGAGTCGCCATAAAGCAAAAAAGCCTTTCTTTGCCGATTTTGAAAAATATTTAATGGTTTTCTATCGGGTTATTCTATCATACTATAAAAAATAAGTAAATACCAAATATTTATGTTGACTTATAAAAAATATAAATATATAATCGAATAAAACAAATACTTGTTGAAAGGCAGATAATATGAACTTCATAACAAGCTATGATTATAACAAAGAAACAGCTTCTAAACGCGAAAACAGATTATCTTGGTTCAAAGAAGCGCGTTTCGGAATGTTTATCCATTACGGACTTTTTTCCGAGCTCGGAACAGGCGAATGGGCGATGAACACACAGAACTACACGAAAGAAGAATATGAGAAATTAGCAGAGAATTTCAATCCAAAACCGTCGTGCGCAGAT